>BQIZ01000032.1 GCA_021604365.1 Nitrospirales bacterium
ACTGCTTCGCGGGATTGGGCCGCTGCACTCCCCGAAGCTACAAGGAGAACATCTGCGTCTTCCACATCCTGAGCTTCTAACAATCCATCCATATATTGATTTATATATTTTCGTGAACGTTCCACACCAGCCCATACTTCCTGCTGCCACACCGCGTGTATGTTATAGGCCATAAAATTAGATTTTTGAACTGGAGCATCACGAGACAATCGAGCTGGAGGGTTTTCCGCATCCAAGACCGGTACCGACCCTCGGTAAGGATCTCGAGGTGGGAGCTTAAGGCCCCGATCCGGCATCGAACAATATCCGCGAGCATGAGTCACAAAAAATCCATCACAGCAAACCCCTACCGGGAGCGTTACATCATTTTTTTCACTGATAATAAAGCCCTTCATAATAAAATCGAACAAGTCCTGTTGATTTTCAGCATGAAAAACGAGCATTCCACTGTTTAAAAGATAGGCAATTTCAATATTATCGGGTTGGATAGCCAGCGGAGCATTGACGACTCTGCAGGTAAACATGCAAACGGCGGGAAGGCGGTGACCAGCCCACGAAACGATGGGCTCAAGACCTCGTAATGTTCCAGGACCTGCAGTGGCCGTAAAGGCTCGAACACCTGCGCGCGAGGCCCCGGCAATTGCCGACATGACGCCATACTCTTCTTCGCCTCGATAAAATTCCTTCACATACCCTTCCCCATACAAAACCCCAATTAGCTGCAATGTTTCGCTTTGCGGGGTAATAGGATAGGCCACGGACATATCTACATTCGAACGCCTCACTGCTTCTTTTGCACATTCACTACCAGTAATAAATTCCCGTTCACGAGGAGCCTCAGAAAACATATACTCTGGAGAGACTACCCGCTGATTTTTTGCATCACCATGAGGGTCTTTTCTTCCTTTTGCACTATCAATCGATGGTGCTTCCGGTGCACTGGTAATTGGATCACCTTGGGGATTGGTTTTAACTTCTGATTCAAGGGCTTCGCTCATGGTTTTACCCCCTTATTACTTAAGTAAAATTTCACAAATATAATCATGCTTCTTTTTGCATGTGTTCAGCTTTATGGCCAAACGCCGCTGCGTTCCCATCAACAGGGCTCTCTATACTGAAATCCAGTGGATTGGTGTGTGTTTTGCCTCCATGGACCTTGGATTGTAGTCCGGTAAAACGAACATTATTGCTATTTTCTGGCAATTTGATCCCCATTTCTTCCCGCACCCTCTTAAACACGGCTGCGGCTCTCCTAATTTTGGCGGCATCAGAATCTCGAACTGTGAACATGGCATCCTCATGGCCTTGTTCCGCGCAAATAGCAGAAGTCCAGCAATTGGTTCCAGCTCGGATCATCTTGAGGGTCAAATTAGCATAGTGACAATGCACACCAATAAAGATACAAGCCTCAATCTTATTACCCCATATCGTAAGATTGGGATGATTAGGGTTGATGACTTCCTCTGGCTCAACTTTTGGATACTTTGGTCTATAATCTGGCATTGGAATAATCAATACGTCAGGAATTTGGGCGGCTAATTCCAAGACCGCCTTCGCCTTGTCCGCAGCATGGTCATTCCATGCCCATAAGACCATCGGTCCAGGAAAGATGGTGGCATTCTTCCTTGTGAACATCGAATGCGCCATAGCTTCCAACGCCCGTTCTTCCTCAACAATATGCCCGAACTTTAGGCCCATTCCTGAGTCTGGAGTCAGCACACCCAGCTCTGCAGCTGATGGAGGATGGAAACCCTGTGGTCCTGGAGCCACGATCGCATTTTCTAGTTCTTTGGTTAATTCCACGTTGAACTCCGATTGATGAGTATAAAATGACTGGAAAATGAAAAGACTTTGTTAGATTATCCCTTTAGCGGACTAGCAAGTACCGCTTTGGTATTTTTTTCCAAGTATGAAATATTTTCAGTGAGTGCAGCATCCCCGATTTGATCGATCATTTCCATTTTAATAGCATGGTGCTTGGCCATATTGTCACAAACCCAGACGCATTGTGCGCAACCCTTACAACGATCGACGGCCACATAGGCCGATCCATACTTTAAACCCCTGTCCTTTCCCGCTTCCGTATCATACTGAATCGTATTGGCTTCCGGACAGTATTGTGTGCACAACTTACAGCTGGTTGCAGCACAAATATCTATATCTATATTTGCAACAAGATACATCGCTCTCCCCTTTCAATTTCTTTTTTCTCTTTTTAGACCGAAGCCTTTGCTGCTTTAGCTGCTGCACTAGTTGTTTGGTCGGCCATTGAGGAAGCTCCTAATGTCCATCCATTCTCGACGGCGTAATCCCAACCAGCCTTTACCACCGCTAAGTTTTTCTCAATCAATTCTGCTTTTTTCTTGAACTTTCTTTCCACCACACTATCCAATGCGGCGGTTCCGCCTGACACCACAAAACCTTTTCCGAGAAATCTGTCTTTCACAGCCGTACCCGAGGCCTCTAAAGTCGAAAGTCCCGTAATTGCCCCGATTGCTCCAACCATAGCCATGTTGGTGGCCAAATCAATTCCCGCCACATCTAGCGACATCTGGGTAGCCGGGAGGTAATATATTTTAGCATTTAGATCTTTCAATTCTGCTGCTTGGTCCGGTTCAAGATTCATGGGTGTGTTGCTATTGATAAGAACGACTCCCTCATTTTTTAACCCATAATAGAAAGGATTCGTGTAACTCTTTCCATGGGTGATGCACTGCGGATGAAAGACCATTAGAATATGAGGAAAGGTAATTTCTCCAATTTCATAAATTGGCTCATTCGAGACCCGCACATAACTTTCTACGGGAGCCATTCGCTTTTCAGACCCATAAAATGGAACGATGGTGCTCTCCCCTCCAGCATTAATGACCGCCGTGCTAAAAATGTGGGATGCAGTCACCACCCCCTGGCCACCAACCCCTGCCATACGAATGTTATAACGAATAGCCATTTTCCACCTCCATTATCATACCTTTTAAAAGCACCTAAACCATTCTTCCCTTATCTGAGGAAGTAGACTACCCTTTTGCCACTGCAGCTGCCGGCTTCGGGAGATATTCTTTATATCCGTATAATTCAGCTAAATGCTGCTTGGCTTCGTCCGTAAGATATTCAGAAAATGCATAACGATCATTCTCGACATCTTTGGCATCTTCCATCACTTTATCTGTTGGAATTGCATATTCAATGTTACAGGAGGTATAGGCTTGGATATACGTAGGGCCCACTTCTCGTGCAATCAAAACCGCCTTCTTAATGACACTCTCTACTCTTCTTGGGTTGTTGGGAACCACCGTCGCCACATACGCACACCCTGCAACCTTGGCCATACCTAACATATCCATCTTTTCAAATTTTTTGCCCAAAGGCGCCATCTTCAAAACTTGACCCTTGTTGGTCATTCCGCTTTCTTGACCACCCGTATTTCCATAAACCTCGTTATCCAACATGATCGTCGTAAATTTTTCTTTTCGAAACCAGGAATGTAACGTCTGTGCAAAACCAATGTCAGCCATTCCCCCATCTCCGGCCATAACCACAACGTCTTTGGGTTTATCACCAAAACGCAACCTAAGTCCACGAGACAAACCACTGGCCACCCCATTTTGATCACCATAATTTCCATAGACAAAAGGAATAGCCGCCTGGGAAATGGCCAGACGCCCACATCCTGCTGTCCCGACGGTAATCGTATCTTCCGGGTTAGGGAATGCAATGATAGCCAATCGGATAAACAACGTCATCGCACACCCAGCACACATGGGATGTTCCTCTAAGATTTCTTTAAACGTACCCACTTGTGACACAGAGGTCTTCTTTCCAAATGGACCATGCTCGACCATATCCCGATATTCTTTTGGCATAAATTTTCCGAAACCTGGCGTGAATTTTACGTAATCGAGACTCATATTGGGCCTCCTCCTTGGTTAAAAACAAAAGTAACCATCACCATCTTAATTTTTTCACAAAATTTTCTGCTAGGTAAAATCACCCAGCAAAACGACAAAATAACAAAGGAAATAAATTATTGTCAATTTAACCGTTAGACTTAAATTTTCAATTAATTTCCCCAGAGTATCCTGAGCCTTTCTTAAATGTCCTACAACAAACAAAAATTCTTCAGCGTCTTCAATGTTAATCTATGAAATTAAATTGGATAATTCAACACAAAAGAAGGCCCACCATCTATAAAAGAAGACCCAGTCTCGAATAAAACTGCTTAGGTCTTTTGTCCCAAAATTCTCAGAAGAAGATGGAAGGGTTGTAGGAAAGAAATGCCCGACTAACCTGGAAGATGCCTGACGTATCTCCCAGAGCTGATGTGGGGGGCTGGCTAATCCAAAATGTAATGAATGGGATCTACGACTCTATCATTCACAGCCACTTGATAGTGCAGATGGGGTCCTGTAGAAAACTTTCCCGTGCTCCCGACAAGACCAACAAGATCGCCTCTTTGAACTTTATCCCCATATTTCACATTAATTTTCGACATATGACCATAGGTTGTTTCTATGCTGTAACCATGATCAATACGAACAAATTTCCCCATACGCCCATCATAAGCGGCTACAACAACTTTTCCCGAAGCGGGGGACCGAACCTCTGTGCCAGTTGGTGCACCTATATCAATCCCTGCATGCAAGGCTTTTTTCCCTGTAAAAGGAGAGACGCGGGGACCAAATTTTGAAGTTAAGACACCCTTAACTGGCCAGATGGAAGGAATGGAAGCCCATTGATCAGCTTTTTGCTGAGCTGCGGCAGAAAGTTCTTCTAAAATTTTATTTTCTAATTCAGTTTGTTGGCTTAGCCACTCTAGTCCAGTTTTAATCTCGGTTATTTTTCGATCCATGGCCGCATCTAAACCAGAGACTGCTGGGATACCGGTCTTTTCAATTGCAGGCTTGGACTCCAAAGATGCCTCCTCTTGCAACCCATCGTATGGCACCTCCTCATATGGCAATTCTTCTCCCCCCTGCCCAGGAAGGCCAGTAGGCAACCCCTGAATCTCATCCGCCTCCAGACCAAACATGGTCTGAAGCTTCCGATTGAGGGTCTCCAACACCAACATTCGCCTTTTCATTCCATCTACTTCTGTTGAAAAATTGCTGGTTCGAGCACGTGACGTACTTAATTCTTGCTTTATTTCTCCTAATTCACTGAGTTGGCTCCACTGGTAAACATAATGCGTAATTACCCCACCCTGAACGAGCAGCAACACTAACCCAACAATCATTCCATATTTCACAAAAGACTTCCTGAATTTGAGGCGCCAAGGATTTGAACGTGCACCTCGAAATATGATCACCGTCAAGGCATCTTCAGATTCTTTCATAATTCACCAAAATTAAAAAGTTAAGAACTTCTAAGGTTCTTAAAATTACAGACAATAACGCCAAATACACCTTCCATTACCCTTCGGCCATGCCTACTCGGGTCTTGGTGGCATCTTGAATCCAGGCTAAATATTCTTCACTCCCAAGCTGAATCGGAAGAGCAATGATCTCAGGAACGGCATAACTATGATTGGCTTTTACCATAGTAACTAATTGGTCAAACGCCTGTCTCCCGGTTTTTGCCAACAACAAAAATTCCTGTTCCTCAGAAATTTTCCCATCCCATTTAAAAATTGATCGCACCCCTGGGATAATATTGACGCAGGCAGCTAATCCGTTTTCCACCAAGATCCTTGACAGGCTTGTAGCCTCAGCTTCAGAACTTACCGTCACCAATACGACGATTTCTTCCATTTAAAAATAGAACCAAATGCCTGAAATCTTGAATGAAAAGGATACGCTCTCATGAATTCATGAGAGACGCCAACAAAAGTCATTGCAAGATATCAGTGCTTCCTAATCATTATCGGCCGTTTTTACGATTCCTGAAGATTAAAATAATCTTCTGCTGGCCAAATATCAACCAGATATTTCATATTTTTTCTTGATTTTTCACATGCCAATAATTTCAATCACTTAGCGTGGCATTAGACGGTTGGGGTCCTCGTTGGCTAGGCCAATTAAATCTGCAACTGCTGGCTTTAAGGCCTCCTGTAGAGCCTCAGGATAACTTTCGGCCGCATTCTCAAGACCATAATATGGTCCATCGAGCTGCTTCCCTTCGAATTCCATCGTCATATTCCATAACACCTTCGACGGGTCACTTAGGGGAGTTAGTCGAAGATCCATCTCCAAAGCGGTAGTGGTTTCACTCATGGGAAGACCTAACATCCAAAAAACCACTCCAACGGGAGCGAATAGGTACGAATACAATCGCCGGCTCCAATCGGTAGAACGGAGACGGCCTCGAAAGACCAGATCTGCCGGTTCTTGTCCTTCATCTTTGGCAAAGTTGACCGAGGAAAAAATTCCTGCATGACTTAATTCCGCAGCGATGGACTGAGCAAGATCATTAGTCGGATCAAACTTGACGACATCAACCTCTTCTGGGTGCTTCACAGTTTCAGGACGTTGATATTGCGTATCCCCATAGGGAACCAGGGGAATAGCAGCTTTCCAATATTCCTCTTTTACCTCATTTCCTCTCAAATCTTCTAACGGAAGAACAATGGCTTTGGCCGGGATTGGTGAGGCAGCTTTTTCGTTCAAGAATGAACCCGTAGAAACCGGGGGATATTGCCAATCCCGTTTTCCAAGACAGCCTGTTACGGTGGAGAAACAGAAAAACACCATTACCAACACAGACAGGCGAATGCGAGAGACCCTCATGTAGATGCTCCTTTCAAGTTTGTCAGTGCTCTTGGCATAAAAACTTTGCGGCCAACAGTCTCAGAGGATCCAGAAAAATTTTCTGGCAAGTTTCTGATGATTACATCTCTTTCCAAATTGGACTCTTTGATTCCTTTTCCCCTCACCATCAGCACCCGTCTCAGCCACCTATAATGCGTGATACATCTAGCAAGTACCATTGGGAAAGGCAACAAAGCTTTCCCTCAGAAAACCTTCAAGATTGCTTGGCATTAGACAGAGACCTCTTTAACGAAAAAAGGGAAAAGGGATTCAAACCTACATCAGCATGCCCATATCAGGACGAGAAGCCGCCTGCCCGCCCAAGATGTTCCTGGAATTCTGCATACGAACGAGCTACAGGGAATTGGGGAAATTCCTGGATAATCGTATCAGGAGGACAGAAAAAAATTCCGGCGTCGGCCTCCTTTAACATTGAAACATCATTATAGGAATCTCCTCCCGCCAAAACACGGAACCCGATACCCTTCATCGCACTAACGGCATGTCGCTTTTGATCAGGTTGGCGTAGGAAGTAATCTGTGATAAACCCATGGGAATCAACTCCCAATGTATGGCAAAAAATCGTAGGGAATTGGAGTTTCTTCATGAGTGGCGCTACAAATTCATAATACGTGTCCGACAATATAATAATTTGACAGCGTTCACGTAACCACGCAATAAAATCAGGAACTCCAGGGAGGGGAGAAATTGCATTGGCAACATCCTGAATATCCCGAAGAGTAATGCGATGCGCCTTCAGAACTTCCAGTCGTTTTTTCATCAAGACATCATAATCCGCAACATCCCTGGTGGTCAGACGTAGCTCTTGGATGCCCACGTTATCCGCCAAAGCTAGCCAGATTTCAGGAAATAACACCCCTTCCATATCCAAACAGGTGACAATCGGTTGCGCCATCAAGACCTCTTCTCGTAAAAAATTTCAAAAAATGTAAAAAAACATCAAAAATCTCAAATGATCATAAAAGAATTCCTGCATTAGCCACAACTAGAAAAATCCCGTGGCGAGCAGTACCCTTTTGACAGTTGTCGTCACTCGAAGAAAATGAAATGGAGGTAGGATTGATTAAAACATGCCAAGAAGATCTTTCGGATTTTCACAATAAAAATCAGGGCGTAATGCCGTAACTTTTTCTCGATTCCCATAACCATAGCCCACAGCACAAGATCGTATGCCGGCGGCCTGAGCTGCCCGGACATCATTCGTACTATCCCCAATCATTACGGCTTCAGATGGATCAATGCCCAACCCCTCAAGAGCTCGCAGTAACATCACGGGCTCTGGCTTCAATTCCATCGTATCCCGAGGAGCTTCCACATGATGAAAGAGATCCTGTGCGTGTAACCCATCCACAATTGAAAGGGTATACTCTAAAGACTTGTTGGTCACAATGGCTTTCCGGCGGTCCTGATAGTGATGGAGCACTTCCCATATCCCAGGATAAAACCGTGTGGTTTCCACGCAATGCTCTAAATAATGTTTTCGGAAAATCTCCAGGGCTTTTTCATATTGACCACAATTTTCTTCCCCCACCGATAACCGCAATAACCGCTTCACCCCATCACCCACAAAACTAAAGATTTCTTCCCGCGATCGTGTGGTCAACCCCAAATCCCTTAGGGTCAAGTTTACCGATGTGGCAATATCTATTTTCGAATCAATCAAAGTTCCGTCAAAGTCAAAGAACAACACTTCCGCACGCCAAGTAGTCATTTCTGCGTATCTTTCTTATTATTACGTTCTAGTTGTTGTATTAAAGAATTGAAAAGAACTTTTCTTTCCAGCCCAGGTTCATTTATCTCCGCCCAACGAACAAAGTCCGCCAGACGTTGACGGCCCACATGTGGGGGCAATTGAGGCCCAACAATTTGCCACCGGTCCTCAACCGCCTTCAAATGAAAATATTGTATTTCACGATGAGGATTGGTCACATACGTTACACGTTCCCAATGCATTGCTCCTAATACCTCGAAGATCACGGGAATTTTGGCCTCTAGCACGCCAAGAATTTCCCATTGCGACACGTCGTCTACAACCTCATATTGAGAAATTACAACCACTTGCCCCCAGACCGGTTCTTCCAGCCAAGCCACAAAAGGCCTCACCACCTGCCAGGAATGCGCCTCCAACCGAACACCTTTTTTATCTAGGGAAAGATATTTCTGTAAAATTTTGGTGGGATCTTCAGTGATTTGGCCACTAATGGCCGAAAGAGAGCTTGCACCGAACACCACAATACCCAAAACACACAATAAGGCCTGCATGAACAAGGACAACAGGCTCACAATGAATCAAGGATTGGCGATTGAGCAATGACCACACAAGAACCACTTGAGGAAAAAGCCGCTTATCCTTTAAACAGGATAACCAGAATTATCCCCAACAAGAGCCAAAGCGGAATGGACAACATTAAACCCCAAGCCAAACCTTGCGCTGTTTTCAAACGACCTTTTAAGGTTTGCTTTTCCAACGCTTTCGTGACTCGCAACCTTACGTCCTCGAGATGGAAGGGTTTGGTAATATAATCATCGGCTCCACGATTAATAGCCTCCACAGCTGTACCAATAGAGGGATGCCCAGTGATCATCAGAAAAATCACCTCATCATTTTTGACGTCCCGGATACGCCTTAACAATTCCATCCCATCCATATTGGGCATAATCAGATCCGCCATAATCACGTCAAAATCACCCTTACGATACTGGCTCAAAGCCTCTTCACCATTTTCGGCCATCACGACGGTATAACCCAACGATAGCAAGAACTCTGACAAGGCCTCCCGAACTCCCTTGTCGTCATCAACAACCAAGATGCGCTCAGCCATTTCTTTCCACCTTTTCCTTATCAGAGAACACCATCTAAAACGATAGACCCGAATGCTGCAATCAGGGTAGCTCGACTACCACGACATCAGGCGGAACATCGAAGGTGAGCTGACTGGACGAAAGACCCGTATTCGCTTGAATGTGGTCAAACATCACACGGGAGATATTCCCACTCACCTCAAACAGAGTGATACCCTGAATGAAATATGTATCAGGAAAGAGCTTGAGTACAATCTTCTTGATAGTTGGAGGGGTTTGGCCAACAGGCTTTGGGACCAGTGTGAGACTCGGGAACTTGTCCACATCCCCCGAGCTTTCTGTGGATTCCAAAATCGTAAATTGCTGAGAAAGGTTTCCTGCCCCCTGAAGAAGCGCAAGAGGACCCTTGGACGCGGCCATTTGCGTAAGGGCTCCCTTGACCACCTGCTGATGCTCAGGGACATACATCATCACCTGATCACCATCCACATAAATCTGCTCTTCGGATGGGTGAAGATAATCCCATCGAAGCAATCCAGGTTTTTTTAAATAGAGCCGCCCTGAAGACGTAAACCCCGAGGTAAATCCCTCAAGAATGGTTTCCTGGACAAAGTCAGCTTGCAAATCTTTGGTCTGAGCATAACGAGCATCAACTTTCCCAGCGACATCCTCCATGAGGGAAGCAGAAGCGGAGGCGGCCGAGGTATCGGATACAGGCATCATTAAAAAACCAACGATGACGAGAAAGAGCGCACCTCGCAGAAACAACAGTGGCATCATCCTATCTCCGCAATGGCCGTACTTCGAGCCAAAACCTCTCGTCTCCCATCACGCCCTGGGGCACTCACCAGACCTTCCTCCTCCATTTGCTCAATCATCCTGGCTGCTCGTGGATATCCTACCCTCAAGCGACGCTGGATAAACGAAGCTGAGGCTTGCCCCGTAGTCATCACCAATTCCCTAGCCCGCTCATAGGTCTCATCTCGTTCCTGTTCATCCGCCGAGGGTTCTTGCACGGATTCCAAGGCCACCGGGTCATAGACCGGAGTGGCTTGGGATTTCACCCATTCGACTACCCCGCGCACTTCCTCATCGGAGACATAGGGACCGTGCAGTCTGTTAATTCCACCGGTGCCGGAGGATAAAAACAGCATATCACCTTTCCCCAAAAGGCTTTCTGCTCCATTCGCATCCAAAATAGTCCGGGAATCAATTTTGGAAGAAACCTGATAAGCAATACGTGCAGGGAAATTAGCCTTTATTAGCCCAGTTACGACATCAACGGATGGTCTTTGCGTTGCCAAGACGAGATGAATGCCCGACGCACGGGCCATTTGGGCGAGTCGGGCAATGCGATCTTCAATATCCTTAGGAGCCACCATAATCAGATCGGCAAACTCATCAATGACCACAACGATGTAGGGTAACAGAACCCGCTCTTCCTGCGAAGACTCTAACAAAGGGGCCCCTTCCTCCACATTCATGGATTGGCCCTTGCTCAACTTCTTCATGGTCAAAAGTGGAGAACCCGTCTCTTGAGAGTCGGTAACTTTTTTATTATATGCATCAATATTTCGAACTCCCAATTCAGCTAACACCTGGTAACGCCGCTCCATTTCTTGCACGACCCACCCTAGTCCACGAGCCGCCTCCTTAGGATTCGTGATGACCGGGCGAATGAGGTGGGGAACCCCATCATATACCTGCAATTCCAATACTTTGGGATCGATTAATAGGAGCTTCACTTCATCGGGATGCGCAGTAAACAGGATATTCAATAACAGGCAGTTCAGCCCCACACTTTTTCCGGACCCTGTCGCACCTGCTACTAACAAATGGGGCATGGTTCGGAGATCCGTCACCACCGGTCGCCCAAAAATATCTTTCCCTAAAGCCAAAGCCAACTTTGAGCGAGCCCGGGTGAAAGTATCTGATGTCAACATTTCTTTCAATCCAACCGTTTCCCGTTGAGGATTCGGTACCTCAATACCTACTGTGGATTTTCCTGGGAGAGGAGCGACCACTCGAACCTTTAAGGCTTTTAAGGCCATGGCCAGATCATCGGCCAAATTTACAATGCGGGCGACTTTGATGCCGGGGCCGGGAGCAAATTCATACATAGTAATCACCGGTCCGGGATGCACATCCGTGACGCCCCCCTCAATCCCAAAACTTGCCAACGTGTTCACAAGAACTTCGGACTGGGATTTCAGGACCGCATCAGTCTGATGCGCGGCCCGCGCAGCATGAGTATCCAGCAGATCGGTTGGGGAAGGCATTTGATATGACTTTGAAATTTTCTTGCGAGAAATAAAGGTGTCGTCGACTTCCTCAATGTGTGGAAGAGTAGGCGTTATCTCGATTGTAGCTGGCAAATCATCTCTTTTTATCGTGGATAACTTGGACTTGGGTTCCAAAGTTTCCAATACCATCGTGCCAATACCCCCACGGGCAGCCAATTGACGATTAATCCGTATGGATTTATTCATTTTTGGGTGGGCATCTGATGCCCACCAGTCTCGCTCTTTCACCGACTCCACCATGGCGTTTTTGAGGCGTCCCCCGAGATTCAGAATTGTTCGAGCAATTTGCCCAATGGATACCGGCACAAGCAAAAGAAAAGCAATCAGTAGCAGTGCCCCTAACATGATCGTGGCACCGGTGACCGCCAAATACGCCCCGAGTCCGACCGCCACCCATTGTCCCACAACTCCACCTTGGCCAACTCTTAGCGCATCCATCCCGGATATTTGAGGCCCGGCTGAAAATTGAAGATGTAGCAGCGCACTGACAGATAGAACTCCAATCAGCGATCCAAGAAGGCCTCCCGTCGTAATGCGAATTTTTTCTCCCCATAAAACACTTAAACCCAGCAGAACAAGCAACAAAGGCACAACATAGGCTCCCCCTCCCACAACAGTTAAGAGGGAAAACGCGAGAGTAGCCCCAATCGGGCCTACCGCGTTTTCGGGAACAGAATTTGAGGAAGAGTGGTCAACAAAAAGGATCGGATCGGCTGGAGAAAAAGTGGCCATACTGAGCAGGCCCAGAATGCCTAAAGTGGCAAGCAAAATTCCTACAACTTGTGTGGTTAAGATAGAAAATCCCTTGGGTTGGTCTTTTGTTGGCTTGCTCTTGGAACTAGGGAAGATACTCATCAAAAAATCCTACCATAAGTGTTTCTATCGAGCAAACAACCCTTACGCATATGACAAGGCCAGCCCAAGGTTCTGAAGGTGTTAAGGAGCGGAAGGAAACAATGGGTCATTGAGCGCTTCACTTAAATTCTGAAACTCCCCCACCGACAGCGTTTCCGCTCGTCGGGTTAACATGATACCTGTACGCTCTTGAGCCCTTTCCAAGCAGATAAAAGAAAAACCCGCTCCTCGTAGTGCGTTGAGGAGGGTTTTTCGCCGTTGCCCAAAGGCCGCCCGCACCACCGAAGCAAACGCGTCGGCTTCCTGCCCGGAGTAAGACGGAGAAACACGAATATCCAACCGTACGACTCCAGAATCTACATCAGGAACGGGGCGAAAGCATTTTCGAGACACGGGGAAACCGAAACGGACATCAGCTAAACGCTGCGCCATAACCGAAAGCACACCATAGTCTTTAGTATTGGGATTGGCGGTTAACCGTTTCGCAACTTCTAGTTGTACAGTTAAAACCATTCGACGGATCTTTGGCCGGGCTTCTAACAACCGAAACATAATGGGCGTCGAAATGTTATAGGGTAGATTGGCCACTACGACAGCAGGTTCTGAAAGTTGATCGAAGGGATAACGAAGCGCATCGTGTTCTTGAACATCAAGGTTCGAGTATCCCGAAAATTTCTCTTTCAAAAAATCCACCATACGGGGATCGACTTCCAGGGCCAACACCTGCTTTGCCGATTGGCACAACAATCTGGTTAATGCGCCGCCCCCCGGTCCAATTTCACAGACATAATCATCCGGCTGGAGGTCCGCCAGATTGATAATTTTTCGGAGTAAATTTGGGTCAATAAGGAAATGTTGACCGAGCCGTTTGCGCGGAAAAGGAGGAAGCGGTGCCATTATAGGCAGGGAGACAAATGAGAAGGGTTATACCGGTGCTTCATAGGGTCACGGGGCATCAGGGGATGCCGGTGGTCTGAATGTCTTTAAGCAACTTCTTAAGATGGCGGCGACACATGTCCACTTCATCGGCTAATTCGTCAAACACATCGCCCACAAAATAGGTGGTTTCCAGCCATTCCTTGGTAATTAGTTGAAGATATGTCTGACTCACGTAAGGTGCCAGGCCTTCAACAACCTTCCTTTTCCATTTCGTGACATGGTCTTTCCCCTGCACCGCATTGAGGGCCTTCTCGGCCTGTGCATGAATGGTGTTAATTTCCTCGATTTGACTTTGTATAAACGCTAATAGCTCGGAGGATTGATCGGTCATTATTGGATCCTTTTCCACCAAAACGGGTTATACGAAAACACCTGCCACAAGAAGGCTGCCGGGGCCACACCTTTTTTATTTTAACCACACGATTACACTGCATCATCATCTTGCTTCCCCATTGAGAAGGTCATACCGATTGTAACCCGATGCCCGGCTAAATAGTCAGAAACGTGCATGCGTTTTTTGTTTTCAGGTTGAATCTCCAAAAGATGCAAACTTCCCTGACCAGTCTGGACGCGGATGGACTGTTTCGTGATGGCAGTAATTGTTCCTGGAGCCCGAGGAGCATCATGAGTAGTATGCAATATACCTGATTCTTGGTCTTCAATCTGAACTTTCCAAATCCCCCATCGCGCACCCTCCAGGAAGCTATACGAGCCAGGCCATGGCGACAGCCCCCGAATACGATTGGCGAGGCATCGCGCCGATTGTCCCCAAGACATCAACCCATCTTCTTTGGTTAAGATGGGCGCCAAGGTCGCTGCCGAATCATCTTGGGGTAAAGGGATCATTGTGCCAGCAACCCATCCACGCAGAGTCCGCACCAGTAGGGCTCCGCCCACATGAGCCATTCGTGAAGCTAACTCTCCTGAAGTCTCGTCCTGACCTATGGGAATCACTTCCTGCTGTAGAATGGCCCCCGTATCCATCCCTTCATCCATGAGCATGATCGTAATACCGGTCTCCGCCTCCCCATCGATCACAGCCCATTGAATGGGAGCAGCACCCCGAAACTTCGGGAGAAGAGACCCATGAACATTCAGACACCCTTTCGGGGGAAGATCAAGAATAGTTTTTGGCAAAATACGCCCAAACGCAGCCACCACCACCACATCAGGTTCCCAAGCTCGAAGTGTCTCCAGGAACTTGGGATCCTTCATTTTTTCAGGTTGCATCACCGGGATATTTTTGGACAATGCAAGCGCCTTTACCGGGCCCATTTGAACCTTCCTTCCACGCCCACTCGGTCGGTCAGGCTGACACACGACCCCCACGACAGAAAATTCCGTTTTGAATAAATGCTGAAGGGTAGGAACAGCGAAGGCGGGAGTTCCCATAAACACAATGCGCATGACTCATTTCCTTAACACTGGAAAAAGAGGAAAATCAATTGCACAGAATAAAGCTTGCTGACTCTCCAGGACAATAACATCCCGTCTGCTTTGCCAACCTCTCTTTTGCCATACCCACGTGCATTGACTCCATTTCAATTACTGTGATAGAAGCCCACCCGGGGGCTAACGATAACATTCTTGACCTCCTTAATTTCAGGAAATGGATCGCAATAATGGGTGGACATAGCCATTGGTCAACAATTAAGCGCCACAAAGGCGCACAGGATGCCAAGCGTGGGAAAATTTTCACGCGCGTCATCCGTGAAATTTCCATTGCCGCACGTAGTGGCGGCGACCCAGACGGAAATCCAGCCTTACGCCAAGCCATTGCGAAATCCAAAGAAGTCAATATGCCCGCCGATACGGTCAAACGGGCTATTCAGCGAGGTACAGGAGAACTTCCCGGAATGCAATTCGAGGAGTTTATGCTGGAGGGGTATGGACCAGGAGGGACGGCACTCCTCCTGGAAATTTCGACCGATAAACGTAATCGAACCGTAGCGGAAGTTCGAAATATTCTCACAAAAAATAATGGAACGATGGCTGAAGCCGGCGCGGTTGCCTGGCAATTTCAAAAAAAAGGGTTACTGGTCATCGAAAACCAGGCGGTGACTGAAGAACAACTATTCGATCTGGCACTGGAAGCGGGAGCTGAAGATGTGAAACAAACTCCCACCGGATTTGAGGTCATTTCAGAACCAGCAAATTTTGAAGCCGTCAAGGAAGCCTTACAGAAGGCCCAGATTGAAACCAGCCTGTCCGAGCTCACTTTCCTCGCGCAAAACCATATTCAACTTGAAGGCAGAGATGCAGAACAGGCCTTAAAGCTCATGGATCTCCTAGACGAGAACGAAGACGTGTCCAAGGTCCATGCCAATTTTGAGATATCTGACGAACTGATGGAGAAAATGGCTGCAGAAAGCACCTAGCCTTTTTTATTCCACTCCATTCTCCCGATCTTTTTCTCTTACCGCTTTCTCTCATTGATATTGAATTCTCACCTTCCACTTTTGACGAACAACTGAGTTTGGCCAAAATATGATTGCCTCACTTTCAGGAGTTCTCTCTTCTAAGACGCCACAAGATGCCGTCATTTCTGTGCAGGGCGTGGGGTATCATCTATTCATAGCCCTTTCTACCTATTTCACTCTTCCTGAAATCAATTCTGTAGTCCAAGTTTTTGTTTCCACCCACCTGCGGAACGACACCATTCAACTTTTTGGTTTTTCCACCACCGAAGAGAAGCAAGCTTTTTCGCTCCTCACTACTATCAGCGGGGTTGGACCGAAACTCGCACTGAGTGCGTTATCAACCCTTTCCGTCCCAGTTTTGTGTAAGGCCATTGAAACCGGCGATCTTGAAACCTTAGGTTCCATCCCCGGCGTTGGGAAAAAATCGGCGAGCCGAATCGTCCTGGAGTTAAAAGACAAAACCAATCGCATCATGATTTCGGATTCCCACAAACCCTCAACAGCAGCAATGGAAACTATCAACTTTCTCCAAGAAGAAGCCGCCTCCGCCCTCATCAATTTGGGATACCGCGCCCCAGAAGTCAAAAAGGCCATGAATCTCGCGACAGCTAAGTTGGACGAAGGATACGAACTCGAAGACCTCATCCGCACGATCCTCAAAGAATTAGCTAAGGGTTAAACAAAGGCGTTATTTCCTCCGTCCCATAAATGGCCACTCCTGACTATTAGAGTATTGGCCAGAATTTAAGAATATGGAATTCTTTCTGTAAAAAAGCTGTTACCAAATGATGAAATCAGGGATGGAGGGAGAAATGTTTTATTCCGGAAACCGAGATTAGGGAACTGTTGAATATTTCTCATATTTAGCCTTTTCACCTCATAGAGGAGTGGCAGAATTCCGAAAGGGAAAAATAAGTGAGAGTCCATAAAGGCGCGTTCAGTCCTGTTCTGAGGGCTCTCGAAGGGAAGGTCACAGCCGATTGGACGAGCGAAGCGTAGGGAGGAGTATGTGGACAGGACCAAGCGGCGAGCACTCTGCGAGCGGACTTTTTTAACACTGCCGTCATTAAACTTTGGCACAAGAAATTAAAGCCTAATAGGCCACTGGATAATTCGCGGAATTCACTCCAACGCTTGCCCGCCACAAACAAGCCCAACAAGGACCCGATCAAGTCTTGAAAATTTTAACGCTGCAAAACTGAAAGTACGGTGGGTTGGATTCAGGAAGGCTAAAGGGTTTCACGGATTTTTTGACCGTTGTAGCCGCTTTCGAGGACTCGCTTAAAAAAGCGCAACACATCTGCTAAGTCAAACCAAAAACCGCAATTGATACATTTCGCGTTGAACCGGCGCGACTCCCTGGTGTACTGACGTTCAACCAGCATCGTTCCTTGGCATCTGAGACACGTCATATCGATACAAACCTACTTCCCTGATGAGATATCCAGCGTGAACGGATGGGACAACCCCCCATCTTCTTTCTTTTCCCCCGGGCCAACCAGAAAAACGACAGTCCCTTTCAGGCCTCTTCCTGAGACATCCAATTTGCCTATCGAAGTCGATTTAAAATAACCGCCACACATCCCGCAAGGACTCCACCCCCAAAAACCGTCAGTCCCATAGAAAGTATTCCTTCCCACGTCCCGGAATGAGACGAACCGTAAATCAGGTCTCTCATTCCGCCCTGAACCAGCAAGACGGCTAAGGTCAGCAGAGATCCCATTCCAAACCACCAGCCAAAAGTTCGCACATTCTCCTCCCAAGGCTGAACCACGCTTTGGAACGGCGTTACGCCTCATTCTGAAAGGCAAAAGTACTGTAAACATGGCAGAAATCTGGTATCAAGAACAACCCTTCGAAGTATCAAGAAGCGGGAATTTCCGAAAGTTGGCTCTTCCGGAGATTCAACCCATGATGTAAAAAAATGGAGACATTACTAGATGCATTATTCACGACCGCCAACCCTGGTTCTTCTCCCCGATCGGTGGCAATTAACAGGGTGGTCAATGCAAAGGGGGCATGCGGGGTGGGATAATCCCTTGGAGGATAGTGAAACGTCCCATCGCCATTCCCAAATAGCAACGAAATACTCCCGGATTGGATATTGGCAACCGCCACATCCGGCACTTTATCTCCGTCAAAATCCTGGGCTACGCCAAAATTTGGACCGGCATCGCCGCCTGATTCCCTTCCCTCTTGAAAAGTCCCATCCCCGTTTCCTAAAAACACGGTAATCGTGTTCATCTCACCGTTAATCACCAGAAGATCTAGGGCCCGATCAGTATTGAAATCCGCAAAGGAGACCCCCAAGGGCCGTTTGCCCGTTCGATAGTCAGTTGGAGCTTGGAAGGTGCCATCCCCCAAACCCAACCAGATCGAGACCGCATGACTCATCGGCCCTCCATTGGTCACCGCCAAATCCAAATGTTTATCTCCATTCAAATCCTCGGTAGCCACAGAGGTCGGCGTATCTCCATATTCATATAACGACCCCAATCGAAATTTTCCGTTGCCCATACCCAACAGGATTTGAATTTTGTCGTTGCGGAGGGCCACAGCTAAATCAGGAAGGAAATCTTCATTGAAATCTCCTGTGGCAATGCTCACTGGAGTACGGTGAACCAGGTATTGGGCCCCGCGCAAAAAAGTGCCATCACCTTGCCCCAAAAACACGAGAGCATGATTATCCCCGGAACACGCCACGACGAAATCCGGCACGTGATCAAGATTGAAATCATCAACAGCCACATTCCTCGGCTCCTGACAGGCAGAAATCGTTTTTTGGTCCTGAAAACTCCCGTCCCCCTTCCCCAAGAGTAGGGACAGGGAATTTCCCTGAATATTGCTGGTAATCAAATCCGTAAATCCATCACCGTTAAAATCACTTGCCCGGATTGACGTAGGGTTTTTCCCGACTGGAATGTCCAGGTAATGATAAATCAGATCAGGAGGATGATACTCCTCACGTGTAGGACAACCGACCAAGGACAGCAGGCCCAAAAGCCCCAGAGGAATGACAAGTCGAACACACAAGGATTGACTGGAATACAATTCTTCTTGCCTTTCTCCAGAATATGTGGGTGGAGAGGGTGCCAATAGAGACGCAGGTTAAACCATGCCAGGCGCCCCGAGTATACGGATTTTTTTAAATGATGTAAAACCGGCTAGTAGTCCCAAAAATCCTATTTTTTTCAAGAAGCTACAGGCTTTGCCAAAGGTTACTTTAAAAGGGATGACCGTAGCCCACTAGATGACACGACTCTCTTTATGTTATAGAGACCTCTTGTCTTTTTGTAAGGAGGAAACCATGGCTGAGGAAAAGCAAAAGATTGATCTAAGCATGTACGGGGTAGCCGAAATCATAAAATGGTGCATTACCCGCAACAACGGACGTATCCCTGGCTGCGATACCGCAGTTTTCAAAGCACTTCAGGCAGCGGTGGCCGAGAGGCCAACCACAGGGGATTACTATACGCTGGATCAATTTTATAAAACACGGAAAGTCTTCGAATTTACTCAAGATGAGGTAGCATTGGTTGATCGGTGTCTTTATGATCTCCCGAATTTTGACGGCGCTCAGCTACCACAAATTCGTTACAAATTTTGGCCAGCGGCTGTCTGTCAAAACTAAGATTGGACTTGGGACTCCTGCCCCTTTAGACAGTGCTTTCCCATTCGTTTACCTCTCCACTATAAGCTTTATCTTCGGACTCAGGATGACGGCAACGACCCTTCCCGAGGGCCAAGATAAAGATATGGGTTGGACGGCTCATGCCAGCAATTCTGGCATGCACCCAATGGTGTACTTACGGACACCTGGTAAACGTGTGAAAGAAAAACCGCCAAATCAGTCCCCGCCGAACGCCAAATGAGTGGAACCCATTTTTTGTTAGAGTGGCCTCTTGCCATTTTTTAACACCTGCCATTCCCACAATGAAAACCAAGAATAGGTTAACTTTCCAGTGAAGCTTCCCCAGCAAGCTGCTGGAGTATCCTGTGCTGCTTCCATGAATTAAAGGAAAAACCCTGCTAACTCAAGGCAAAATGGATGCTTACCCTTCCCCCTGAAGTAAATCTAGCGGAGAGAAATCATCGGTCAGAATTTCTCCAGGAGCCAGTACAACCGGCTCCTGTGACATGAAAAATGCAAACCCTGCTGGCGGAAATCGGTCACGATTCATCTGCCGGGCCAAGACATCCAAAAAGTTCGAAGAGCGCATAACGGAGACAGGTTTACCACCAAAAAAAATCAGGTTCACGGACCCTTTTGTAGTGTCTAACCATTCAGGGCCCGAGACCCCGTAAGGCACCACCTCAGGAAACGTCAGTTGCATCGTGGCCAACACCGCTTGTGCGCGACGAACATTTGCCGGCGCATCGGAGGAAGCCAGATTCACGGCAACGGCGCCCTCAGGGTTCACATGCTTCCGTAATTCTTCAAAGAATTCATGAGTCGTCACATGGAACGGAATGAGATGCCTGGCAAACACATCGACCCACACCACGTCATACTGGAAAGGGTTGTTTCGTAAAAACGTGCGAGCGTCTTCTACATACACATGATGGTTGAGCGGTGGCGTATAACCAAAATACTGTTCAGCGGCTTGGACGACGGACGGGTCCATTTCGACAACATCTAACTCCAAATCGGGCCAGTGCTTGCCTAGCCACTTTGCCAATGATCCTCCGCCATGGCCTAAGATCAGTCCTCGCTTAGGATTCTCAACAAGTGGCAACACACCCATCATGACTTGGCTATAGGGCAAGGCAAGCGATTCCGGCGTCGCTTTCCACATCACCGCGTGGAAAGTATTGTCCAAAATAAGATAACGGAATAAATCATTTTCACTCACCCTCACCTGTTGGTACGGGCTATCTTCCTGATAAATTGCCGGTGGCAAAATGGTGACCGGATGAAAACCCAGCCAGGTTATTCCGCCAACACAGGAAAGGAGTATGGCCTGTAAACCAGGCTGGAGGACTCCAGCTCTCAATGTCCACCATAGACCAAGACAGATCTGGACCACGCCAAGGATAGCGACTAATGTAGTACTACCCAGCCAGGTCAACAGATAAAACGAGGTCCCCCAGGTTCCGACAAGACTCCCAATAGTTGAAACCGCAATCATGCCTCCGGTATGACGTCCAAGATGCCCCATATCCCCGATAGCCAAGCGCAAGAGGGCCGGGAGAACACCGCTCAATCCAAATGCCGGAACCGCCAACAGCACACTGGCCGCAAAACAGGGGCCCCAGCGAGGATCCTGAATCCATCGGGCCACCCCAAAAACGACGGGCTGCCCGGCCCATGACAACAAAAGGGTCCAAACACCAGACAGCAATAACAGCCCGGCCAAAACCCTTTGCGGAGCGTATCGATCAGCCAGCCAACCTCCCGCAGCATACCCACTGCTCATGGCAGCCAGGACCACTCCTATCAGCCCGCCCCAGACAAATAGCGAACTGCCAAAAACCGGCGCGAGAAGTCGGCTTCCTAAAATTTCCAGTGCCATCACCACCGCACCGGTCGAGAACGCAGTCGCAAAGCACCACCATCGCGGCAGACTGGATTGAGTCAACGAAGATCTTGTCATAAGATGAAGAATTGGATAGACAAAAGGGAAGTGATGCTAAAGCATGATTCAGAGGGTGTCAATTCAAGCCTAAGCGAAAACGTGCGTGTCCAGATTCTGCGTGAAGGTCAGCGTCCCCTTATCATAGCGCAAGACATTCGCCCCTGACATCTGACAGGTGAAACAACTCAACCCTTTCCGGTATCATTCCTATTCGGATGTCCCAATCAGTTCAACCTCCATCAGTCCCGTCAGGTCCTCGAGGAGAGACCAGTCGGATTAGTCGTGCGGCCGGGCTGATCGGCGTAGCCACCTTCTGCAGTCGGATTCTCGGGTTTATCCGGGATGTCATTCTCGCCAATTTGTTTGGCGCCAACGCTTCCGCAGACGCCTTTTACATCGCTTATCGAATTCCCAATCTGTTGCGAGAACTTTTTGCGGAAGGATCCATGTCTTCCGCCTTTATCCCGATTTTCACCGAATATCATTCGACCCGCTCCAAGCAGGAAACCTGGGAGTTAGCCAGCGCAGCATTCACCACACTCCTGACGCTCGTAACCTTTGTCACCTTAATGGGCATCGTTGCCGCGCCAAATCTCGTCTGGATTCTGGCACCAGGCCTCCATGGGCAGGCAAATCAACTTGCCACAACCACGCTCCTCACGCAGATCATGTTCCCCTACCTACTGTTCGTAAGCCTTGCGGCCCTGGCCATGGGGATACTCAATTCCCTCCATTCATTCGCCGTTCCTGCCTTGGCTCCTGTGTTTTTCAATCTTTGTGTCATTTTTTTTGCAGTGGCCATTTCGCCGTTATTTGATCAGGCGATTCTGGCTGTAGCCATAGGCATTGTAGTGGGGGGGCTCGCTCAATTACTGATGCAATTACCCAGTTTGCACAAACAGGGTTTCCCATTGTACTGGAATTTTCATCCGCGCCATCCCGGAGTGAAACGAATGGGGTTACTGCTCATTCCTTCCTTGCTCGGATTAGCTGTGACCCAAATCAATCTCACCGTCAGCACGATTTTAGCTTCGTTTTTTCAAGGAGGCCCCACGTATTTGTTTTATGGCATGCGCCTCATTCAATTCCCATTAGGGATATTTGGTGTGGCAATGGCCACAGCCATTTTGCCAACCTTATCCGGCCAAGCAGCCCGAGGGGCCATTCATGAGCTTCGTGAAACGGTGAATTTTGGTTTGCGCATGGTGCTATTTATCATCCTTCCATCAATGGTTGGACTGATGATGTTGCGCATACCGATTATTCATGTATTTTTTGAGCATGGTGCCTTTTCGGCCATAGATACCGTTGGAACCGCTTCGGCACTTCTTGGATTTTCAATTGGATTGTGGGCGTTCGCCAGCTATCGAATTCTGGCAACCGCGTTTTATTCCCTTCAAGATACGAAGACCCCGGCCATTGTGGCTGTGGTTTCGGTTATCCTCAATATTGTGCTGTCATTATGGCTTATGCAATGGCTCCAACACACCGGATTAGCCCTGGCGACCGCATTAGCTGCAATGGGAAACACACTCATTTTACTCACTATTCTAGGGAATCGGCTTCAGGGGTTACTATGGAAGACACTCGGACTATCTCTGGTACGCACAGGAATAGCCCTTGTCCCTCTCATCGCCGTTTCCGCCTGGATTGCAGGATTTCCGCTATGGCAGACAACAGGACAGAGCCTAGAAAAAATTGCCTGGTTGAGCCTGGCACTTGTGGCAAGCACGATTGGATATTTTTCCGTTCACCAGGCATTCAAGTCGGAGGAACTTACGCACCTGAAGCTCATGTTGCGACGAAAAATACGAAAACCATCTTCCACAACATAAAAACAGTCAGACTGACACGTATACCGTCTTCATGACCGGCTGGGCTTGAGATGGGCGATATCACGAAAGGGTTTCATGATTGCCGTCATTCAACGCGTCAGACAGGCTTCAGTCACGGTTGAAAACCAAGTCATCGCCCACATCAACCGTGGGCTCGTCATTCTGTTAGGCGTAGCCCAAGGCGATACAGGTCAAGACGTGAACTTCATGGTCCGGAAAATTCCTCGCCTACGAATTTTTCCTGACACACAAGGGAAAATGACTGATGCGCTTCAAGACATCCATGGTGAACTCCTTCTAATCTCTCAATTCACCTTACTGGCCAATACCGAAAAGGGACGACGTCCAAGCTTTGAATTGGCAGCACCTCCGGAAGAAGCACGCATGCGATATCAGGAAACACTCGAACAATTCCGGGCTCTTGGCTTATCCGTACAAGCAGGAATATTTGGTGCGACGATGGTCGTGGCATTGGACAATGATGGTCCAATGACCCTCATCCTGGACAGCAGGGCAGGCAAAGGAGTAAAAAAGGTTAAGAACCTTTTACATCAGGCCGATAGACAAACATAGAAACCGACACACCCTGATGAAGGGACATTCGGTGGAAAGAGAGGGAAGGGCATTGATGACACAAATCCCTGCACAACATCCTCTAAGACAGTTATTTGGCCGATTGACAGAACGAAACTTTTCCGAAGCATTGGGATGGCCGGATTTTCAAGTAACGGAATACGTTTCAAACCTGCTCCTCGAATTCATCCATATCGATCAACTCGCCCGTATCAAAGACCATGAGGGAGAACCCGTCGAAACAGTCGTGGAACTCCTGTATGCAGCCGAATCCCATAGCCAACAGACTTCTGCCGAAAAAGAGCGGGATATTCATCGTCATATCGGGGACTTGACCCTGTTCCTCGCCGGACTCTTCCCCGAATATTGCAAACGAATAAAATGCTCCGGGCTTATTCACCACAAAGACTTTTTGGTGGATTACGTCAAAGCCGGCAAACGCTCCTACAGCATTGTCGCTACCCATCAAGATCCTCAGGGCAAAAATCCACCAGCACTCTTTCAAACGCTTTCAACAAATTTTGAACTTTGTGTCGCGGGCCTAGGCTTTGTCCGATTGGACCTTGACCGTTTTCAAGATCCTAGCCTGAGCCAAGCACAAAGCCACCTTTTTCACTAAGCGCTGTTTTCCCCGGCCGTCTCCTTAGCTCGGTCCTCATATGATGACCCGCCTGGCGCACCCTATTCGCTGGCTTGCTGGATTTTCCGGCATGGCTCGTCCCATCATCCACAGAATTTGCAAACCCGAAAAAAGAGCCAAGCGACCAGCAATGTGACAGAACAGCACTATTATCTCGAGGCCCAATATTTTTCACTTGCATTTTCCCTTATCCCGCTTTCTCGCTTCGAGCCGGTCAATCAGGAGGATCGCTTTCGAATCAAAAAAAGAGAAACCAATTTTTCTCTCACGCCTATTCAGATGACATACGAATATGCCGAAATGCCTATAATCAGAAAACATCCCGGATATATCCTCGTGTTCATGGATCCCGTTAGTATGAGGATTTGTAGATCTTCGGATGCAGAGTCTTTCGAGACACTCGCGAAGGTCTTCTGACCAAGAGTGCTTTATGACACCAGAACTTGAAAAGAAATTACAATCCTGCCCAAGTCTTCCAAGCCCAACAAACGTCGCCATACAAATCATCAACCTAGCCAACGAACCCGAAGCCGACATCGACCGTATCATCAAAATTCTGCATTGTGATCCGGCGCTGGCCAGCAAAATTCTACGAACCGCCAATTCTCCCTTATACCCTTATTCCAAAAAAATCGAGAATCTTCATCAAGCGGTCATGGTCCTCGGTCTCAACGCGACGATTTCCCTCGCTCTGTCCTTTTCGTTAATGAAATCGCTTCAGACCCATCGAAAGTCCGGCTTGGACTATTCGCTGTATTGGAAACGTGCCATCCTAGCTGGAACAACCTGTCGCGTCCTTGGGACGACGTGTGGATTAACCGGAATTATAGAAGAGTTGTATCTTTCGAGTCTCATACAAGATCTGGGAATGCTCGCACTCGATCAAGTGTTCTTGAACCTCTATAATTCCCCGGCGCTGGATCAAACATGCCATGCCAGCATTATCGCCCACGAAAAGCATTGTCTAGCAGTGAATCATGCCGCTGTGGGTAGTTGGCTCTTGAGGCAGTGGAATTTTCCAGACCGCATCCGGTTGGCTATAGCCGGGAGCGATGATTCCTCCCGCATTCCCCCGCAAGATGAACGTGCGAAATTTGTCTATTGTGTGTCGCTGTCAGGGAAAATTGCGGAAATATTTCTACGCGAGTCTCATAGCGAATATCTCCGGGTTGTCAAAGAAGAAGCCCATACCTTGCTGAATCTCACTCCAGGGGCGCTTATGGAGGTGCTGGAAACGACCGAAGACCTTATTCCAGGTACGGAGAAAATCTTTCAGACAGACCTACAGACGTGGACCGAACCTCAAGCCATTCTGGAAAAAGCCAGGGAGACACTTCTCTTCCGAAGCCTTCAAACCATTAAGGAGGTTCAGGAACTCCAAATCAACAAAGAGACGATGGAAGCCCAATTCCTTAATTTGGAAGAAATCCACCGCAACGATCCCCTCACCGGGACATTGGCAAGAGCTTACCTCGATCAATACTTAGACTCCTCTTTCAAACAGGCGCTCGCCAATGGAGAATGCTTGACCCTGGTATTTGGAGACCTTGATAAATTCAAATCCATCAATGATACCTATGGACACCAGGCGGGGGATAGCGTTCTTCAATCCACAGCACGTCTACTGCTTACACAGGTTCGCACCACCGATATGGTCGGACGATACGGAGGAGAAGAATTCGTGCTCATTCTCCCCAAAACCTCATCACCCGCCGTTAAAATAGTGTGTGAAAGAATCCTTTCCGCGTTTCGCAATACAACCCATGAAATAGCCAAAAATCAAAACATTGCCGTCACCATCTCCCTGGGAGTCGCAACACACACTCCGGATATGCCCTATTCCAATATCACCGCCCTTCTCCTCGCCGCAGACAAAGCCGCCTATCATTCTAAATCCCACGGTCGCAACCAGTGCACCTATTATGAGAAAATAAAAATTGAACAGCCGGCTTAACACTGGAAGCGGTCACGACCCGTCACTCCACTCTTTTTGTATTAACTCCTTCGTCCTTTGGCTAAACCCACCATCATCCCGACTCCAAAAGTCCTGATCCATGGGGGCGCAGGCTCCCGACAACCAACCCACAGCCAGTCAGTTTGTCTGACAGAGGCACTCGTGAAGGGATATGAATGCCTTAAGACAGGGCATTCACCACTCGATGCGGTAGAAAGCATGATCCGCTTCCTGGAAGAATCGGGACAGTTTAATGCCGGGCGAGGATCGCTTCGACAACTCGACGGATTTCAACGGATGGACGCATCGATTATGGAAGGGCAATCCTTATCGGCTGGTGCCGTGGCCGGGTTGGAAGGATATCTCCATCCAATTTGCGCCGCGCGACGATTGATGACCGATACCGATCATGTGTTAATCGTAGGCCGGCATGCGAATCGATTGGCTCGGCATTTCGGTCTTGCCCCATTGGTCCATCGGAAAATTTCGACTCTACCGAGGAACAAACGAAATTCACGAAACACCATAAATCCTAAATCCCAAGCTCTTTACCGTCAGTTAGGATTGTATGACACCGTCGGTGCGGTCGCTCTGGACCGTGCCGGCCATCTGGCCGCTGGGGCCTCAACAGGGGGAGTTGCGGTCATGTTACCTGGCCGTGTTGGAGATACCCCCTTAATCGGCGCGGGAGTGTATGCCGATGATACCGCCGGGGCCATTTCCATGACGGGATTAGGAGAATCCATCATACGAGCCGGCATGGCCAAACATCTGGCTATCCTGCTCGGGCTAGGCTGGACCCCAGCAAGAGCTGCCAACTATGCACTCAAGGCACTCGTCAGCCGAATACAGGGGGAGGCCGGATGCCTCATTCTCGACCGCACTGGCAGGTTTGCAATCCGGCATACCACCCCATGGATGAGCGCCGGGTATTGGAACGGCCGCGGCAAGCCTGTTGTGAAAAGCCGTTTTCCCTGAAAGGTTGCTTAAAGCCCCTTTGTTATTGAAACGCTCAACCCTAGCCGTTTAACGACAAATAGCAACAGATTTTCATTGATCATCCAAAACATGCGATAATTCGTGAAGGAATCTATACAATGTCCTCTTCTACCTTTCATCTCTCTATTCCGGTCAAGGATATTGAATCCACGAAAGTGTTTTACGCGCAAGGCTTGGGATGCGGCGTGGGCCGCCGGTCTTCCGTCGCCATCACATTGAATTTTCACGGACACCAAATTGTCGCCCATGTGACCGAAGACCTCGGACCTCAACAAAAAAGTATCTACCCCCGCCATTTCGGGTTAATTTGCCGAACAGAAGAGGAATGGAATGAACTTCGGAACCGAGCCCAAGGAAATAAACTGATTTTTTTCCGTGAACCCCGTCGACGATTTCCTGGCACCCCCCTCGAACATTTAACGTTTTTCCTGGAGGATCCTTCGCATAATCTGCTTGAATTCAAATATTACCTTAATGCGAATGCCATCTTCGGGGAAGAGACGTTTTCTCAAATTGGCGACGTCCACGAGCCGAATGGGTAAAAGCTTTTCCCTCACTTGTCAGGAATCTCCGTGCAACACTATCGAAGGGCTTCAAGCACTTCCGAAAAATGCCCGTTCACTTTGACCTTAGGGAATATGTTCCTAATGGTCCCGTCTTCATCAATCACCACCGTTGTTCGTTCAATCCCCATATATTTTCGACCATACATTGATTTCTCCTTCCACACTCCATAGGCCTGGATCATGGCCTTGGACTCATCACTCAATAAGGGAAAATTAAGTTGAAATTTATCGGAAAACTTCCGGTGGGACGAAACTGAATCGGCACTCACTCCGAATACGACTGCCCCGCTCTTTCTCAATTCCTGGATACCATCCCGAAAGGAACAGGCTTCTGTCGTACATCCGGGCGTGTCATCTTTCGGATAGAAATACACAACCACTTTTTTCCCTCGAAGTTCAGATGAGTTCACAATGTTTCCCGTGTCATCGGGAAGAGAAAAAGCTGGAGCAGGATCACCAACCTGTAACTCACGCGAGGAAACGATACGCGGGCTCACCTGAGCGGGTTTTTTGGATTTAGGAGTGGATGCCGTTTTGATTTTTGTTGATGGCTTTCGAGATCCTGAAGCCACCCCCTGAACGGTTGATGAGGCACGCTTGGGTGTTGCCTTCTTTTTTGCAGCGACCTTCGGCTTTGATGGTAACGGGCTCTTTTTCTTAGGCTGGGCTTTTTTCGCTTTGGATGCCATGGAATCCTCCTCTGATAACAAGTAAATAAAACGTGGCGTGTCAATTCTTTCGCTGTACGAAACTAACTCTCCTCAATC
>BQIZ01000033.1 GCA_021604365.1 Nitrospirales bacterium
ATCCTCTACACCTATTCAGCCTTAAACGACGTGGTAATAAGTAAAGGACATTTAGCGAGAATGATCTCCACCAAAATATGGGTGAATCATGCATTCATGACAAACTTGCGTGGGGATGGACTGATCGTCGCTACCCCGACGGGATCGACAGCTTATTCCCTTTCGGCAAAGGGTCCGATTTTAGATCCACAGCTGGAAGTATTACTAATAAACCCAATTTGCCCGCATACCTTTTCCCACCGCCCCTTCCTCGCCCCTGGTGATGTGCCAATCACCATTGAACTGACAAGTCAGGAACCAGCCATGGCCACCATTGATGGCCAAGTGGGAATGGAAATCCTGACGGGTGATCTTGTGCAGGTTCGAGCATCAGACCACCGCACACACCTCATTCGTTTTCCAGAGCGAAGCTACTTTGAAGTGTTACGCACAAAATTAAAGTGGGGGGATGGGTAGATCCTGCCTTCAAGATTCCTCTCAACCGACACGACCACATTCATGTCATATCCCATTTGCCAGCCTGGCAACATGCCGGAAATACCCTGTTTCAAAAGAGACTTATGGGGCACACTCCGGACATTCTTTCCGCTCAACAGAAGCATGAAACTCCAATGAGGTAAGAGGAAAAACTTGATCGCACGTTTCGCAATAGCGAATTTCAAAAAAAGGTACGCCGTCCTCGTTGATCTCACAAGGTAACAATAAATCTATGGGGTCAAATCCTAGTGTTTTTTCATCGGGAAACTTGACCACGGCAAGACGAACGTTAAAAAATTCAAATATCCCTTCCTTGCCCTTATACCGATCTTCATGACCCATCACATACACGGGCTGGCCTTTACGTTTAAGCCGAAGATCCTTTAAGGTTCGCTCCGTCTCAGATGCACAAAAAAAATCTTGAGCTGGGTTCAGGTCGCTCATACTGGCAAAATCCCTCGGTCGTTTAAATTCATCAGACTGTTCTTTCCGCCTACAGCTGGACCAGCTTGTAGCATGGCCCCAAAAAGGAGGTCAAGGCGGTAAAAGAATTGATAGACCATTTACAAAGGAGGCGTATCCATGGCTGACATCCTTATTTATCACAAACCCACTTGCTCCACCTGCCGACAGGTTATCAAATTAGTGGAGGAAAGCGGACAACCCTTTACGACCATTAACTATTACGAAAAAACATTTTCCAAATCCACACTCAAAGGGCTACTCAAAAAGGCGGGGATCAAATCGTCAGAAATTATCCGAAAAAAGGAAGCGATCTACAAAAATTTAAACTTACAAGACTCACAATTCACTGATGATGAATTATTAGACATTCTTATCAAACACCCGGATCTCATCCAGCGTCCTCTGGTCCAAAAAGGGGACCAGGCAATCCTCGCCCGTCCTCCGGAAACAGTCAGCAAAATTCTTTAGCGAAATCCTCGCGGGGGAAGAAGCCTGGCCAAAAGTCAGAATGGCCGCTGGACAGAATCTGATGCCGTACCGCCAAAATAGTCGGTTTTGAGGAATTGGTAGGCTTCGATAATTCGCCGCAGTTCCGGCTCGGAACTGCGGTCTCCTTGCCGGATATCAGGATGTATTTTCTTCGCCCGCTCACGAAAGGCTCGAGTCACCACTGACAAAGGACTTCCAAATTCAACCCCTAGCACTTCATAGGCGTGGACAGATGAACGAATTTCTCCACGAACAGAAGTGGGCTCTCCCTCCCCTCCTCCACCTCCGGCAGCCTTAAAAAAATTAAAGAGATTGATCTTGCGCCGTCGACGACGGGGACGCTGCCTTATTTCGCTCTCAAACTCTTCAAACCGGTCTTCAATAAATTCTAATCGAGATTCCAAACGCTGGGCGGTAGTCAGTTCGGTAATATCCTCCAACTCCCCCTCCACCAGCCCCAACATCCGATCAACCTCCATCAACCCTTGCTCAACATGCAAATACGCCTCAGTTCGCTCTTGAAACATTGTTTCAATAGCAAAGTCCAAGCTTTGCTCAGATTGGTCGCGTAGCTTCGAAATCCGCCGACTCATGCCAGCCACAAATTTCCGTCGATTGTGCTCGTTTAACGCCATAATACCAATGCTCAAGGAAAATTTTTGGCCAATTGTAACACAACTGCCCCCTAGGCAAGGGGACTGTTACTACATGAAAAGAGAGACTGCCGACTTAAAACAAGCGCTTAAACGCTGGGTTTGCCCCCCACCTTGATGATTGGTATCCTGTTTACCTTTGAGCGCACAACCCTAAAAGATCATATGTGGTGAAGAATGCAAGTGATTTCCAAAACATTAAACTTCTTTCTGCCTATCCAAAATTTGCATTGAAGGAGATTTTCATGAATCACTACCGGCTTATTTTGGGAAGTAGCTTTTTCCTCTGCACCATTCTTGCGCCACCTGCCTGGTCTGCCAACCCTGCCGGCTATGGCACCGCAGGTGGTGAATTCAACATCAAAATCTCCCGAGTCCCTTCGAATGAGATTGCCAAAGCCAAATCGGCGAAACCTCCCATCGAGCCCACTCCGGAAATCCTGGCGGAAGGAAAAGAAATCTTTCTGGGTCGTGGAGGCTGTATTAGTTGTCATGGGGCAGAAGGAAAGGGGGATGGGCCGGCGGCAAAAAACCTTCCCATTCAACCGAGAAATTTCACCAACCCTAAGTTTAACACCTACCGAACACCTGGTGAAATGATGTGGGTCCTCAAAAACGGAAGTATGGGACAGACCGGCCAGGTGCCTGGAACCGGGATGCTTCCTGTTGTCCAACCCAAAGGATTCATTTCGGAGAAGGATGGATGGAAGGTGTTGCTGTATGAACGAAGCCTCGGAAACCAACAAAAATAGAATTTACCCTAAATTATTAATTGTTCAACAGTACAACTGTCTCCCATTTTAATTACCCTGATCACGTTGAGTGAAAATTCCTTATGACTGAATCCACGACAGAGCACAAACCCAATCGGCTGAGTCACGAAACCAGCCCTTACCTCCTTCAGCATGCCTACAATCCAGTAGATTGGTTCCCCTGGGGCGAGGAAGCGCTGAATCTGGCAAAAAAAGAAAATAAGCCTATCTTGCTCTCCATAGGCTATTCAGCCTGCCATTGGTGCCACGTAATGGAGCGGGAATCCTTTGAGAATCAGGCTATCGCAGATCTGATGAACCGGTACTTTGTGAATATTAAAGTGGACAGGGAAGAACGTCCGGATTTGGATGAAATCTATATGCAGGCCACGACTGCCATGAACCAGGGGCACGGCGGATGGCCCATGACCGTATTTCTCACCCCTGATCAGGAACCCATTTTTGCGGGAACCTATTTCCCTCCCACCGACCGCTATGGTCGTCCAGGATTCGGATCAATCCTGACAAACATCGGGGAGGGGTGGCAGAAAGATCAATCCAACATCGCCCAACAAGCCAGTCGATTCACCGCACGCCTGCGAAACGCCCTGCACCCCGCATCTCCCCTTGCCGTTGGTGCAGCCGAGATTGAAGATGCCGTCAAGCAATATGCCCGTGATTTCGACGCACGCTACGGGGGATTTGGACGTGCACCAAAATTTCCACCTGCCACCGGCCTCTCCTTTCTCTTACGCCAGTATCACTGGAGTCGAGAGAAGAAAATACTCGCCATGGTCAGCAAAACCCTGGATGGGATGGCCGAAGGCGGACTGTATGATCATATCGGTGGAGGATTTGCTCGTTATTCCACCGATGACGAATGGTTAGCCCCGCACTTTGAAAAAATGCTGTATGACAACGCCCTCCTTGCACGGACATACGTTGAAGCGTTTCAAGTCACAGGTGAGAATCGATACCGCCAGGTCGCCACAGAGACCTTAGATTACATTTTGCGTGAAATGACCGCACCGGAAGGCGGTTTTTATTCAGCCACTGATGCGGACAGCGAAGGGGTAGAAGGCAAGTTTTTCGTGTGGACGCCGGAACAGATACGTGAAATCATAACGAATGAACAAGACGCCACTCGCTTCTGCGCATATTACGATATCACGGAGGAAGGCAATTGGGAACACACCAACATCCCGCGCACAACGAAATCCCTAGAAACAGTCGCAGAGGAATTAGGCTGTTCCACCGAGGACCTACGAGACACGATCAGCCGTGTGCGCCCGGAAGTCTACCAGGCACGTCTAAAACGAATCCCACCTGGACTTGATGATAAAATCATCACCGCCTGGAACGGGATGATGATCGGGACCATGGCCGAAGCCGGTCGGGTATTCAACCATCAACCCTATCTGGAGGGGGCCATTCGGGCTACCGATTTTCTTCTGTCCACACTTTCACGTCCCGAGAGCCGGCTTTGGCGAACCTATCGTGCAGGGCACGCCCATCTCAATGCTTGTCTGGAAGATTATGCCTATGCGGCCGAAGCCATGATCGACGTCTATGAAGCCACGGGGCAGGAAAGGTACCTTCATGAGGCTGTTTCGTTAGCTGCACGTATCCTGGAAGATTTTGAAGATCGAGAAAACGGTGGATTCTTTACCACCCCCACCAATCATGAAGCCTTAATTATCCGGGGACGGGAAGGCGCCGATGGAGCAACTCCAAGCGGGAATGCCGTGACCGCATCGGCCTTGGCCCGCTTATCGTTTCACTGCGATCGTGATGAGTTTCGGAAAGCCGCGACCAATGCCATTCGTGCCTATGGACAACAAATCGGGCAGGTGCCAAGAGGGTTTCCTAAAAGTCTCATGGTCGTTGACCTCTTGTTACGGGGCCCGATCGAGTTGGCCCTAGTAGGAATTCCTGGCGATAAGCTATACGATCAACTCCGTTCAGCAGTGAATGCGTGTTTTGTGCCTTACCGCATTTTGGCCTATAAGCAGGAGGTGGATGGTGAACAAACTCATCCCCTATTGGCCGGAAAGACTCTGGCGCATGGAAAATCCGCGCTCTATGTCTGTAAAAACTTTACCTGTCAGGCTCCGATCACCGATCCTCAAGAGGTCGTTGACGCATTGAGCCATCCTCAGGGAACCACCACCTCACACACAAAAGAACCACCCCTGCAAGCACTGACCAGCCAGGGGCTTTCCGGACATGCCACTCCTCAAGGAACCGGACAGTACGTAGCCAGAATCCTTGCCAGCCCACAGGATTCTCGCCCTTCCTCTTATGGATATACGTCTTTGGGTTCAACCGGATTGACGACTGCTCGCATAGGCGTTGGTGGTTACCGGATCGACGTTGGAGTGGAAGACCACCGAAGGGCACTTGAAAGATCCTTACAAGGCGGGTGCAACCTTATCGATACGTCCACCAATTATGCCGACGGTGGAAGCGAACGGTTAGTCGGGGTGGTGCTCAAGGACCTTATTGCTAAGCAGAGGGTCTCCCGCGATGAAATCATTGTGGTCTCAAAAATCGGCTATGTGCAGGGAAATAATCTTACACGCGCCGAGGCCAGGGAACAGGCCGGCAAACCGTTTCCCGAGATGGTCAAATATGGCGAGGGCATCTGGCATTGTCTCCACCCTTCATTTCTAGAGGAACAACTCATTCTGTCTCTTGACCGACTGGGACTGGAAACCCTGGATGTCTGCCTCCTTCACAATCCAGAATATTTTTTGTCTGATGCCAAGAACCGGAACCTATCAATTGATCCCCTCAGGCTTGAGGATCTCCGGCAGGAGTTTTATCGGCGTCTGCAAGAAGCTTTTACCTATCTGGAGACACAAATCGCCGCCGGCCGTTTGCAATACTATGGGATCTCCTCCAATACCTGCACGGCCAAACCCGATAACCCCGAAGCCACATCACTTTCTCGTATGCTCAAGGCCGCTGAGGCTGCCGCGAATCATGCCGGCCTCCCTCACCATCATTTTCGTGTTCTGCAACTCCCGATGAATATATTTGAATCGGGAGCCCTGCTCATCCCCAATACCGGCCCGGAACAGTCGCAAACGGTCCTGGCATTCGCCCAGGACGCCAACATTGCTGTCCTGGTGAACCGGCCCCTGAATGCCATTCCGGGAAAAGGCGGAGGCATGATACGTCTCGCAGATCCCCAGGCGGAAATTTCCAATACGAACTTTGATGCCCAGCAACCAAAAGTCGCCGCGCTGGAACACGATTACAAGCAGGTGCTAGCACCCCAGGTCCCCAAACCGGAAAAAGGAGCTGCTCCACCGGACTATTTCAACTGGGCCGAAGAACTGAAACGAATTCGTCCGTCCATCCAAAATCTTGAGCACTGGGATCAAATCGAATCACAAACGATTGCCCCTCATGCCAATCAGGTCTTCCAACTACTCACGAGACATTTCGCGGGCAAACAGGAAGAAGCGCAAATATGGGAATCGTGGCGGGATCGCTACGTCCCTGAACTCGTTTCCCTCCTCAAGGTCATGCGCATGGAGGCCGCACACAAAAGTGCGAAGAAACTCTCTGAAATTCGCAAGCTCATGGACCCTCTAATACCGGAATCCAAACGGGAAGAACCTTTTGCTTGTAAAGCCCTCTGGGCAGTTGCGAGTACCCCAGGTGTAACCTGTGTGCTCAATGGCATGCGACATCCTGTCTATGTCGATGCCTCGATGGGCATCATGAAATGGGAGCCGCTCTCTCAAACCCGAGCACTATTTGAAGTCATTCATACATCCGAGATTCCCTGATCCTTGATCCCCAATTATTTATAGTATGAAAATGAAACCAAGTTTCATTATTGCCAACAAACTCTAATATTTGATAGGTTCGTTTTATGGAAACAATTGGACCATTAATCGGACTTGGCGCAATTGCGGGAGTTTTCCCGATTTACCTTGGCATCATCCTGGCCTTGGTCATCGCCAAGGCCATGAGCAGAGCCTGGGAAGGCTATTTAACCGGAATCGCCACCGGTGTGCTTGTCTATCTCTTTTTTGACCTGATGCACGAAGCCGTAGAATTCACCGGCGCGACGGATCCGCTATCCTGGGTTGCCTTTCTCGGAAGTTTATTGATTGGGTTTGTGGGGCTGGTGCTCATTGAGCAACGCCAACAGGGTCGGAACAGAACGGAACCATCAAAGCTGTTCTTACCCTATATGATCGCCCTAGGAATGGGGCTCCATAACCTGGGCGAAGGCCTAGCGATCGGCGCGGCCTATATGCAAGGTGAATGGGTCTTAAGTGGTGTCCTCATCATGGGTTTTGCTTTACACAACGGGACAGAAGGATTTGCCATTATTGGCTCGGCTGGAAAATCAAGACCAAGTCTCAAAGATATCATTTTGATGGGATTGATAGCAGGCCTACCAACGTGTCTTGGGACTTTGATCAGCGGATTCGCAGTATCCTACTACTTTACCATCATGTTTTTTGCCTTAGCTGCAGGCTCGCTGTTATACGTCATCTTTTCATTAACCACGATTTTTTACACCGCCACACGCCGGGTCCAATCGGCCTATGGGGTCTTCACCGGTATCAGTCTCATGTTCCTCACTGCTATGGTTCTGCAGATGGTCAGCGGTATCCGCACGTAAGAAGGCGACTGGCTCAAACCCAGCTCTCCTTAAAATTCCGCAGCCAACCTGTAGTTCACTGCGGGACCCTTTGAACGACCACCCTCGTTCTGTTTACACCATAAAAATGGCCAGTCTTTTCCTCTCAGATTAGAAAGGTCCCCATCAAAACTCACATAGTCCAACGTTGGCATGACCTTTCAAGTCTCCATCGTATTTTTCTCTCACGTGTAGAAATTTCTTGATACCTACCAATGGCTCTTACCTAATCCTGTTCACCTACATGGGGATACTCCCTTACCAACTGTTCATAGATGAGCGGGTCTAATCGAGCCTGCCTCAAGAATCTGGCTTTTGATAATTGGAGCAGGGTCATGTTGTCAAGAGTTTGAAGGTTAGCCTCCTGAAAATCCACCTGAATCAATGAAGCTTTTTCCACATTCGCACCCAGTAGATTGGCTTGCTTGAGATTGGCCTGCGCCAGATCAGCACTACCAAGATTGGCACCGGCGAGATCGGCATGGCCCAGATTTGCCTCTCGAAGTTTACATCCTTGCAAATTAGCTTCGGTGAGTTTTGCACCCTTCAAATTGGCCAAGTGAAGATTCGCTTCACACAGATTCGCTTTAGTCAGATCTGCCCCTGTCAAATCCGTTTTGGCTAGATGCGCCCGCTCAAGATTCGCCCGTACGAGTATGACCCGGAGAAGGTCCGCATCACTCACATTCGCATTTCCCAGATTTACCCCGGTCAAATTCGCTTCCAATAAACTGGACTCTGTTAAATTTGCCCCGGCTAACATGGCACCAGAAAGGTTCGCCTGATTGAAATTGACATCTTGGAGGTTGGCACCATCCAGATCAACACCGGACAATTCCATTTTGGAAAAATTCCCACCACTCAAATCTACGCGATTGGAAGGATTCGCCTTTCTCCAGGCATTCCAGGCGTCCACACCCACCTTGATGAGCTTTAATTGCTCTTGATTTGCCATGAAACTCCTTTTAATGCCGACAACCCGTATTGATAATATTTTATCCGAGGCTTAACCGTAGATCCTATGGTGGCTTGGAACAATTAACACAAATTCAACACACTTCTCTTTCCAACATGCGGGAAAAGATCCAACTTCTCAGCAATTGGCGGATTCGAGAATTCTATCGTAAAACATCCCAGATGGAAGTAAAAAGTGGGAAGGTTAAGCATGAAAAGGACCCTGAAGCCCACATGGCAGGTAGTAGCCCCCCCTTATCGGTTTCTTATCCGAGTCCAATTGGCCCATTCCTCTCTCCACATACCCAGACCAGCTTGAACCGGGAGCAGGCTTCCCTCCATTGTTGTTCTCACCGTCATGTCGTCCAAACCGGGAGTCGCTGTGAACCAGACTGCCCCATCGCGATCAGTCCGGTATAAAGGAAGGCCTCGCTTTTTATACGCATCCAAAACCTCGGGAGCCGGATGTCCATACCGGTTGTGGGCTCCAACCGAAACAACCATCGCTTCAGCTTGAAGTCGATTCACCCACTCAAAGTTCAGAGAACTTTTCGCTCCATGATGCGGCACTTTCACGATGCGAGCAGAAAAACCATTGGAAACGTGCAGCAAATCATCAAGAGATTGCTGTTCCACATCGGCCGTGAACAAAAATGAATGCTTCCCGCACTCGAGTCTGGTAACGAGCGATCGATTATTGAGATCCTTTCCACTAGACACGCTCCAGGAACCATACCTCTCCGCCCGTTGGCTGGGGAAAGGGCTCAGCACAATCAGAGAACAAGGTCCCGGGCTGACAATGACAGTTCCTGCCGTAAGTATCTGTTCCTGAAGCCCGGCAGATTTTACCGCCAAGTGGAGGCGAGAAAAAAATCGTTCCGGCCGAGAGACACCATTATCCCAATACTGTCCTACTTCAAACGTGTCCAACACCCACGGTAATCCGCCGACATGATCCCATTGCGGATGCGTCGCGATGACATGATCCAGCCGCCGGATACCCTGATTCCAGAGATATGGCCCGATGACCGCACGTCCCATATCCAATCGTCGATAGGATGGTCCGCCATCGATCAACACGGTCTGACCGTCGGGTAATTCAATGAGGGTGGCATCACCCTGTCCCACATCCAAGAACGTGACTCGCACGGTTCCCGGATCCCACCCGGTGCGTGGCGACCATCCCCACCACAGCAGAATCGCGAGCAGGATTGTCCCACACCCCCATCGGAACAGATGCCGATGCCACAGGGCCACAACCCCAGCCAGCATTCCCCAGAAGACGATCATCGAACTCACGCTCGGCGATGCCACATACCAAGTCGCTCCCGGAATATGTGAAACCATCAACACTACCTGCGCGAGCCAGTCAAAGACCCATTGATTTACACTGGCCATAGGAAGAGTGCCTCCTCCCCCCATTAAGACGAACATTCCTGACAACAGACCTAGAGGAATCATCAACGCGCCAACCAAGGGCACAATCACCATATTGGCAAATAACCCCAGCCAGGGTATTTGATGGAAGTCATGGGCGACCAAAGGCAAGGTGGCCAAGCTGACTGCGAGGGTGATCAGCCAGGCTAGCACAACCTTATGCCAGAGACCCACGAGCCAGGTCGGTTGTGCTGGTAGGAAGGCTGCATCTAATCCCGATAGGTTGGATTCCTTCTGTTTTCGGACCAGAACCACAAGGGCAATTGCCGCAACTGAGAGATATGACAACTGAAATGAAATATCCTGAATGGCCTCCGGATGCGGCAATACCATCAGGAGGGCGGCTACGGCTAACGCTGTCACCAGATTGCGCTCCCTTCCCAACCATATGCCGACACAACACACCACGATCATGATCCAAGAACGAACCGTTGCCATTTCCGCACCAGCCAGCAAGGTATAAAAGGAGACTGCCGGCAATGTGATGAGGACCGCAAAGCGGGTGGCGGTAAGTCGTAAGGATATTCGCTCAAGCCAGAATATTGGTAAATGGCGGAATGTCCATCGCGCTCCAGCAAAAATCAACAAGGCCAGTAACCCTAAGTGAGAACCAGAAATCGAGAGAATATGCACGGTTCCGCTGGCCATAAATGCGTCTCGAACGTCCGACTCAATATAACTTTGCTCTCCTAATACCATCCCGAGGAATAATCCCAATGCAGGATTTGTGAGACTGGAGACTGCCGCGTGATGAATCCTTTGACGCCAATGATCGACAACACCTAAGATCAACTCACGGGTGGTCCGCGCTTGGGTTCCCTGAACCCTGATGGCTCCCGGGCCTTGCACGGTCGCGACCGCATGGATCCCTTGCCGTTTCAGGTATTGTCCAAAATGAAATCCGCCAGGGTTCATTGTTCCATAGGGTTCGCGTACCCTGGCCATGAAGGCCACGTGATCCCCGTAGACCAATGAATACTCACCGGGTTCCCGCCAGGTTAGACGGATTCGGCCCTGAGCCACCTGCTTCTCTCCCTGCCTCACCAATCGAGTCGCCTCCACCAGCAAAATGAGCCCATCTGGAGTCTGCCGGACTGGGGCCACAATGGCTCCTTCAAAAAAAATGGGCTGTTCCTCGACCACAACAACTAGATTCGAATCCACCTGAGCGGTAAATGCCCAATGTGCATGACCGAGTCCTCCTACCAGAAGGGCAAATAGGATAAATCCTGTCTGTCTATTTACACGTTTTTGTTGTTCAAACCAGGTGAGGATACACCCAAAACTAAGAAGAGCCCCTAGAAGTGACAGGGGAAACAAGGTAAGAAACGGGCCAAGCCAAAGCCCGGTGAGGTAGGACACCACTCCAAGGAGTATCACATAGGACAGCGCGTTTGGTTAATGAAGCTCATCCCAAGGCCCTGTTAAGGTTTCCCTACTCAAAGACCCTAGAATTAAGTGCAGAGTATGGCCTTCCACCGTTTTCAAGAGACCGAGCAAGGGACTTAACACAAATGGTCGAGGCTGGGAAGAAAGCAGGCCATATCGATCATTGCGTCTATTTCTTCCTAAATGCCAAATCTTTCATTGGAGCAGACGAATGAAAAAATGATGGGAGACCTTCTAATCCTTACCGAATGCAGGACTTCACCACTGTGATTAAATCCTCCGCAATCTCCTGAATAACCTGGTTATCCTGACCTTCAACCATCACTCGCAGCAACGGTTCGGTACCGGAATAGCGTACAAGAATCCGTCCAGTTCCATTCAGCACCCGTTCTTTGTCTTGAATAGCTTGCTGTAACTGTGGAAGGCTCTGCAGGTCAGGCTTGCGGGGAACGGAAACCCCCACCAACACCTGAGGAGTTGAATGCATACACATAGCAATTTCCGACAGTGGTTTTTGAGCCCGCTTCATCAACTTCAGCATTTGTAAGCCGGAGATCATCCCATCACCGCTCGTATGATAATCCAAAAAGATCATATGGCCGGATTGCTCTCCACCCAGATTATAATCTTCAGCCACCATTCGCTCCAAAATATATCGATCCCCAACAGCCGTTCGTACCAGATTGATATCAGCCTCCCGCATACAGACCTCAAACCCAAAATTACTCATCACGGTTCCGACCACCGTATTGTGTCGTAATCGGCCTAGCCGTTTAAGGTCAAGAGCAAAAGCCGCCAAGGCGTGATCTCCATCAACCACCTGCCCCTGCTCACAGACAAACAAAGCCCGATCCGCGTCTCCGTCCAGGGCAATACCGAGGTCGGCCTTCCGATCTCGAACCATCTGCTGTAATCGTTCCGGGTGCACAGCACCACACCCGTCATTAATATTTAGCCCGTCAGGTTCATTGCCCATAACCCAGACCTTCGCACCCAATTCACGAATGACCTTTGGGAAAACATGATATGCCGCTCCATGGGCACAATCCAAGACAATTCGCATATTCTGAAAATCCATTTCACGGGGTAGCGAGCGTTTCACGAACTCAATATATCGACCTTCTGCATCATCAATGCGATAAGCTTTCCCGATGGCTTCTGCCGTCGGTCGAATATGCTCAATTTCATTCGAGAGAATAAGGTCTTCCATACGATGTTCCAGTTCATCCGGCAACTTCATCCCGTCATTCGAAAAAAATTTGATGCCATTATCCTGATAGGGATTGTGAGAAGCAGAAATCATCACCCCGGCATCAGCTCTCAGGCTACGGGTCATGAACGCGATTGCCGGGGTCGGCAAGGGTCCGACTAATAGGACATCCACACCCATGGAACACAGGCCGGCAGTTAAGGCCGACTCCAACATATACCCGGACACACGAGTATCTTTGCCAATGATGATTTTATGTCGTCCATCTCGTTTTCGAAAAACATGGGCCGCCGCCCGTCCTAATTTCATTGCCATTTCGCTGGTCATCGGATCCAGGTTCGCGACCCCACGCACCCCATCCGTACCGAATAGTTTCCCCATGTGGCTCCCTTTTCTTTCTTAGTAATTAGCGCAGGCCATAAAACATTTGAGTAGTGGAGTATTTGTCCTGTCTCTCCACCCTTTAGCGAATCAACGAATTGGAAAGAAAATTCAAGAATTTCAACTCTAATCAAGAACAGTCATTCTTTGCGGCATTGCCCAGGGGGCGACCAATATTGGACATATGGCACATCACGACAGTTATAAGCAGAACTAAGGGGCGGAAACGCCGCTCGGAGAATATACTCTTATACTACTTGTCGCACGAATTTTGTAAAGCTTGAGCCACCAAAATGGCATCATGCATGGCTCCCACTTCATGGACTCGTACAATATGTGCCCCCTGCCAAACAGCAGCGGCCACAGCAACCGCGTTCCCGAATTCTCGTTCACCGACCGGCCTTCCAGTTAACGTGCCAAGGAATGCTTTCCGTGACACCCCAATTAAAATAGGTTGTCCCAATGGAAGAAACTCCCCAATGTTACGGAGAATCTCTAAATTATGATTGAGGGTTTTCCCAAACCCAATTCCCGGATCAACTAAAATATGATCTGCCGGAATTCCCATCGATTGGGCCATGGAGACCCGTTCAGATAAAAAGTTCTTTATCTCACCCACGACATCTTTATATTGTGGTGCATGCTGCATATTTACGCTATGGCCTTGCCGATGCATGAGGACAACCCCCGCTCCGTATTCTTGAATTAATTGAGCCATCCGAGGATCATCTTGAAGAGCGCTCACATCATTGATGATATCGGCCCCGAGATCCAACGCCCTCCGAGCCACGGCAGCTTTCCGTGTATCAATAGAAAGTGGAATATTGGTGAGTTTCCTCAACATTGTCAGAATGGGAAAAATTCTTTTTATTTCCACATCCTCGTCCACATATGCCGCTCCAGGCCTCGTCGATTCCCCACCGATATCAATCAAATCCACCCCTTCGGCAATCATCTGTTGTGCTCGTTCAATCGCTCCCCCAATATTGAGGCTCCGCCCATCCTCAGAAAATGAATCTGGGGTCACGTTCAATATACCCATTATTAACACCTTTGACCCAATGGGCATTCTTTTTTCCCGGCAGCGAATTTCAGGAAATAGGGACTTTGGAACAGACATGGGCTTCATACACATTGGCTGCTGACAAAATCATTTCCATGATTGGCTCTAATAATCATATAGGGCTCTCTACCTTATAAAGCACAATGATTTGAATGGCTAGAAAATCGGGAAATTCAACAAAAATACGTGGGGGATAAAGTTTGGCAGTTAAGTTCACTAGGCAAACCCACCACAATGCTGGTGGAGCCCGTGTTAAAAAGCTCTTAATCCCCGGGGGGTAGGGAAGCATGATTTCGATGGAAGCAGGCGTTTCAACCTTTTATCCATAAAAAAATGAAACGAGCAGAAAAACAAATCTGCTCAGTTTTAAAATAGAATTACATCGCTCTTCTGAATGAAAAACATATCAGAAAATTCCGTTATACTGCCGCAGCTTGCTCAAGGGAAGATGACTGTTGAACTATTTTTTCAATTTCTATACCGTCTAACACCTCTTTCTCCAACAACGCTTCAGCGATAGCCCGTAATGTATGAATGTGTTCGGTCAGCATCCTGGTCGTTCGCTCATAAGATTCAATCACCAGGCGTTTGACTTCTTTGTCGATTTCTAACGCAACTTGATCACTAAAATCTCGACGTGAACCAAAATCACGACCTAAGAAAACTTCTTCGTCTTTTTTTCCAAATGTCAATGGACCTAATTTGTCACTCATACCCCATTCGCAGACCATTTTCCTGGCCAATTCAGTGGCCCGCTCAATATCGTTCCCCGCCCCAGTCGTCACACTTTTGAAGATCAATTCTTCTGCAACGCGCCCACCAAATAAAATGGAGAGTGTATTGTACAAAAAGTCCTTCGAGTAACTATGTCGATCATCGATGGGTAATTGCATCGTCATGCCAAGAGCCCGTCCCCGAGGAATAATGGTGACCTTATGAACAGGATCCGTTCCTGGCAAGAGTTTCGCCATCAGTGCGTGGCCAGCCTCATGGAACGCCGTCGTTCGCTTTTCTTCCTCAGTCAGAACCATGCTCTTACGTTCGACACCCATTAACACCTTATCTTTGGCATTTTCAAAATCAATCTGGTCAACAGTTTTTTTATCCAAGCGAGCAGCCCACAAGGCGGCTTCATTAACCAGATTTTCCAAGTCAGCGCCTGAAAACCCTGGAGTCCCTCTGGCAATTTTTTCTAGATCCACATCTGAGGAGACAGGAACTTTTTTAGTATGAACCTTAAGAATCTCCCCTCTCCCGCGAACGTCAGGACGATTCACCACAACTTGCCGATCAAATCGGCCTGGTCGCAACAAGGCAGGATCGAGCACATCCGGTCTGTTGGTGGCCGCAATCAGGATCACACCTTCCGTCGTGTCAAACCCATCCATTTCCACTAACAATTGATTCAGTGTTTGTTCCCGTTCATCATGACCTCCGCCAAGACCTGCGCCCCGTAATCGCCCCACCGCGTCAATTTCATCAATAAAGATGATACAGGGGGCATTTTTTTTCCCCTGTTCAAAGAGATCTCGAACCCGGGAAGCCCCAACCCCGACAAACATTTCCACAAAATCCGATCCACTGATACTGAAAAATGGCACCCCTGCCTCACCGGCAATCGCTTTGGCCAACAAGGTTTTTCCGGTCCCTGGAGGTCCCACAATCAGAACTCCCTTAGGAATACGCCCGCCTAATTTTTGGAATTTTGCGGGATCCTTCAGGAAATCGATGATTTCCACAACTTCTTCTTTAGCTTCATCTACCCCCGCAACATCTGCAAATGTGATTTTTTTCTTTTCTTCTGTCAGGAGGCGCGCACGGCTTTTTCCAAAGGACAGAGCCCGATTGCCGCCCATCTGCATTTGACGCATCAGGAAAAACCACAAGCCCAAAAAGAGTACAAATGGTCCCCAAGAGAGCAGGAAGGTGATATACCATGGATTATCTTCAGGTGGCTTGGCTTCAATTTGTACGGATTTTTCCTGTAAGATCCTAACTAAATCTGGATACTCGACAGAATACGTTTGGATCCTGGTGCCATCTTTCAGAATCGCGCTGATATTGTTGTCCTTAATGATGACCCGTTCAACATCCCCTTTTTCCAGGTGAGCCATAAAATCACTAAAGATCACCGGATCTTCTGGGTGCTGATTTGGCACCGTAAAGAGGTTGAATAACAAAATCATGAATAAACACACAAAGACCCAAAACAGTAAGTTTTTCACCCGAGAATTCATACCGAGGGTAACCCCCTTAGAAATTCAAATGTCATAATGAGCCACACTATCGAGACAATAGCTTAACCAATTGATTCTATCACGCACTTTTTATAGCTGACAACCGCATCAAGACTGCGAGTCTTCTTGAACCAAATTCGGATCGAGCCTAGCCAGGTAGGGAAGATTTCGATATTTTTGCTTAAAATCAAGCCCATATCCCACAAGATAGGTCGGAGGCACTTCAAACCCCACATACCGCAAATCAACCTCCACCTTACGATTGGCAGACTTACTAATCAACGCGCAGACAGCCACGGAGGCTGGTTTCTTCTTCATTAAATTTTTGACTAAGAACTGAGCGGTGACTCCAGAATCAACGATATCTTCTACCAGCAACACATGACGGTTATTGATCTTTTCGGTCAACTCCGACCACACTTTCACCTTTTTTGCCGAACTCCCGATTGCTTTGTGACTTTTGGCAATCAGAAAATCAATCTGAATCGGCAATCGAATAACTCGAACCAGGTCGGCAAAAAACACATAGGCTCCCTTGAGGACCCCAACAACGAGGAGGTCCTTGCCTTGATAATCCAGAGAAATTTGCTTTCCCAATTCCTTAATGCGAGCTCTCATAACTTCTTGCGTGACGAGGGGTTTCCCAAAAATTTGATTCATAGAGAATTCCATCTTACATGATCATCTTGGCCATAATGACCGAAGTTGTGGATGATGAAACCTTGAACCGTTCATCTGCTCGTAACCCACCAACCCAGACAATTCCCTCAGGCGCAACCAATAAAGGCACTTTGGTCCGTTTGGAACGGGGTACTTTAAGATCAGAAAAAAAATCCTGTAGCTTTTTTTGTTTCCCACCAAGCCCCTTGGGGCAAAAAATATCCCCAGGCACCCACCTTCGTAACATCAAATCAGGAGTAAATCTCGCAGGGTCAAGATAAACTTCTGATTGGTTCGCATGGCCATCCATTACGGGAGAGGATATTCTTGAAATCGAAAAACGGTGTCCTGTGGGAAGCCAAACCACCTCACCAGGGATGGATACAGGCGTCACCATCATGCTGGAACAATCGGTTCCAGGTTGATTCACTTCCTCACAGGAGGCCATCACCAGACGATCATACTCCTGAACAATCCGCACTCCATGACATGCAATCGTCCAACCTGACTGACCATGCTCTATACGGTCTAATACCCTTTCTACAAGATCGAATCTCGGACCCTGATGATGTCCTGTAAGGATCTGAAGACTCTGGCGGATCACTCTTCGACGAAGAGGTAAAGGTACGGTTAAGAGCGCCATACGGTCGAATTGACGTTCTCCCATGCGATCTGACACACATGTGCGCTGAAAGGCTTCATCCGCTAATGTCTCCAGATATGCATGCTCATCACGAAGTATATGTGCCTGCCGGGTCAACACATTCACAACCCCCGGCGAATACTGTTTCAATTGAGGAATCAGGTGCTGACGAATGCGATTCCGGAGGTACACCGGTTGAATATTAGAGGAATCCACTCTGGATTCCTCCTGCCTCTCCTCCAGATACACCACAACTTCGCTCCGATGAATATCAAGTAAGGGACGAACGACATGCATTCCTCGTTTTGGAGGAATCCCTCCCAATCCACCGGTTCCAGTCCCGCGCAGCATCCACATCAGAACCGTCTCTGCTTGATCGTCTGCCGTATGCCCAAGCACTAACTTTGTCGCCTTTCGGTCGAGGATCATTTGCTCTAATGCCTGATACCTCGCAGTTCTGGCATATACCTGGAGTGATTCCTTCTTCAATTTTGCATCGTTTTTATTCAGATGGAGTCGGCGCACCAAGACAGGCACTCCAAATCTCTCCCCTAATGCCTCCACGAACTTCGCATCCTTCTCACTTTCAGCTCCCCGAAATCCATGGTCCACATGACCAATACAGATGTCCCAATGCCACCGGGTTCGCAGCTCCACCAAACACCTAAAAAGGGCCACAGAATCCGGACCGCCAGAAACCGCCGCCACGATCCGATCTCCCGACGCCAATAACCCCTTAGCCCGAATGGCTTGATCAACTTTGCGTTCCATTCCAACTAAGAAGGCTAGAGGATTCATCTATACACTTCCCCCCTGAACAACCGCAGGGATTCGGGGTCCTGCTGAATAGTTCCGCAAGATCTCCCTGGCTTGCTGACCATCATGGTCCATTTGACTCACGAGGTCCTGGGCATTCGCAAACACCATATCCCCACGCACTCTTTCAATAAAATGCACGGAAATATCTTCTCCATATAGCTGAAGAGTCTTATCAAACATATGCACTTCCAATAAACGTTCCTCTTCGGAAAACGTCGGCCGCGTGCCGATATAGGCAATGGAATCCAGACATTCCCCCTTCAACACTGTCAGCGTGGCATACACACCATCCGCAGGAAGAACACGATGCCCGGGGAGTCGAAGATTGGCCGTCGGCCATCCAAACTGTTTCCCTCGCTTCTCACCGGGAATCACAACCCCCTCTAACATATAGGGACGCCCCAAACATTGTGCACCTTGACCCACCTCCCCAGCTGTCAGGCATTTGCGAATGCGCGTCGAACTCACCACCTCCTGCCCCACAATCACGGGCGCAATCGGCTCAACCGAAAAATCTGCTATGGCCCCCAGTTCAATCAGATCCTTCACTCCACCACTTCGTCCCCTACCGAATACAAAATTGTCTCCAACGAACAGCTTTCGGATCCCAAGTCCGTCACGAAGAACCTGATGGACAAACTCATCCGGCCCCAGACTGGCTAACTCCATAGTGAAAGGGAGAATTACCAGTTCCCCGACTCCCAGCCGTTCAAAGAACGCAATTTTTTCATGATCCTCAGATAAAAATTTATGGACGGATCCTGGACGTAACACCTCGACAGGATGGGGAGCAAAGGACAACACCATAGGAAATCCGTTGACCTGCCGAGCGCAATTGACAACAGCCCGGACAAGGGCACGGTGTCCCAAATGCTGCCCATCAAAATTGCCAATGGTGAGAACAGGGCAGATAGCGGGACGAACCGTGGGTAATCCTCGAGTAATCTTCATACACCATCACGGTTCATGAGAGATGCAGCCTCTTTGGCAAAATATGTGAGAATCATGTCCGCCCCTGCGCGTTTAATCGCGAGTAAACTTTCCATCATCACCGAAGCTTCATGAATCCAGCCTAATTGTGCCCCAGCCTTGATCATGCTGTATTCCCCACTGACTTGATACGCCGCCACGGGAACGGCCACCAGTTCACGGACTCGTCGAAGAATATCCAAATAGAACAAGGCTGGCTTCACCATCACGATATCAGCACCCTCTTGGATGTCCAGTTCCACCTCACGCACCGCTTCTCTCGCATTGGCTGCGTCCATTTGGTAGGACCGTCGGTCCCCAAAAGACGGACTAGAGAAGGCCGCATCGCGAAACGGGGCATATAACGCGGAAGCATACTTAGCGGAATAGGCCATGATGGGCATTTCAGAGAGTCCCTGTTGGTCCAATGCATGTCGAATTGCGGCGACCCGGCCATCCATCATATCTGAAGGGGCAACCATATCCACTCCCGCCTCCGCATGACTCAGCGCCATTGCCTGAAGACACTCTAGCGTTTCATCATTCAGAATTCGACCGTCTCGCACAATTCCGCAATGGCCATGGGAAGTATATTCATCAATGCACACATCGGTAATCACCATTAAATCGGGGACATGATCTTTAATCGCCCGTACCGCACGCTGAACAACTCCTTCCTTCTCATAGGCGGAAGATCCACGCTCGTCTTTATGTTCAGGAATTCCAAACAGGATAACGGCAGGAATCCCTAATTCCCAGGCATCCTTGGCTTCCTGAATTACCCGATCCACAGACCACCGCCATTGACCAGGCATCGAGACGATCGGTTCTTGCTTATTCTCGCCAAAGGTCACAAACAAAGGATAGATGAAATCTGCGGGACTCAGCTGCGTCTCACGGACCATTCGGCGAAGAGATTCATGTTGCCGCAAACGACGTAAACGATGAACGGGAAATCCCATACTCGTCCTTACTTTCGAGGAAGATTCGTTAAAAAGACTACGAGATCCCGCACGGAGATCATCCCCACCATATTCCCACCCTGGGTCACCCCCAGGTGCCGAATATGTTCTTTGGCCATGAGATCATTTGCATCCAACAGGGTTCGATCTCCCTCGATACTGACAATCGGAGCAGACATAATTTTCTCGACCGTCGTCCGCATCGGGTCCGCACCCGCGGCAACCACACGTCGAACCAAATCCGTATCGGTTAAAATGCCGATGATTTCCTCTCCACTGGTCACAATCACACTCCCGATTCCATTATCCCGCATCATTTCTGCAGCGGTCTTGACCAAAATATCCCGGTCAACTTTGACGATTTTATCTACCGGGACCATACAAGATTTTACAGGAACCATGACGCTACTCCTCCCATCAATCGGTTAACAAAACGTGGTGTCTGAAACTTCCTCCACCATAGAATAATTATGAAGACCAGACCAATCGCGAATCCTTCGGATTTTGCCGGGCATGAATGATCATGGCATCAACCAACGCCGGAACCGTATTCTCCAACGCCATGACATCCACCGACATCCCTTCTTCCTGTACGGTTTGGGCTGTGATGGGTCCAATGACCGCAATGATCATATGCCGGGTTAAATCCTGTAATTCTTGGCGATTCTCAAACAACTGACCAAAATTCCTCACTGTGGAAGAACTGGTAAAGGTCACATACTGAATTTCCCTATTGCGAAGGCGACCACGAAGAAGGCCAATATCGACCGAAGGAGGGAGCGCTTGATAAGCATGAACCACATGAACCGTGGCACCCATGGCTTCCAACTGGTCAGGGAGAATCTCGCGTGCGACTTTGGCTCGAGGAATCAAAATCCGTTGACCGGAGACTCCTAACCCGCCGAGCGTCTGCAAAATTCCTTCTGCCTGAAAATCTTGAGGAACCAGATCCGATGCAATCCCCCAACGAGCAGCCTCTTCCCGAGTCCGAGGACCAATACAACACACGCGGATTCCAGCCAAACTCCTTACATCTTTATCATGAAACCAGAGACGTTTCATGAAGGATTGCACACCATTCACACTCGTAAAGATCACCCAATCGTATGTCGAAATCGCACCAATTGCCTCATCCACAGGGGTCCAACTATCAGGAGGATGAATTTCCAACGTTGGACATTCCACCGGTTCTGCACCCTGCGCCGCCAACAAGTTTGAAAGAGCCGGTGCCTGGGCACGAGGTCTGGTCACTAAGACCCCTTGTCCAAACAGAGGCCGTGCTTCATGCCAGTTCAGTCGCTCACGTAACCGAACGACTTCACCCACGACAATCACTGATGGCGGACTCATATCTGCCCGAGAGGCCAATCCCACAATGTCGGATAAGGTACCCACCACCGTTCGTTGACGAGCATAGGTCCCCCATCTGATCACCGCCACGGGAGTCGTCGCAGGCTTGCCTTCCTGAATGAGTCGGTCCACAATCTGCGGAAGATTTTTCATGCCCATCAAAAATACCAGGGTTCCTTCAGCCGAAGCGAGACGCGGCCATTCCATCGCACTCGATGGTTTCGTCGGATCTTCATGGCCGGTCACAAATGCGACCGTCGAGGCGAGAGTCCGGTGCGTCACGGGAATACCAGCATAAGCGGGCACAGCCACGGCAGCCGTCACTCCAGGCACAACTTCGAATGGAATCCCTGCGTCAGCGACCACTTCGGCTTCTTCACCTCCACGGCCAAACACAAACGGATCCCCACCCTTGAGTCGCACCACACACTTACCTTCTTGAGCCTTACCAACCAACAAAACATCAATCTCTGCCTGATCTCGGTAGGCTCCACGCCCTTTTCGCCCGACATAAATACACTCGGCATGAGAAGGGGCAAATTTCAACAATTCAGGATTAGCCAGGTGATCGTAGAGCACCACGTCCGCCTGCTCGAGACATTCCTTCCCCCGTAAGGTCAGCAACTTGGCATCTCCGGGCCCGGCTCCAACCAAAAACACCCGACCATGATTTGGATCTGATTTGGTCATGCCATCCCATAAATTTCCTGAAGAATGGGCTTCGCCCCACCATCCAACAGTTGTTCAGCCACCCTCGTGCCAATTGAAGCAGCCTCCCCATTTGGCCCCGATAGCACCTGACGGATATATCGTTTTCCATCAAGACTGGCGACCAACCCCACCAGAGTCAAAGTGTCCCCCTGGATAGTCGCATAACCTGCAATTGGAACCTGACATCCGCCTTCAAGACCTGCAAGCAATGCTCGTTCAGCAGTAACCGCAATCCTGGTGGACCGATGTTCAAACTGCGCAACCAGATCTCGAACCCAGATATCATCTTTTCGTCCTTCCAGACCTAACGACCCTTGCCCAATTGCCGGCAAACTCACATCCACGGACAAATACTCCGTTACCGCTTGATCCCAACCCAAGCGCTTGAGGCCTGAGGCGGCCAGAATAATGGCATTATAGTGACCCTCGCGAACCTTGCGAAGTCGAGTATCAACATTCCCACGCAACATCGCAATCTCAAGATCCGGTCGCGCATGTAACAACTGCGCCTGTCTTCGCAAACTACTGGTTCCGACTCGTGCACCAACCGGCAATGTGGCTAAAATATGGCCTTCATGCGCAATCAACGCATCTCTGGGATCCTCTCGCTCGGGAACACAAACAATCTCCAGTCCTTCAGGTAACTCTGAAGGCACGTCTTTCATGCTATGCACCGCTAGATCAATATCTTGTCTGAGCAGGGCTTCTTCTATTTCTTTAACAAAAAGCCCCTTTCCTCCAATTTTGGCCAAAGGCACATCTTGAATTTTATCCCCACTGGTTTGGATGCGCTTCAGAATGACAGAAATATCCGGAGCAAGGGCTTTGAGCTGGCGTTGCACCCATTCAGCTTGCCATATGGCTAATTGGCTTCCTCGTGTTCCCACGATGAGTGTTGATCGTGCTCGACTATCCCTCTGATTCACATGCCATCCTTTTGCGGCAGGGGCTCCACGCTGACGCCATCACCTGCCTCATCTTCTAGGTTCTGGACCTCTTCGGAGTGAATCTCCCGTTCCCGCAGTTCAAAAAACCGGCGAGCGGCTTCAATAAACGCAAATCCATTTTGAGATTGCGCTTCGGATTTTAAGGTCACGACCGGACCATGCAGTAATTTATTCACAATTGCCGAAGCCAGCCCTTCAATGGCAGCCCGCTCCTTCGGCGACAATTCCCCCAAACGACCGAATACTTTCTCCAACTCGCCCCGCTTGATCTCTTCCGCTTTTTTTCTTAGGGCCACAATGGTGGGGGTTGCCTCCAGTCCGCGAACCCAGGCCACCATGCTGCCGACTTCTTCTCTCACCATAGACTCGGCGGTTTCGGCTTCTTTCAATCGTTCTTCCTGATTATGCCCCACATGGGCCTTGAGATCATCAATATCAAACACATAGGCGTTATCAACATCCTTGACCGCCGGATCAATATTTCGAGGAACGGTGATATCAATCAAAAACATTGGTCGGTTCATTCGATGATACACCGCCATCTCGATATCATCTTTGGTTATGACATAGTGGGGAGCACCTGTGGCGCAAATCACAATATCCACTTTGGGAAGGGTGCTTCGAAGCTGTTCATACGGAACCGCCTGTCCATGGAAGCGTTCGGCCAGTGCAAAAGCACGATGATGATTCCGATTCGTAATGAGGACCTCCTTCACACCCTGATTCACCAGGTGTTGGGCCGCCAACTTTCCCATCTCCCCTGCCCCCACTAACAATACAACTCGTTGCTTCAGATTCGAAAAAACTTTTTTGGCCAATTCCACAGCGGCATAGCTGACGGAAACCGCATATTCCCCAATCCGGGTATTCGTCCGGACACTTTTCCCAACCGAAATCGCCTTCTTGACGACCTTATTAAGAATGACTCCGGATGAACGATGAGTCAAAGCCAGCTCATAGGCTTCCTTTACCTGCCCTAGGACCTGGGGTTCTCCCACGACCATGGAATCTAAACTCGCCGACACACGAAACAAATGCGCGATGGCTTCATCCTCACTGTATCGATACAGGTGAGGGAGTAAATCCTCGGAGGATAAGGAGAAATGGGTTGAGACCAAAAAATCTTCTAATTGACGAAAACCCCATTCACCATTTTCCACGACGGCATATACTTCAACTCGGTTACAGGTCCCCAAATACATGGCTTCTTTAATACCTGAATATGCCATGAGCCGACCCAACGCCTCTCCCATCCGGCTATCCTGGATAGCCAGGAGTTCACGAAGTTCAACAGAAGCCGTCCGATGATTGAGGCCTAACACGATAATATTCATAGCGGTGACATCGGTTGCGGACTTTTGATAAGGATGCCAACAAAAGTCAAAATCACTCCGGCAAATCCCACAATGGTTAGATAGGCGGCCTTTTTCGCCCTCCATCCGGCCGTCACTCTTCCCATCAAGACCGCGAAATAAAAGAACCAGGTAATTAACGCCCAAATTTGCTCAGAGTTCCAACTTAAATATGAACCAATCGTCAATTGAGCGGAAACTGCCCCTGTCAGGATTCCCAAGGTTAATAGGGGAAACCCAAAAAGAATAGATCGTTGATTCAATGAATCCAAAAAATCCAGCGGCGGGAGCTTGAAAGATAACACATTAAATTGTTTGGACTTCAAAAGACGCTCCTGCATCACATACATCAGCCCAGCCACGAAGGCCACAGCAAATCCGATGGTACCCAAAATGCTCAGGGTCACATGCACCCATACCGCCTGAAAGACCGGGGCAATGGTGCCAGAGGACTGAGGCGCAAGAGTTGCAGAAACGAGAGACAGAAAAGCCAGGGGAAGGATAAATGCGCCCAACACCGCTAAACCCCTTTTTAGGCCAACCACCAAAAAAACCAGCACTAACCCCCAGGCAAAAAATGACATCGCATCCTTAAAGGTCATAATAGGTATATGCCCCGTCGATACCAGAGCCATAATAAGCGCCGAAGTATGAGAGAAAAACCCTAGCCCTGTGGCCACAAGTGAAATTTTTGCGATAACATCAGAACGATGCCAGAGATATAGAAGGAAAAGAAGCGTGCCTCCAAAATAAAAGCCCATGGTGAGAAATGGCAGCAATTCAGGCATGGAACATCCTAGTAAAGAAGCATGCAGAGAAACCCATGTCGAGTATAGATCTGGATCTATAGAAGGTCAAGAAAATCAACGAGTTACCAATTTCACCTATTTAAGAAAAACCGGAATTCACCAAGCATAACTTATGTGATGCTGAGGTAGCTCCACCACAAAGGTTTTAGGCTTGCCCGGTCACACTAGCCTCATATCAAAAAATTTATGACGACACTGCAATTTCCTCGTATTCCGCCATTCTATTTATAGGAATCGCACCAATCACGATTTCACGAAATTCATTAGGGGAAACCCAAAGGCTGGCTGTAGTTTCTTCGATCCCCTGCCTGACCATGAAGATGCCCAATCACCTTTGGCAATTAGCATTTACCGAAATGTTAGGTAGGAGACTTCTCTCGCCAGGACTTAAACTCCTAAAAGCCATGTTTGGCTATACAATACGCCGATAATCTGAGACACCAAGCTACCCAAAGACGGATGATTCAATGACGATAGTTCATGGTCATCATTCATCCATTCATGCCCTTTCATATCGAAACAAAGGGACGAGGCAATTAGGACTGAACCTTCCTGGACAATGACAGACTCACCCAGTACCATCCCAACCTTGCCTTACATCATTTTCCCTACAAGCCATGACCGGAATACTCTATATTGTCAGCACTCCTATCGGTAATCTGGAAGATATGACCTTCCGGGCTATCCGCATTTTAAAAGAAGTGGCCATTATTGCAGCTGAGGACACGCGGCGTACACAAAAACTCTGCACCTATTATCATATCGGCACACCGCTCACCAGTTACCACGATTTCAATAAGGAGGAGAAAACCGAAATTCTCCTCCATCGTCTCCAGGAAGGAAGTTCGGTTGCATTGGTTTGCGATGCGGGAACCCCTCTTATTTCTGATCCAGGTTTTTATCTGGTTCGTCAGGCCATCAAGGCAAACATTCCACTTATTCCAATTCCAGGACCTTCCTCCGTTCTTACGGCATTATGCGTGTCAGGCCTACCGACGGATCGGTTTATCTTTGAGGGATTTGTGCCAAGAAAACCAGGGGCAAGGGAAAAATTTTTTCAAAGTCTTAAAGAAGAGAAAGGAACCATTATTGTCTTTGAAACCCAGCATCGGATTCTTAAAACATTACAGGTCATCACTACCGTCATGGGAAACAGAAACGTCGTACTGACACGAGAAATGACAAAAATCAACGAAGAAATACTGCGAGGGGAAATAGAAGAAGTGGCTCAACAGTTAAAAGTTAAATCGATTAAAGGAGAAATAACGCTTTTAATTCAAGGGTTACCTCAAAGAAGTAAAAGGCAAGTTGAACCAGTACTCGAAAGTTCTAGGTAGAGTATCCATCACACATCTACCTTCTGAATAACGACAAGGTAATAATGTTCAACTTTTTCTTGTTTAAGGATCTGGTGACCCTCATTGGTAATGCTTTGAGGAACATTTCGAATGGGTTCGCCTTCATCCAACAACACACTTAATCGGTCACCGATTTCTAAAGATTCCAGCTTAAGCTTCGTCTTCACAAAGTTGTACGGACAAATCACACCTCGAAGATCCAATTCTTCCATGTGCTCTCATTCTTCTCCCGCCGACAGCTTATTAACAGAAACGTACTTTCTTCGATCCTGATTGATTTCATAGGCAAAATAACAAAAGAGCGTGCCGGATATCGACCGGCACGCTCTTTTAAAACACAAAACTCCCTTATAACCAGGAACTTATTGAACAGTACCCTTGTTATAGTTTTTTCGATCATCACCGTAGTCCGTCGCAACGGTTTTGTCCGTCTTTTCATTGACAGTCGTAGGTTGAGGGGCACATTGCCAGCAAGGAGCAGCACCAGTCATCATACCCACCTCGCTGATGATCCCAGTCTGTACCTCTCCTGCCTGAGTTCCACCAGCAGGCACACCAGTCATGCTGTCATTCATAATATTTTGACCCTGTGCCATGTTAGGATCAGGCCCTTGACCAAACCCGCCCTTAAAGTTAGGGTTGTCGATCCCTCCTAGCAATTGACTCCCATCCAATACATACACGTCACGAACTAACTTCCGGCCGGTTCCAAATTTTTGGGTGTCTGTCGTCTCGTTCTCAGCTTGGACGGTTACATAATCGCCCTTCCCAATCGCCTTCAAATTCTCATAATTGGTCTTATTGTCTAAATAAAGGGTCATGATGTTCAAAGCCCCTCTCAGGGTCTGCCGTTCATCCTGCGAACTCCCTCCTTTAATGAGGTACAATTTGTGGCTGGACAAATCAATGGCCATAACTTCTCCCTGAATGGTTTCATTCGCCGAGAGATAGCGCAACATGTCGTCCTGGTCCATCACCCGTGACCTGTCGCCAACACCCTGGGATTCTCCGACCCCCGTACCATACCCTACATGCTGTGGTTGACGCTCTTGCGCCACCGCCACGCTGACCGAGCCTGCAAAAATCATTGCTAATCCAAAATACCCTACCTTCCGCATGTGGCTCCTCCTTGGAAGTGTGAGTTAATAATCAAAAAAACGAACTAATACAAATATACGATTTTATTTCAGGATCAAGGGCACCAACTATAGTCAAGGCGATAGCCCCTGTCAAGTCAATATTTGACACCAATTC
>BQIZ01000034.1 GCA_021604365.1 Nitrospirales bacterium
AACGATAAGGGCTGTAAACAACGAGCAGCCCTAGACCTGCAACCGGATGGGTTACCGTCCCTTACTCTCAGAGACAAGGATGACGTTCCGCGCGCGCGGCTTCGTGTCTTGCTGGATGGCAGCCCCGTCCTGAACCTTTTCAACAAGAACGGTCAGGTGGCATGGTCTCCTCCACTAGCCTCCTCCGAACCCTAAGGTTTGGTCGGAAAATGGAGTTCTAATAGGTGATAGGGAGGAAGGTGATTATCAAAGTTGTGAATGATGTTTTAATAATTCGAATCATGGAACATCCTAATCGAGAACATTGTGGGAGTTTTTCGTGCGATGTTCATGTCTTAAATACATCTATAGATATTAAAGGAGGATAGACCGATGAGCAAAGAAATATTTCACCATACTGCTAAAATGAAGTGGGAAAAGCTTCAAGAGTTCCCGGGGCCCGCAGACGTCAAGATTGTTCGGGAAGACCCGTCGCTTGGGGCCAAGACCATGCTGGTTCGGATTCCTGCCGGGGGTCGGATTACGCCTCATAGCCACCGTGGCATTGTTCAACATTTTGTTCTTGAGGGCCAATACGAGACGGATGGGCAGTTATGTGAAGCGGGCAGTTATCGAATGATGCCCGCGCATAGTGATGTCTCTCCAATTACAACCAAAGACGGAGTGACCATCCTCATGATCTATGATTCGGTTTCCAAGTAAATCTGCTGTATCCCGTAACTTTGCTACGGGGAAACTGTCTATGGATCGGGGAACTTTTACATTTTAATTTTAGGAGGTCATATGGCTATTCAGGGAGTTCCCGCCTCGGGATTTAAAACCGTTGGGCAAATCGTCCCGACCAATGAAATGAAATTCGGTAGGAAACTGAATGCCTTGGCCGCTGCAGTTGAGTTACTTTCCCATCATACTCCAGGGGGGCCGGTCGTCGATGAAAAAAACCATTTTATCGGGTTTGTCAGTGAATTTGACGTCCTCCGGGCTTTGGAAGCAGGAAAAGACCTGAACAAAGTGACGGTCGAAAACGTGATGAAAAAAGATCATATTGCAATAGCGGCTACGACGTCGATCAAGGATGCCGTGCACCTCATGGAAGAGCAACGATTGTTGAGCCTGCCTGTAGAGCGAAACGGTGAGGTGATGTATACCGTGACACGGCATGATCTTTTGAGGGCCTGGATTGGTTTAGGGTTGGGCATAGAAGATGGGAGTGATTAGATGGTTACTTCCGGAGCGAACTTTTAAGGGATATAGCGAAAGGCATCAACAAGGCGGACATAATCATGGAGGAGGGAAGCTTAGTCATGTCCACAACACCACGGGAAGATCAGGGTCTTCCTGAAAAGTGTGGCAAGTGAGGTATTCCGGCCTTCGTAAGGCTATGAGGTGTGAGGTATAAATTCTGAATCCAACTGTTATGTCACTGTGAGGGTGTTTGTGCCCGCGGATCCCTGTGAATGGGAACTTCTGGGGCCTGATGGAATTTTAATTGAGGGTTGGCATCTCATGTCGGTGGGGCGTGACCATTCGGGGAGATACGCGCTTCATGTGACATTTGATCGATATCCGCTACCACGGAAGTGATGAGAAACTGAGCCGATGGAAAAGAGAGGGCAGAGGAAAATCACATAGGGTCTTGATGCGGGTATGAGCTCAAAATAATGGAGCTGAATCGGGTTGGAACTCTCCTGTTAGGATGAGAAAGGGAACGTAATGTAGATATCGTATATTTCCAGGCGGAATGAAGAACGTCTGGATAAAGGCGAGCGAGGCATAATATTTTTCAACCTTCACGATACTCGTCCGACCTGCCGCACTTTGATTCCCTTTTAACTTATTAAGCCTCGATATCTAGGGTTTTTCATAGGGGCATCGGGAGATATATTATTATAGGCTTTTTAAAATGAGGGTGGAGAGGGTAACCATGCCGGTTTTGGCGGAAAAGGAAGATATGGAATATTGAGAATAATATTTTTATTTGAAAAGGGATTTGAGTTAGCCATTTAAATGATGTTCAAGGTGTGTTTTGTTAAGGAGAAAATTATTTTATTGACTTCCATTCAGAATGCAAAAGGAAAGCAACCCTTTAATCAGGAGGGATATGTATGCGTGTACTGGCATATGTGTTGATAGGTGTGCTGGGTGGGATGGGCGTGATGAGCCTTAGCCAAAAGGGAGGACCAAGTCCCACTACTATGTTGGCACCGGTGAGTTATGCGATGACGTCTGCAGAGCAAGCTTCTGAAAGAGCAGGCGAGAAACCCTGGACGGGCGCCGATTTATTAGAGATGGCGCAGGTCTATGATCAACAGGCCGATGAGCTTCAAAGTGAGGCGGTGAGATTGGAACAGCGAGCCATCAGTCTTGCAGAAAAGCCCCATATGGATCCCAAGGGGTTTACCAGGACGGGGTGGATGTTGATTGCCTCAACGCGATGGAAGTCGGCAAAAGAATTACGAGAATTGGCCGCCATGCATCGTTCGGAAGGACAACGTCTCCTGGCATTGGAAAAAAACGGAAAAATCCCGACAGAGAATTCAGATAAGGACGGGGCTTCCTCTTAGAAGCATGGCCCCTGAGTGGCTGTGTTTCTCAATACGACTTTTGGTCAGGACCTCCTTAGGCTTGTGTGTTGGTTTCGTCCCTGTTGCTCACGAAAACTTATTTGTGAGTGGGCAGCTGGGTTCCATTTCAGTGTTTAAGAGACATTCTTTTGAGTCATAGTTTGCCAGTTTAACTAGGGAGTGGGAGTATGAGGGGAGGAAAGTCTTCATTACTTAATGTCACGATAAAATTTTTTCTGAGTGATTTAGGACCATGATATATGCCATATCTCATCAAAGGATTTGAAAAATTTCACGAGCACGTGGGATGACTCATAATGCCGAAACTGGATTGGAAAGAGCTTTTCACGATGATATGGAAAGATGTGCAACGCGATTTCCTGGCATCCGTAGTGGTGTTTCTGGTGGCATTGCCATTGTGCATGGGGATTGCCATTGCTTCGGGCGCCCCTCCCTAAAGGGGATTATCACCGGTATTGTCGGTGGTCTGGTTGTCGGATTCCTTGCCGGTTGTCCGCTGCAGGTTAGTGGCCCGGCTGCCGGCCTGAACGTGATAGTCTTCGATGTGATTCAGCGTTTTGGTCTAGGCAATCTCGGGATCGTGTTAGTGGTGGCCGGAGGAATCCAAGTCCTGGCGGGATTCCTTCAGTTGGGTCAATGGTTCTGAGCTGTCCCCCTGCAGTGATTCAAGGAATGTTAGCGGGAATCGGCGTGCTCATTCTGGCAAGCCAATTTCACGTTATGATTGGGGACATGCCAAAAGGAGGTGGGCTTGAGAATATTCTAACCTTTCCCGATGCCGCGTGGAAAGGATTGATCCCTCAGGAGGGAGTTGACTCGAGCCATTTGGTGTCGGCCCGCATTGGAATTCTCACGATCGCCGTCATTATTCTTTGGCAATTCCTGGTGCCCAAAAAAGTTCAATTTCTTTCTGCTCCGTTGTTGGGTGTGTTGGTCGCGAGCGGAGAAGCGTACCTGCAAAAAAATTTTTCCATCGATTATATTGAATTCCGGGACAGCCTCGGTAGCTCGACCCATTTTTAAAAGATGGAGGATTTTGCCTCCCTTCTCGATCCTGTCCATGGCCATCGCCATGGCCTTTATCGTCAGTGCGGAAACCCTCTTATGCGCCGCTGCCGTCGACCAAATGCAATCGGGACCGCGAACCCGATACAACCGTGAAATGTCTGCCCAGGGGATTGGAAAATTTTTCTGTGGGTTTCTTGAGGCTTCACCCATGACGGGGGTGATTGTCCGAAGTAAAGCCAATCTTTAGAGTGGTGCCCTAACGCGTGTCTCAGCCGTGCTCCACGGTGTCTGGTTTCCCTTGATTGTCGGACTGTTTCCTGAATACTCGAGTTGGTTCCCATCGCCAGTTTGTCCGCTCTCCTCGCATATACACCGGCTATACCCTCATCAATGTCCAGGTGATTCGGACTCTTTCAAAATTTGGCCGGGGAGAAGTTGTTGGGTATGCGGTGACTGTTGTGACCATTGTGACAACCAACCTCTTAATTGGAGTGCTTGCAGGGCTTGGCGTGGCACTTGCGAAGTTAATTTCTTCAACCACTACCCTTCAGGTTTCGGTGGACCGCAACAAGAACAGCAAATCGATTTCCATTAAATTTTCAGGTACGGCCATCTTCGTGAATCTTCCCAACTTTGCCAATGCTCTGGACGACGTTCCGTTGAAGAAAGACGTGCATCTCGATTTTGATGATCTACGGTGTATTGATCACGCCTGTCTGAACTTGCTGAATTTCTGGAAGAAATTTCATGAAACCCAAGATGGAACCGTCTCTGTCGATTGGGAAACGGTGGAATTAAAAAAAGCTTGAGAAGCAGACGATTCCTCCCTGATTTTAACGAACATTTGACACTCAAATCGTCAAAAATAGTCAGGACATACGTGGAGGGTCTTGCCTTTTCCTCTGCGTCCATTGGACGTTTGATCCTGTATGACAAACGTTTTGTCAGGATTTTCCCTCTTCCCATTCTCTTTTACTTATTGTTTAACTGGTAGCAGGTACGCAGAAATCTTTATTGCCCGTCATCGTGGCGTTCTTACACCGGTGGCTATGGCCAAGCGGAAGTAACTGTTCATTTATTCATTTTTCATATACTAAATTGGATCCCATTATGGCATCATTACGCAAAAATTTATTTTTTGGAACCGGACTCATACTGCTTCTGGTTGCCGGATGTTACGAATCACCGACTGAACGAGTGTCCGAAGATGGGGGTGTTGAGCAGCCAGGATTCATCGGAAAGGTTTCCGGAACTGTGAATGCCGAAATATCAGGACCCGGCGTCGCGACGTATCTACGCTCACAAAATACGGTTGACGGCGTGCGTTCAGGGTATTATTTGATCGCTAATGACCGCGGAACGAAAGATCCGTTGGTGACTTTCAGGATTCCCGCCGGGACTGAATCCGGCACCTATGAATTGGTCGGAGCCGATCCAATGGAGTTGGGTGAAAATTTTGAAGTTCGAATTGAGAGCATGGTCGACGGGAAACTTACTTCTTTTGGGTTCAATACTGAAGGAACTCTGACCTTGAAAACTTTCCCCCCTGATGGAACCCAATTGGTAGGTGCCAAAATTAAAGGCTCTTTTCTATTGGTGACAAAGGATGCCGATGGAAAAAACCTGTCAAGCAAAGGAACCTTTGAATTTCTGGGGTAGCGAAAATGAATGCCTTTCATAATTGATGAGGAGGGGGAGTCCTTTCGAACCAGCGGTCATTAAGAAAAGATAAAACGGAAGTCCGGAGGCTTGAATCGACCGGCGATATCTGTCCTAATTGTTTGTCCAATCATTGGCTTAAATGAAATTTTTCCGATTTTGCATGCCTTGCAATTCTCGCCTCAATGCCAGAAAGGTTGAGAAAGGGAATGTGCTAAAACGAGAGGAGACAAAATGGATGCCTTAATGTTACTGGGTGGACTGGCGCTCTTCATCGGGGTAATCGGCTTTATTGTTTTGGTGAAAGGCTGGAAAAAGAGACCCCCTGGACCTAAATAAGCCGATGGCGCAGAGGCGACCATTTGCCCATTGAAAATCACGGGCTGGCTGGCAATGGTGTTTGGTGGTTGATAGAGCAGAAGATACGGGTCTGCCAAAATTAAATCAGGGTACGAAAATTATGTATAGAAATTCCGCTAATAGAGGTTCCAGCACTATCCTGATATGGGGCAATTGGCCTCTATGAGGAATTTCCCTTTCTAGATAGCCACTCACACTGCTGTGTCAGTAGCTGAGAATGTTCACTGATATATTTACGAAATGAAAATAATATAGAATTTGTCCTATCGACCATGGAAGAGCGGGTGAGTAGTTTTTTGGTATTTTGAGAGGGAGGTTAGATCTTGATGATTATGATTGTGACATTTCACGAAGAATTTCGAGAAAGGATTTCCGCATTTCTCTCTGAGAAAGGCTATGAAGTCTGTGTTCCTCCTCATAGACAGGATGTTATTCCCCTGGTAAAGGAAAAATCCCCCTTTGTGGTCGTGTTGGATATGTATGTGGCGGAGCCAAACGGACTGGACGTGCTCAAGGAACTACGAGCCCAACATTATCAAGGAAAAATTGTGGCGCTGGCCGGAACCTCGGTGCGTTCTTTAATGTCACAGGCATCTCAGCTTGGCGTGGACCAGGTGATTGGAGGATTTCAAGGCGCTGGCGGGGCGCTGAATCTTGATCAGGTGGAATCGGCTATCAAAATGGCATTTCGCCCCGTCATAGCTAAACGCGCATTTGAATTGTACGAGGCACGGGGCCGGACGCCGGGGAATGACCTGGAGGACTGGTTCGAAGCCGAGCGACAAATTTTCCGTGTTGAAAAGTCTTTGTTAGCAGCAAAGCCAACAAAAGCTAAACCTACAAAAGGCTCGAAGAAGTCAACAAAAGCAAATAAGACATCATCCTAAAGATCTCGATCGCAACACTTTCGTGAATTCCGCACTGCGCTGTGATGCCTTGTGCCTGCCATCGAGAGTCCAATCAAGAGTGGTGCCTTCTCATCCTTCAACTCACAAGCTGTTCATCGCTTGCAGCCGGAATTCATTGTGAATCTGTCCGGATAAAGTCCTACGGGTTGACGGTATGCCTATCGATCAAACCGGAGAAGAGAGTTTACAGTATCGAGGTTTCAATGTGGCGCATTTTGGGCCAGTAGGTTCTTGGCCCTGTAGAGGAATGCATCATTGAAGGCGTCCCGCTTCCTCTACCCTATAACCCGGATATGATGCGAAAAGGCTCCTGGTACGGAGAGGTTTGAAAGGATGGAGGTGTGGTTAAGATTGGTGCAATTTTTGCTGTTATATCCAGTTTTATACGTAAGACTGCATTGAACGAAAAGAGAAAGGGCTCTAGCCATGATCATGCTTGTGACATTTCAAGAAGAATTGCGGGGTCAATTGGTTACGTACATTGGGTAGTAAAGGATATGAGATTTGTGTGCCCCTTCACCGTGGAGATGTCCTGCCAATGGCCAAGGAACAACAACCGCTAGTGATGTTATTGGATATGTATGTCAGCAACCCATCCGGATTGGACATCCTTCAACAATTGCGGACGCAGGGCTATAAGGGGAAAGTCGTGTTGTTAGGCGGCCGTTCCATCGCTTTCAGTATTTCGGAAGCGTTTCGGTTTGGAGTCGACCAGGTTGTTGGGGGGCCCCAATGGATTGATGAGCCCATTAACCTCGGTCAGATAGAAACTGCCATTCAAACGGTATTGCATTCTGCCATTGAAGCCCGTGCTACCGAACTGTATGAGTCAAGAGGCCGGATGGATGGAAAAAATCTTGAGGATTGGTTGGAAGCCGAAAGTCAGATTCTTCATGCGAAAGCTTCTTTGCCATCGTCAAAACCAGCGGACATGAACGCAAATCCTGAAAAAATCGCAAAGACGTCAGCAAAAATAAAAAAGAAATCACCCTGAAAGTTCCAACATCCAACTCAATCTTAACGGTCGGACGTCTCCAACATGTCTTGGAGTTATCATCAGGAATCAGGAAAAACGGATTTTCAATTTAATCTTTCTACTCAACAGGCTTTCAACGTATTTCGCTTAGGATCAAGGTGAATCTGACAAGAGGCAGTGGAATCTTATTGCATCCGACGTCCCTCCCAGGAGCATGGGGAATCGGGGATTTAGGGCTCGCAGCCTGTCAGTTTGTTGATTTTCTCATTGGAGCCGGTCAGAGTTGGTGGCAAATGTTGCCGCTGGGACCGACCGGCTATGGCAATTCCCCCTACATGTGCTTTTCCGCCTTTGCAGGAAACCCCCTGCTCATTAGTCCCGAAAAACTTGTGGAGGATGGATTTGTCTCGGCATCCAATGTGGCGCGGCCTCCGTCTTTTCCGGCGGACCATGTGGATTACCCTCTGGTTATTGCACATAAGCGCCTAATCTTCGAAAAGTCTTTTGAGCAGTTTAAAGCCAATCCTTCAGCTGAACATCGCCAAGCCTTTTTGTGGTTTCGTGAGAAACATGCTTCCTGGTTAGAAGACTTTTCTCTTTTTATGTCTTTGAAAGAAAGCTATGCGGGGCAACCATGGACCCGATGGGATAAGTCACTAATCGTTCGAGATCCTCAAGCCCTGCAGGACTGCAGTCGTCGCCTCAGGGATAAGATTGAGTATCATCAGTTTCTTCAGTACCTGTTTTTTTACCAATGGTCCGCCCTGAGACAGTATGCTCATGCCAGGGGGGTCAGAATTATCGGAGACCTCCCGATTTATATTGCTCATGATAGTTCTGACGTGTGGGCGCATCCTGATTCATTCTATTTGAATGATCAATGTCAACCGTCCGTGGTGGCCGGGGTGCCGCCGGACTATTTCAGCGAAACAGGACAACGGTGGGGGAATCCGATTTACCGGTGGGACGTGAGAGCCGGGTCCGGTTACCCATGGTGGATCGATCGATTTCGTGCCAATCTTGCTCTTGTCGATATGATTCGATTGGATCATTTTCGGGGGTTTGAAGCCTATTGGGAAATCCCTGCTTCTGAACCTCATGCCATCCATGGTCGCTGGGTGAAAGGTCCGGGAGGCGAATTGTTTGCAGCCGTGAAAGCGGCACTGGGTGATTTACCTGTGATCGCCGAAGACCTTGGTGTGATCACCCCGGAGGTGGAGACGTTACGGGATACCTGTGGTTTTCCCGGCATGCGAATATTGCAAATGGCTTTTGGCAATGATCCCAAAGCTCATTATTATCGACCACATCACTATACCCGGAATTCCATCGTTTATACGGGTACTCATGACCACAATACGACGGTCGGGTGGTTTACCGCTGAACCGGGAAGGGAAACCACTCAATCCACAGAAGAGATCAATGAGGAGCGTGCGAATGTGTTGCGCTATCTTGGGACCGACGGTCGAGACATTCATTGGGATGTGATTCGACTGGCCATGAGTTCTGTTGCCCAACTTGCCATAGTTCCGCTTCAGGACGTCTTGGGATTGGGGAGTCAGTGCCGGATGAATCGTCCCGGCACACTCAAAGGAAACTGGGAGTGGCGATTCCATTCCGATCAGCTGACGGAGAAAATTGTGGAGCGAGTCAGGAACCTGACAGGATTATTTGATCGCCTGCCAATACCCACGCTTCATGAATCCTAAAAAAGTCACAGCCTTTGTGAGAAAGGGAGATCCAGATGAAAATTTTGGTGGCGGTTGATCCTTCCGAGCATGCGCAGGAGGCCATTCGATTTGTGAAGTCAGTGGAATGGCCTAATAAATCCGAGTTATTTTTGATTCACGTTATAGAAATGAAAGATGCTCCTCCTATTATACCGGAGGGAGGACCCTCGAGTTGGGAGCGGGTCATTTCCCAGGCAAGGGGAAAATTAGTCACCGAGACAAGGCTCTTTTTGGAGCAAACGAAACAAGAAATTCTTGAACAGCGTTCGCTTAACACGAAATCTATCGTCGTCGAAGGGCTTCCTGGTGCGGAAATTCTACAAGCGATGAAGGACTATCAGATTGATCTGATTGTATTAGGAACGCGTGGTCTTTCCAATGTCAAACGATTTCTCCTTGGGAGTACCAGTGATTGGGTCATGAGGGAAGCGACATGTTCGGTCCTGTTGGTTCGGGAGAAACTTAGTAAGGTGACGATGGGAAAATCCCCCGCCAAAATTCTTCTGGCCACCGATGGCTCATCCGTTGCGCTGAGTACTGTGGATATGCTCGGTCTGTTGGCCGGTAAGACCCCTCCCAAGGTGACAGTGGCGCATGTGGTGGGAAAGCCTGCCTATTTGGAAGGTTGGTTTTGGGGAAAGGGAAAAGCGGCATTTAAACAATTAGCCGAACAAGTATCGGAGAACGCTCAAAAAGAAGGCGCCAGCCACCTGGAAGAAATGAGCCAAAGAGTCGAAGACCTTGGCATGGAAGTCGATACCGTATTGACCAAAGGAGACCCTGCTGAAGAAATTATCAAAATCGCCGAGCGCTCGAAAGCCAAATTGATCATGGTGGGATCAAAAGGATTTATAGGGGGCAAGCCCGTCCCGTTGGGAGGGGTGGTGAGGAAAATTGCTCGCTATGCTCCATGCTCGGTGTTGCTCACCCGCCCTGGCAGATCTAAGAAAGGGGGTTGATGGCCGCTCCCTTTCTCCAGAAACACTCAAGACCATCATGGCGTTTCCATAGGGAGGCAGAGAATTCTGAGTCTGCTTCTCATGCGTTATCTTACCTTCAATTGAAATGAGCACGATGCCTGTATTCGATAAAAATAGGTCAGACTTGTGCTGGCATGCCTTGGATGGTGAATCCGTTCTCAATGCCGTGGCCAGTCAGGTTGGGGGGTTATCTCAGGATGTGGCTGCCGAACGTCTGGCCCTCTATGGCCCCAATCGTTTACGCCCGCCTAAAAAACAGGCCTCCTGGCAGCGGTTTCTCGCCCAGTTTCACAACATTCTCATTTATATCCTCCTGGGAGCAGGTGTTGTAACGGCCATTCTCGGTCATTGGGTGGATACCAGCGTGATTTTTGGCGTCGTGGTGATTAATGCCGTCATCGGATTTCTTCAAGAAGGCAAAGCCGAAAGGGCGATGGATGCCATTCGCCGGATGTTGTCCGTGCAAGCCTCCGGCCTTCGTGATGGAGACCGGTGCTCCATTCCAGCGGAAAAGCTTGTGCCTGGGGATATTGTGTTTCTCCAATCAGGGGACAAGGTCCCGGCAGATCTGCGTCTTCTCAAGGTGAAAGCGTTGCGTATTGAAGAAGCCGCCTTGACCGGTGAGTCCGTGCCGGTTGAGAAGCAAATAAATCCGGTTCCCGAAACCGCGTCCATTGGTGATCGAAAGGGCATGGTCTATTCGGGAACTTTGGTGACCTATGGAACAGGAACCGGAGTGGTCGTCGCAACCGGAGATGCCACCGAAATTGGACGGATCAGCGCCATGCTGGCGGAAGTGCAGACCTTGACCACGCCGCTTCTCCGAAAGATCGGAGAATTCGGGAGCCGGTTAAGTCTGGCAATTATCACCGGAGCGGTTGGTGTGTTTTTCTTCGGAATTTTTTTCCGGGAGTATAATTTTAGTGACATGTTTCTGGCGAGCGTGGGACTTGCCGTTGCCGCCATTCCTGAAGGACTTCCCGCGATTATGACCATCACGCTCGCTATCGGGGTTCAAGCGATGGCCCGACGCCAAGCGATTATTCGCCGCCTGCCCGCTGTGGAGACCTTAGGTTCCGTCACGGTTATTTGTTCAGATAAAACCGGCACCCTTACTCGAAATGAAATGACGGTTCAAACATTGGCGACCGCAGCATATACCGTGGATGTCGGCGGTGTCGGATATGATCCTCATGGCGGATTTTCTCTATTTGGCAACACGGTCGTGCTGACTGATCTTCCAGATGTGATGGAACTCGCTCAAGCCGGAATGTTGTGTAACGATGCGGATCTGGCCCAGGTGGAGGGGGTCTGGCAGGTCAACGGAGATCCGACCGAGGGCGCGTTGGTTACCCTCGGGAGAAAAGCCGGGTTGGACTTCCGATTCGAACATGAGATGTGTCCACGGACGGATGTGATCCCCTTTGAATCGCAACACCGGTTTATGTCGACGTTGCATCATGACCATGCCGGGCACGGGTTTATGTATATCAAGGGTGCCCCTGAACGGGTTTTGGAGATGTGCGCGTTTCAGCGGAGTCTGGGGGAGGATCATCCGTTAAATAGCCGGTCGTGGCAGGATCGGATTGAGCAGATGGCCCGACAAGGTCAGCGAGTGTTGGCCGTGGCCTTTGCCTCCACCAATCATGAACATCGAGAGTTACGGTTTCAGGATGTGGAGCAGGGTCTGACGATGTTGGGGCTCATCGGCATTGTTGACCCACCCCGACCTGAAGCCATTGAAGCGGTCCGACAATGTCAGCAAGCCGGGATTCGGGTCAAAATGATTACCGGGGATCACCTGGTGACGGCGAGAACAATTGGCTTACAGATGCATATCGGAGATGGAAAACAGGCCATTTCGGGGCAGGCACTGGAAACGTTGAGTGATGAGGAATTGGCGGGTGTCGTGCGGGATATTGATATATTTGCCCGAGCAAGTCCGGAACATAAATTGCGGCTGGTGCAAGCCCTCCAGGCGGGTGGGGAAGTGGTGGCCATGACGGGGGATGGTGTGAATGACGCGCCGGCGCTTAAACGGGCGGATGTGGGAGTGGCGATGGGAGTGAAGGGGACGGAAGTGGCCAAAGAAGCGGCGGAAATGGTGCTGGCCGATGATAATTTTGCCTCCATTGCTCATGCGGTCGAGGAAGGCCGTCGGGTTTATGACAATATTCAAAAATCCATCTTGTTTATTCTACCCACCAATGTCGCCGAAGCCGGAGTGATTGTGGCCGCCATTCTGGTAGGGACCATGTTGCCGATTACGCCGGTACAAATTTTGTGGGTCAACATGATCACCGCCGTCACATTGGCCTTGGCCCTGACCCTCGAACCCTCTGAATCGGATGTCATGCGACGTCCTCCTCGAAATCCCCGTGAAGGCATTTTGTCACGGTTTCTCCTGTGGCGGATCGGCTTTGTATCCGTCTTAGCAGTAACCGGCACGTTTGGCCTGTTCCTCTGGGAGCGTGAGCAGGGGGCCTCTATCGAAACCGCGAGAACCATAGCCGTCAACATGCTGGTAGTCTTCGAAGCCTTTTATTTGTTGAATGCCCGGTCTTTTTATGGTTCGGTTCTTTCCCGCCGGGGATTTTTCGGAAATCCTTATGTTCTCCTGACGATCGGAATGGTTTTGTGTATGCAGGGCCTCTTTACCTATACGGAGGTGATGCAGACGCTATTTCATACCACCGACATTGATGGCCTTGCGTGGCTTCGAATTGTGGGAATAGGAGCAGTGATTTTTTTGCTGGTCGAATTGGAGAAATATGTATTTCGGATTATTTTGAAGCTGAGAACTCCTGAATTGAAAACGTAAGCAACAGGTCGGGAATTAGAATGGCTTTTAATTCGGCATCGGAAAGGTTTTTGGAACAAACAGAGACGGGAGATCACAACAGCCTGTCCTTCGATAAACCAAGAACGATTGATTGTGATAGGAGGGGGAAATGGAAGGGAAGAAAATGAAAACTGGTCCATCGAAAAAATCAACTGTGACGAAGGAGGAGCTTCAGCGTATGGATGGCTATTGGCGTGCCGCCAATTATTTGTCCGTGGGGCAGATCTATCTTCATGATAATCCCTTGCTCCAAAAACCGTTGACGCTTGAGCATATTAAATTGCGGCTCCTTGGACATTGGGGGACGACACCGGGTTTAAATTTCCTGTACGTCCATCTGAATCGGGTCATTAAGAAGCATGATCTCAATATGATGTATATCACCGGGCCCGGCCATGGCGGTCCCGCGTTGGTGGCCAACGCCTATCTTGAGGGGACCTACAGCGAAGTGTACCCCAACATCTCTCAGGATGCGGAAGGCATGCAAAAACTCTTTAAGCAGTTTTCTTTCCCTGGGGGAATCCCCAGCCACGTGGCTCCCGAAACCCCTGGGTCGATCAACGAGGGAGGAGAGCTCGGGTATTCATTGTCGCATGCCTTTGGTGCGGCCTTTGATAACCCGGATCTGATTGTTACCTGTGTGGTGGGCGATGGGGAGGCGGAGACCGGCCCCTTAGCGACCGCCTGGCATTCCAATAAGTTTTTGAATCCGAAGTTGGATGGCGCCGTACTCCCTATTTTGCATCTGAACGGATATAAAATCGCCAATCCCACGGTCTTGGCTCGGATCAGCCACGACGAATTGAAAAGCTTATTTATCGGCTATGGCTATGAGCCCTATTTTGTCGAAGGGTCCGATCCCGAGACCATGCATCAGAAAATGGCGGACACCCTGGATGCCGTGATGAAAGAAATTCGCGCCATTCAGCACCGCGCAAGGGACAAGGGGGAGACTGACCGTCCCCGATGGCCGATGATCGTGTTACGAAGCCCTAAGGGCTGGACCGGACCCAAGGAGGTCGACGGGAAAAAAACCGAGGATTCCTGGCGTTCTCATCAGGTTCCCTTTGCCGAGATGGCGACCAAAGCGGATCATATTCGGTTGCTGGAACAGTGGATGAAGAGTTACAAGCCTGAAGAGTTGTTTGATGAAACCGGTAGACTTCTTCCAGAGCTGGCTGAACTGGCGCCTCAGGGCGAACGGCGAATGGGTGCGAATCCTCATGCCAATGGAGGCTTATTGCTACAAGACCTGAAGTTGCCCGATTTTCAGGATTATGCCGTAGAGGTGTCCAAGCCCGGAATGGTGGTGGCTGAAGCGACGCGGGTGATGGGCACGTTTCTCCGGGACGTCATGAAACGCAACATGGACAATCGGAATTTCCTGGTCTTTGGTCCTGATGAAACCGCCTCCAACCGCCTCGGCGCTTTGCTAGAAGTGACGAATCGTCGATGGGTGGCAGATACCCTTCCTGAAGACGACCATTTGGCTCTGGACGGACGGGTGTTGGAAATTCTCAGTGAACATACCTGCCAGGGCTGGCTGGAAGGCTATCTGCTGACTGGACGACATGGATTTTTTTCCTGCTACGAGGCATTCATTCACATCATCGATTCGATGTTCAACCAACATGCCAAGTGGTTGAAAGTGACGGGGAGTGAGATTCCGTGGCGGAGACCCATTGCGTCCCTGAATTATCTTTTGACGTCCCATGTCTGGCGACAGGATCACAATGGGTTTTCTCATCAAGACCCGGGGTTTATCGATCATGTGGCCAATAAGAAAGCCAAAGTGATCAGAATTTACCTTCCGCCTGATGCCAATAGCTTGTTATTCGTTGCCGATAAATGTCTCCGAAGTCGAAATCTCGTCAATGTGATTGTGGCCGGAAAGCAGCCGAGCCTGCAATTTCTCAGTATGGATGCGGCCATCAAACATTGCACTGCCGGTATCGGCATTTGGGAATGGGCCAGTAATGACAAAGGCGGAGAGCCCGATGTAGTCATGGCCTGCGCCGGGGATGTTCCCACACTAGAGACGTTGGCGGCGGTTGATCTCCTTCGGCAGCAGGTTCCCGATTTGAAAGTTCGGGTGGTGAATGTGGTGAACCTCATGAAGCTGCAACCGCAAAGCGAGCATCCCCATGGGCTGTCTGATAAGGAGTTTGATACGCTCTTTACGACGGATAAACCTATTATCTTTGCCTTTCATGGGTATCCCTGGTTGATCCATCGGCTGACATATCGGCGAACCAATCATCATAATCTTCATGTGCGAGGCTATAAAGAAGAAGGCACGACGACCACCCCATTTGACATGGTTGTTCTGAACGATCTTGATCGGTATCATCTCGTGGCGGATGTGATTGATCGTGTGCCAAAACTGGGATATCTTGCAGCCTATGCCAAGCAGACGATTCGCGATAAGAAGATCGATCATAAAACGTACATTGCCAAGTACGGTGACGATATGCCGGAAATCAAAGATTGGAAATGGCCGTATTAGTCTTTGCTTTGCCGACACTGACATTTTTGTTTTGATTATTCAGGCCGACTCGGCCGTATGGTAATTTGTTGGTGACATGTCCTTTTGTGTATATTGGAGTCCGACTTATGCCTATCATGGTTCCACCAACACCTCTATCTCGGGTTTTGCTATTGATAGTGCTGGACATGCCACTTTCCTCTTTCCTGAGTCATGTATTGCGTGATTTTTATCGGAATGGACGTGTCGAGGCATGACCTGTCCCCCGGAAATACGGTTTATTAGGTATTCATCTGAGTGTTGATTTTCTAGCCAATTTTTTTCGCGGAGAATTTTCAATAGGACCAGAGGAGTCATACGATGGAGCGCCGAGACATTTATATTACTGAATTCGATCTGAATAGACTCACAGAATTATTAGGCGTCTGGCAAACGTTCAAAGGCAGCAAGAGTACCAGTATTCATCTGGAAGGGTTATCAGAGGAGTTGGATCGGGCGAACATTGTGGACCCGAAGGACATTCCGCCTGATGTCGTGACCATGAATTCACGTGTCCGATTGTCAGATACGAGCAAAGATGAAGATCTGATTTATACGTTGGTTTTTCCGCGTGATGCTGATGCTGAGGCAGGAAAGATTTCTATTCTTGCACCAATTGGAACTGCCATTCTCGGGTACAAGGTTGGAGATATTATTGAATGGCCGGTTCCGTTAGGAATACGAAAGGTGAAAATTGAAGAGGTCCTCTATCAACCTGAAGCCGCCGGAGATTTCCACCTTTAAACGGCTCCGGGCTTTATCGGTTCAACATGAACCGCATGGGAGCGTTTTACGGCAAAGAAGTCAAATGTGGCCATCCGTAGGCCGGCACCCATTTGAAGGGAATTCGGTTTGGATTCCCAATGAAAAATGTCGGGTATGGCGATGAGGGAGGTGCCTGTCCCATATTTTTCATCCCTGGCTCAGATACTTCGCCGTCGTCTCAGAATGACAGCTCGGGTGAGCTAAACTGGTCGAAAGCAACGCTTTATGGTTTATAATTGTCGGCATGATAGGGGTTTTCCATTAACCCCGCCCGTCGTCATCGTGGATCTTTCCGATTGTATCCTTTGTGTGGATGCCCGAATAATAGCATTGGCCGTGACGAGGGATGGAATCTCCGATAATCCCTTCGGAAAAGGAAGCACCTCTCCCGGCAATCAAAATCCTGATCGTATGGAATCCTCCTAGGACACTTGAGTAAGACGGATAGGATTCACCTTTATGAAACCGCGATCTCCGGTTTTTTCATCTCGCCCGCATCCCCATCTATATGAAATTAATACCTGGGTGTGGTTGCACGACCTCTCTCAGAAAATGAACCGAACGATTCGCCTTGGAGACGTTCCGGATCAAGAATGGGATGAGCTTCAGGCAAAGGGGTTTGATTGCCTGTGGCTCATGGGCTTATGGGAGCGCAGTCCTCTTGGCCGGCGGATCGCTAGACAACACTCTGATTTGCAAAAGGAATATGCCAAAGCCCTTCCCGATTGGCAGGAATCCGAGGTCGTGGGTTCCCCCTACGCTATTCGGGCGTATCAGCCTGATCCTGAGTTGGGGTCCTGGGAGCAATTGAAGGACGTATTGAAAAAACTTCATGACCGCGGAATCAAATTGATTCTGGATTTTGTGCCCAATCATACCGCATTGGATCATGAGTGGACCACCAGACATCCGGAGTATTATGTTCAAGGAACTTCCAGGGATGTCACAAACTTCCCCTCGCAGTTTTTTCCCATCGACACCTCAACAGGCATTCGCTATCTGGCACATGGCAAGGATCCCAATTGCCCTGCCTGGACGGACACCGCACAATTAGACTACTTCAATCCTGATACGCGTCAGGCGCTGATTCGCGAATTGCAACAAGTTGCCAAATATTGTGATGGCGTTCGTTGTGATATGGCCATGTTGGTGCTCAATGAGGTGTTTGCACAGACGTGGGAAAATCATGTGAAGGGCGATGTCTGCCCTTCCGGGGAGTTCTGGACAGAAGCCATCTCCCTCCTGCCGGATTGTATGTGGATCGCAGAAGTATATTGGGATCGGGAATGGGAGCTTCAGCAACTTGGCTTTCAGTTTACCTACGACAAAATCTTGTATGATCGGCTTCGCCATTCGACCACACACGAGATCGCCCTGCATCTTCAGGGTGATACGATCTTTCAAAGCAAACTTGTGCGGTTTTTGGAAAATCACGATGAGCCGAGAAGCGCTGCGGCATTTGGTAATGTCCGTCTCCCTGCGGTCGGGGTCCTGATGGCCACATTGCCCGGCATGCGTTTGTATCATCAAGGCCAACTCAATGGAAAACGTATCCGGATTCCAGTTCAACTCTGTCGAGCCCAGGACGAACCCCCTGATGAAGCGACCGTGGCGTTTTATGACCGAATTCTGGCGATCACCAATGAAGACGTGTTTCACGCCGGGAAATGGGCCATGCTCACTGTGCATTCGGCCGGCGACGATTCTTTCAGCAATGTCGTGGCGTATCAATGGACAACCGAGCGGGTTTGGAAACTCATCGCGGTAAACCTGAGTCCCATGGTGGCCCAAGCGCATATTCGCCTGAACGAAGAGTTTGGTATTGAACCGGGCACCTTCCCCGACTACACCTTGTATGACCAGTTCAACGATTTATCCTTTGAGGGTAGGCGAAAGGATCTCATCAAAAGCGGACTGTACGTCCGTCTCGATCCTTTCGAGTGCCATATTTTTTCTATGGGAGAAAAAGAAGGGGGAAATTTGGAAATAAAAAAATAGCAATACCCTTCGAGCGCTTGAATGTGAATCAATTTATTTCGTCAGCCCACCCCAAGTTTTCAGGCGAAGGATTTTGCTCCGGCACACAACTTTCTCTGAAGGCGTAAACTTTTCGAACTGGTCCTCGTAAGAAAGCGTCTAATCAGTTGCTCTCGTTCTTTGCTTCCACATGCGGGATATGTCGCGGTCTCGGTTTCATGCTCTTTGAACGTTAAGGCCAGAAGGCATGTTTTGCCACAATTGAGACATTTGTAATCGTAAAAAGGCCTTACGGGAAATCCTTATGAAAATTCTCACCTCAAACTTTAAACCCTGGGTTGGTAGGGGGCTAATTCCCGGATATAGTTGATCACCTCCCGAATCTCCTCTGAACTTAATCGATCCCACCAACCATGCATGGGGCTGAAAACCACGCCCCAAATGACAATCGTACGAAGGTCTAACTCGCTTTTGGCTATAGATTCCGGAGAATGAAAATCTTTTGGAGACACGACTAATGCGGATGAATCCGGACCTTTGCCGTCGCCCGTCCTCCCATGGCACCGCAGGCAATGCACATGATAAATGGTCTCTCCCGCAGGGCTCGTATTGATCTGCTCCCGCGCCCGGACTTCTCCCGGCCATAACAGAACACAGGCCCAGCTAAGGAGCGGGAAAAGAAAGCTGAGAGGAATTGGTGATTTTTTGCATTGGGTGAAGCCACTGAACCTCAAAGAAGTGCGATATGGTCGCATCTTGCAACAGCCCTTCCTTTTTCCATAGCCCCAAATTGCAACACCATTCGTGTGCCTTGATTTTGCTTAGTCTTGCTGTCTAATCCCAATCCAACCCGTGCCTGTAAAAGATTCTTGGTCAGAAGGGATTGTAATTCTGAATGCTTGGGGTGATCTCAGGATCCACTCCAACCCTGGTTTAGGAATCCGATTGCTTTTCTTGCCCGGCATCTTTGGTGATCTTGCTTATGAAATTTGGGACTAATCCCTCTGAAAATCCGGCGATGAAGGCCCAGACGATGGCTTTGGCAACATCGGCATTCGTAGCCGGTATGCTCGAAGCAGCAAAATCTTTGTAGCTCACGTATTTCGCCGGCTCTACGAACTCAGGAAAGAGCGATCCCTGTATCAAGCCCGCCATGAAAATTGTATATAACACAAAGGCAAAGATCCCGCCGACAAACGGGGACACATAGATTTGGATTGTGACCAATCGTTCGGTCATCGGGCTGGACTCATGGGTTTTGGCTGTGCTCAGGTTCTGAATCCGACGAAAGCTATTAACCACTCCGCCTACGGTTCCGGATACAAAAATCAGCGCCTCATATGGAACCAATCCGAACGTGGCTAGAAAGGCGGTCGTCGTCATAGCTCCGACGACCAGAATGATCGCGATGGCAATATGCGTAGCTTGGTTGGGTTCCGTCCGTAGTTTCGATTGCTGGCTATCGTTTGTATTCATAGGTGGCCAAGCGTAGACTTTGTCATAACGTGATTGCAACCTGTTTCTCATTTCCCTCTTGACCCTGTGGCTCCTGGCCGCTTTGCTGCTCCTGTGGAAGGGTCTTTCTGATGATTAATGTCGGAAGTAAAAAATGGAAATCCCGGTTTTGCACTGATACGTGTCCGGAAAGAGTTCAAGCTGAGTACCAGTCAACTGCAATCAAAGATTTCCCAGTGGACAAGAATGTGACTGAGGTCCTTCCCAAGCAGACAGACTCCCCGAAAAGTGTACATCGAATCAGCCGGTTTACCGCCACTTGCGTGCTGGTCAGTAGTGTGATTGGCACCGGGGTCTTCACCATGACAGGTATTATGGCCCGAGACCTTGGAGATCCGTGGTTGATTCTTCTGGTATAGGGAGCGGGCGCGTTACTGACTCTCATGGGGGCGCTGTTTTACAGCGAGCTGGGAGCAGCATTCCCTTTTGTCGGGGGAGACTATGTGTATCTTCGGGAAGCCTACCATCCTTTTTTCGCATTCCTAAGCGGGTGGGCTTCATTTACCGTGGGCTTTGGAGCCGCCATTGCCGCAGGCGCCATGGGATATGCTTCATATGTGGTCCAACTCTTCCCAGATGAACCGGATTCTACTCTCCTGGTCAAGGGATTTGCCCTGGCCTTGATTTAGAGTCTGACTATGGTTTATGTGGGAGGTGTTGGTTCTGGCGGGCTCCTTCAACAGCTGTTCACCGTTTTAAAAGTTGGAGCAATTCTGCTTCTCATCGTTGGAGCCTTCACGGTAGGCCATGGTGATTGGCAACATTTGCTCATGACCCCGGGAAAGCCGGATATCGGGCTGGGAACACTGGTGGTGTCCTTTATTTTTGTGACCTATGCCTATTCGGGATGGAAGGCCGCAGGTACATTGCAGGAGAAATACTCAATCCGACCCGTTCTATCCCCAAACGATGATAGGCGGGACTCTGCTGGTTGGCACGGCCTATGTGGTGCTGAACATGGTATATTTCTACGCGTTACCGATTCAAGCTTTGGCCGCACCTCCGCTCATGCCGGTGGCGGAAAAAGTCGCGGCGGGAATGCTTGGTCAGGCGGCCGCTCAATTTGTTACTTTCATGTTGTGCATTTCCATCGCCGGCGCGGTGAGCGCTATGATATGGACCGGGCCCCGGGTCTGCTATGCCATGGCCAGAGACGGGTTATTGCCGGGCTCCTTCTTGGATACGGAATACCATCATGGCACCCCGATTCGTTCCATTGTTCCCCAAAGTCTGTGGGTGACTGTATTAATGCTTTCAGAAACCTTTGAGCAGTTGGTGATTTACAGCGGAATAATTATCACCGCCTTCACGGCGCTGACTATAGGGGCCGTCATTATTCTTCGTCAACGGCGTTCGCAATTAGTTCGTCCCTGCCGGGTTCCCTTCTATCCTGTCTTACCCGTGGGCTATATCCTGGTTGCCGGAGTGATCATGCTCTTTCTCAGTGCGGAAAAACCGATTGAAACCCTTTTGGCTTGTCTGACCCTGGCTGCTGGTATTCCCCTATATTTCCTGATGAGAAAGCAAAATGGAAAATCTGGGGCAATATGAAGATAGCAATCACCCACAGGAGAAAAATATATCCACTTGCCTTCTTTGTGATACTTGGTGGAGTATGGTTTATTCTGTCCGGATGTGGAAATGGAAATCAGGCTATGATTCAGGGAAACAAGCACTCACGACAGATTGAACGGGATTCGATGGTGGATACCCAACTCGTCGCGGGAGGTGTCACCGACCCAGCGGTTGTGGCCGCCATGCGCCGGGTTCCCCGGCACCGGTTTATGCCTGAGTCACATGCTAAAGATGCCTATGGAGATTTTCCACTCTCTATCGGCTATGGGCAGACGATCTCCCAGCCTTTCATTGTTGCGTATATGACGCAAGCCCTGAAGTTGAAGCCGGATGAGAAGGTCTTGGAAATAGGCACGGGTTCCGGGTATCAGGCCGCCATCCTGGCTGAATTAGTTTCAAAAGTGTTTACCATAGAGATTGTCGAACCACTTGCCGTCAGTGCGAAAAAAACCCTGGCAGGACTCGGGTACGACAATGTGATTGTGCGGGCTGGTGATGGCTATCAAGGTTGGCCTGACGAAAGCCCGTTTGATGCGATCATCCTGACGGCGGCGCCGAACCATATTCCCGAACCACTCTTAGAGCAGCTGGCGATCGGCGGGCGTCTCATTGTTCCCGTCGGAGGCTACCCTCAACGTCTTCTCTTTATTCGTCGCACTGAGGAGGGATACCAGGAAACCGAGTTGTTACCCGTGGTGTTTGTGCCCATGACGGGCGAAGCCTTAACGAATCCTCCCGCAACCGAGCCTTGACGAACTTCTCTCCCGTTGCCCACCTTCTTCACTCATAGATGACGAATCCGCCCGCCGGAAGGGTGAGCACGACGGCTTTTCCATTTCTCGACTCAACAGTCGTCTCCTGACCGATCTGTCCGGCATTGGTTGAATAAAGACACGTGAGTGTGTGCCCGGCCTGATGCAGTCCGTCATCAACCGTCACCCAGGCGCTTCGGGGTGCAGCGTAGTCGGTATTTATCGCCAGGAGAATTTCCCGGTCATTGAAAATTCTGGACCAGGGAATCACTGACCGAATCTGCCCACCCAGTTTGCGCGGCAGCCCGAAGTCGATCCCATTTCCGGAAATTTCTCTCAGGTATTGTCGACCCCGTCGTAACGCAAGCTTGTCACGACGAAGGCGTAATATGATGGCAAGTTGCCGGTATGCCGGACTCTCTTCATTGAAGAAATGCCGTTGATGGCTTTGAAATGCGCCGAATTCTCCTCCGAACATACATTCGCGAATGAATTGATCACTCTGCCCGTGCCCGTCGAAATACTGTTCGCTGCCATAGTACATGCAGGGGATGCCCATCGTGAGGGCGTTCAGCGCAAGGACATTCAAAAGCCCGTCCGGCCCGTCAGGATCAGCACAAAATCTGGCTTTGCTTTCTCCCTTTCGTACTTGATCATGATCATCAAACAGGGTCACCACCCGGTTGCGAAACCAGACGTGGGATTCTTTCTGAACCAGGATGGAATTTCGGAATAACTTGAAATACTCCTCCGGATTGCGATAGCCCTTCACGAGGGATTCCATCTTGTCCGGGATGTCGTCGACGCCAAGTGCGGCGTCCAGGCCCGTGGTTTCCAGCGTTTGAAACGCGTGGGCTCTGCCCCCGGTTATTTCTCCAATGAGATAAAAGTTTTCTTTGCCGATGGATTGAGTGAATTCATGGATTACCGACGCGAAGTACCGGGTGGCTCCCAGGTCCATATGTTTGACGGTATCAACCCGATACCCATCGACGTCCGCAGAGGCAATCCAGAATTTGTACACCTCGGCCAGGGCCTTAAGGGCATCCGACGGCTGATACTGATCGACGTCACCCGACCCGAGTTGGATGTTTTTCAGGTCAAGGAAATCCCCTTCAAGAAATTCAGGTGAAAAATCCCAATTGGTGATATGGCCTTTTCGGGTAAAGGCCTGAGGATCTTGGAATTCCTGTGGCCAGATGGCTCCATGCGGCCAGGCGGCAGGATCGCTGGCGATGTCGAGATGTTGGAAGGGGAGAGTCGGTTCTCCGAATTGATCATGGAACCCTTGTACGTCATAGGGTTGGCCATCCCAGCGGGGATCGTTGAAGATCTGCCCGTTATGTTCGGTCCGATAGCGGTTGGGATTGTAGCGAAACACATCTCCCGTGTGATTGAGGATAATATCCAGAATAACGTAGATCCCGTGAGCATGAGCGGTCCGGACAAGGGTTCTCAGATCTTCCCGTTGACCAAAATGCGGGTCGACATCCAAAAAGTTTTGAATGCCATACCCATGATAGGTGGCCTTAAATTTCACTTGTGTGAAAATGGGGCTGATCCAAATGGCGGTCACGCCGAGACGCTCAAGGTATCCCAGCTTGCTCGTCAACCCTGATAAATTCCCTCCGCAAAATTTTTGGCCCGCTGCCTTCCAATGAGATTCATCCGCATTGCCCGCATCGGTTGACTGAAAGAGGGGAACAGAGCCTCGCCGGACGACGGTCCCGTCATTGCTTCTGTACCCCTTTTCGTGGCCGTCCGAAAAGCGGTCGAGCATTAAAAAGTATAGGACCTGATCCTCCCAGGCGGCGGGAGAAGGAAAAAACTTCCGGTCACTGAGAGAAGGCAGATCCACCTCTTGAAGATTCTTTTCTGTCACGAAAGACTCCTTTTTTTAGCTCTTCAGAAAATCGTTTGGGTGAACCCTCATTCCGATTCTCAATCCCCCTCCTTTGTAAGGAGGGGGCAGGGGAGGTAGAAACACCATATCGCAACTGTTGGCCAAACTTTCCTATTGCCAGCAAGATGCCTAAAGATTCGAGACTCTACCTCACCTTAGTCCTCCCCTTACAAAGGGGAGGAATGACCGGTAGCCTTTTTGGTCGCACATACGTAACAGAATGGCTGACTCACACAAAACCCAGAAGAGCATCTTCTTTTATTCACGATGGTTATGTCCAATCATGGCTGAAATATGGCCGGAATTCCCGTGGCGCCTGACGGATAGTTTTGGTCATTCACCAATACCGGAACCCTCGATAATGGGAAAAATTTTCTCAGGCCGGGCTTCTTGATTCACCATCAGGCAATGACCCAAACCGCAAAGCCCTGCCCTTTTTTTGTCAGCTCTTCGCCCACATGGTGATGAAAGATTTCCTTGAAGCTGGAGTACGATTCCCGCCCAACAACGATGGTTCCGCAATTCTGTTTATGAGCTGTCCCGATCAATTCACCAACAATATCCGGGCGGTGGATGGATTGAGAAAACACGACGCTGACCCTGCCGGGTAACACACCAATCCGGTTTAGAATATTTTTGGCATTATCTAAGATTGGCTCTGCGTCCTTTTTTGCGTCCTCGATCCACTGAGCCTGCTCTTTTTTTAAGGTCTCATCCAGCTTTTGTTCTGTTGCCGGATCTTCAGCGCCCCCGAATTCCAAAAATTCTGGAGGAATAGGGGGGAGGATGTGAAAGAGCACGATATGAAAGTCTTCACGAGCCCCAATCATTTCAGCGACGTAGGAGACGCTTCGAATGGAAGAATCCGACCCGTCGACGCCGAGAAGAAATGTTTTATCTCTCACCATAAGATCACTCCCTTCACCTAACGTGGTTCATGAAATCGCTGTGATCAGACTCGCTGGCATATTCATTGATATGCATCGTTTTAAATCGGATGTGCCAATGCCTTTTGGGTCTGGCTCTGTAAGTAAATCGGCCTCATTTTTGCACAGGTTGGTCTCTGAGGTGAAGGGGCGGAACATTATTGGACAAATGGGGAAATTTTCAATCCGGCTTTCCACCTGTGTCGCAGAGTGCCACAGATATATCGTCCATACTGAGGAGGAAAAGTGCATAAGTCTCATCGTGTTTGATCATGCTGAAACCTAGAGACCTGTTATGAAAACCATTCAAGTCTAAATATTCAGGATTGACGACGACCGAGATGAGTAAATTTTTGCGATGACAAGGGCAAAGCCAATCTGATGATCGTTCTCAATCGAGTCCCTGTTTACGAGTTTATTTGTTGCTGGCAAACCTGAAGTGAGATGCATACCTTGGGGAACCTATGAACGTAAGAATTATTGGTTTGCTTCTTGTTCCTCTGCTCATCTCGTTGCTTCGTCTGTCGGGGCATTCCCCCCTTATCCCAGCATCATAAATTGCAAGAACGTGAAGGGCGATGGCTTAAGCTGATCAGGGAATTGGTGGTGCTGGGCTTGGGTAGCCTTCTGCTATTCTTTCCAAATCTATTATTCTAATGTCCCTCCGTCAAAAGTTGAATAGTGCAATACTCTTGTGATTACTCAGTAAGAGTTTTACAGTGAGGCGTTAACCAAAAGGTAAAGAGTCTTTCCCCCACGAATGGATGCATGACATTGGAAATCCAAGAAGGTTTTAGAACGTTCTTTGGAATGTTTGTGGAGGGTATGTGTTGAATGAACACGAACGCGATCTTTTGTATGCGCAACAGATAGAGCAACTCTACGCGCTTGCCCCTGTTGGCATCATTGCCTCCCTCGTAAACGGATCAATTCTGACTGTTATTCAATGGAACGTGATCTCACATGGCATGTTGCTGACGTGGTTGTCCGGTTTGATCACGCTCAACGGGGCATGGATCCTGCTGTGGTATCAATTCAAACACACGTCTCGAAAACCCCGGGATTCCCATCGCTGGGGTCGTAGATTTCTTGGCGGGACTCTTGCTTCCGGCGTTTTCTGGGGGGCCACGGGTGTCATACTCTTTCCCGAAAGCTCCATTCCGCATCAGATATTTTTAGCCTTTGTCTTAGGAGGCATGATCGCGGGGGCGACCGCTGTGTATGCGGCCTTGCAAGGTGCTTTTCTGGCCTATGCTCTCCCGACCATTACCCCGCTTCTCGTTCGATTCTTTGTCCTGGGTGATAAACAGCATATGGCCATGGGAGGCATGTGTCTGCTTTTCGTGACCATGATGTTTGTCACCTTACGACGCAACCATACGGTGACGATGGCATCGATGACCTTAAGCCTTGAGTTGAGCAAATCGAATCACTCATTGCAAAGCGAAGTTCTTGAGCGTAAACAGGCAGAGGTGGCGCTCCGGGAAAGCCAGGAACAGCTACACTCGGTGGTGCAATCAACTGACGAGGGTATTATCTCGTTGAATGGTCAGGGGAAGGTGATGTTCTGGAATACAGGAGCGGAGAGTTTGTTTGGCTTCACGATGGAGGAGATGCAGGGCCAGAGTTTGGATTGCATCATTCCTGAACGGTTTCGTCCGGCTCATCAACAGGGAATTATACGCGCCTCCCAAGCCGGGGAAAAAACTGTGGAGGGAGAGATGTTTGAATTGATGGGGCTTCGGAGGGATGGCAGGGAATTTCCTCTTGAACTGTCTCTGGGGTATTGGCACAAGCACGGAGAGATGTTTTTTACCGGCATTGTCCGGGATGTCACGGCACGCAAGGCAACAGAAGAGGCTCTTCACCGCAGAGAGCGGGAGCTCGAGCAGAGTCAAGAAGAGCTTCGGGCTCTTGGTGCCCAACTTATTTCTGCTCAGGAAGATGAGCGCCGCCGTCTTTCCCGTGAACTTCATGATGATATGAATCAACGGCTAGCCGTCGTGGCGCTCGAGATACAATCTATTCAGGGTACTCTGCCAAAGTCGGATCCGATGCAAAAAACTCTTCAACATTTGAATGATCAAGTGTCCTCGCTTTCCGATAACGTCCGGCATCTAGCCTACCAGTTGCATCCTTCGATTTTAGATGACCTGGGGTTAGTTGTCGCACTCCAGTCCTCTATTAAAGATTTTTCTCAATGGGAACAGATGCCAGTCACGTTCCTACCTCGTGATGTCCCTCGCATTTTGCCTCAGGATATCGCGCTATGTGTGTACCGGGTGACGCAGGAATGTTTACGAAATGTGGCGAAGCATGCGGAAGCGTCTCAGGTGTTTGTGGAAGTGGCGGGGCAGGAGACCGGCCTCCAGCTCGTCATTTCGGATAATGGTAAAGGGTTTATCCCTCAGGCTGTTCGCCCAGGGACTCACGGGTTAGGG
>BQIZ01000035.1 GCA_021604365.1 Nitrospirales bacterium
TCGATTCCTACGACTATTGTTGGATTCAGTTATTGGTAGATCCAATGAGGGTTAAGGGGGTGTACTGCGTCAACAGACTCCTACTCTTTTAGACTCCTGGTGGACTAGTTATATGACCTAATCTTGCGATGAACTTTTTGATAATTGGAATCTTGGCCACCGGTTGTAACCTTTTTCAGGATCATTAGAACGATGTTCTCTAATCATTTCTATTTTTTTTATAGAAAGTTCAGCTTCTGTAGCCGTTTCAGATTCCCACAAGATTTGTTTTCTAATGGTGTAATCAAGACGCTGCTCCTGTGGCAATTTCTCAAAATCGACATTTAATAATGCCATATCTGGACTGCCGAAATACCGGGCACTTCCGAAACTATCTTTTCCGATATAAATCTTCCCTGTCGGTATGTTATTTTGTAGATCTGTTTTATATTACCTAACATAGGCAGAAAATGGGCAGGGAGCCTTTTTAAACTGTTTGCGCACACCTGTTGGGTCCACTAACCGGACACGACGAAAAGCTGGAATTCGACACCACCAGGTGTGATCCAGTCATATGTAAATCTTAAAGAAAACTCCTTGCGTGGGTTACCCCAATGAATATTCCCTTTTCATCTCCAGGGGGTGAAGACTAATGTAACTTCTTCACTGCCCTGTGGTTCCCTCCTATTAGGACGCCTCAATTCCTAGATTCAAAAGTATTCTCCGCGAATCGATAAAGCCGCTATCAGGCCCCACAGCCATACGCGCTATGGGTGCGCGTTGAACCAAACCTACGCCTTTACCCAACCAACAATGCCTCGGTAATTCACGAGTTTCCATCCAGACTCACCCTCTTCTACCAGCTCGGCGTCCTTCAAGGCGGATATGACTCCGATCACTAAGGCGCCATCGGACGGCTGGACCTTTATAAAAAGGTCTCGAACCTGGGGTGCGGCCGAGAGAACCTCCCTCAGCTCACGACGAATGTGTTCATCTTCATGGCTCTCTGCAATCTCGGCCATAACCGCAGGCTCAATGGCTCGGGACAGCACAATTGCCTGTTCCTGCATCTGGCCAGGGCTCCAATGGCACCGAGCGAGCACATGGTCGTCGAGCTTGAGGTCGACCTCCGTCTCTTTGACACCAATCTGGTTGATCTGTCGCCCCACAAGGTCCCATGCGGTAAACGCGGACCCTGCAACATGAGAGGGAACGCTCAAACGGACACTGGCCCCCTTAGAGTAGATGCGAATCATGCGGTTGAATCCATCCCCACGCTTGGACAGGTCGGGTGAGCACTGGATGACAGCTCCCCCGGTAGAGCCCAGTGACTGCACATTCATGACACGCTGATGATCGGGTGCCGAGGTGACGTCACAGCTGAATTCGAAATAGAGCCTGGTGAGGCGCGGTCTCTGGTTCATCGGAAACTCCGGTGAAAACAGGACCTTGATAGTCAGATCCGACCAGACCGGCGGCAGGGAAACTTTTTGCTTGATCTTTTCCGCACCGCTGCCAAGTATCAGGTTGAGCATGTCCTCAGCAGCCTTGCTGGGTTCACTCGCACGAACCTCCCCGGAAGCCAGGTAGGTCCAGCTCCACCTAAGAGGCAGATCGCTGTAAACGGAATAGAGCGCCTCCGCTTTCCGAATGGTCCCCTTGTGCGCGGGCTGTATGGAGACGACGACGTTATGAGTCTCGGTCAACGGTGGTCCAGTCTGGTCGAACTCGAGTTTCTTGAGCGCAACATGACTCAGACGGGCGAGCTGCTGGTCGGGCAGGACAAGACCATAGGCAACCGGGTCCACCACCACCTCTCCGGAATCATTCAGGATGGCCATAACATCCGGAGTCTGCTGGTTGCTCAGGCCCAGCTGAAGGGTCACTGTGCTCTCGTTGAAGCTGAAATCTTCCAGCAGCTGGTTGCGCACCGTGTCCAGGTTCTTCCGGTAGAGCGGTTCGAGTATAGTGGCCTGCTGGTCCAGTGAGGCAGCATCAAACCCGTCTTCCGGTTTCAGAAGATCGTTGATTTTGTCCGCCACTTCAGTCAGTTTCCAGTCGACATTGATGGATTTGAGCACCGTCGTCTCGTAGGCCTTCACCATGAAATACAAATACCGGAGGAGCGTAAGGCGGGACCGCTGACCCATCTGCCGCACGAATCCCGTGGCGGCCGGGTCCAGCTTGCCGAGATTCTTACCTCGCTCCTGCTGCATGGCGAAGATAGCCGCAGCATTAGATGAAATCCTGGCGTAGCCCTCACCCAGCGATTGGAATACGTCTACCAGATCGTTGACGAACCCAACCTTTCTTTCGTTGAGGTGGCGGATATCCTTGACGAGCTGGTTCCATTCCTCGCTTTCGGATTCCAGCCGTTGCAGTTCGGCCTCGACCTCCGACTGCGGCACTTGCAAGGCCTGCAGACCCTCTGAAACCTGAGAGAGGGCCGGCCCCAGTCCGTCGCCAACCTGGGCCCACGCCGATGCGCTGTCCTTGGCCGCCTGTGCATCCTTGGCCGGTGTACCGCCCTTTTCTTTGCCGGCCTTCTCGCTGACTTCCTTGGACTTCCTGGCCGCCTCACGCGCGTTAGTGAGCACATCACCCATTTTCGACACCGTGTCCGGAGCGCCGTCCCCGTCGTCTCCAATAAAATCTGTTGCCACGCTGGCCAGAGAACCGACAGCGCCCAGAGCCGGCTGACCAACCGGGATGACCTGACACACAGCAGCAGCAATTTTGATCATGAACTTGATCTGCGCCTGTCTTTCAAGGTCATTCTGGGCCTGGGTGAGGAGTGTATTCCGCAAAATCGCCAACTGGTTGCTCATACCGTTTAGTTCTTGTTCGAGAACATCGATGCGATAAGTGAGCGCGCTGATCTTGGTTTCTGAGCTGGTCACCTGAGCGGCAGCCTGCTGGGTATCCTCGTTAAGGCCGATGGTGGCATCTCCAAGAGCTTTGGCGGCTTCCTTGACATCACGCTCCTTCGCATCGATCCAGCCGACGACCAAGAGGGTGCGGAGTGCCCTCCGCGTCTCCTCTGCGTATAGCTTGATCGTTCCCTGCAGAGACAATAGCGGGGTATACCCTGCGGCGTTGCCGAAATAGTCAAGATGCCCTCGCAGGCGCTGTAGCATCGCTGCGACCTCGCTCTGAGCCGCCATCCACTGCGCCGCTGTACTATCTTTCCAAACGCTGTTGTTCGACAGCGGTAGCGCAAGAGCCACTTCGTAGTCAGAAAGGAGGTCCTGTACTGCGACCCGATCCCCTGCCAGGAACAGGTCACGTGCGTATTCGAGGGTCTTCTGAAGTACAAGGGGATGCAACCAGGCATTGGGTCGGGGCTCGACGTGAGGTTTGGGAGTACTTCCCGCTCCCTTTTGCGCGCCCTGGGCCTTGGCCTCTGCTCCCTTTGTGGTCGTCTTTGAATCGATCTTCTTCACCTCGTGGCTGGCGTTGTCGGTGCCGAACAGGTTGTGCCACAGCTTCACTTTGTATTTGGCACAGGACCTTGGGATACCAGGTGCGCCGCCCCGGTAATCGCGCTCTTGAGTTCCTGCTTGTCCGCCAGTGTTCTTAAAATTCGCCACCACAGCCGCGAGGTTGGTCGTGAGGCCGCCACCGTTCCCCCCGTCTCCCGGTCTACCCGGGGCCAGTGCGTGACCCCCGGACTCGGGAAATGAGTTTTGCCCCTGTCTTCCACCGGAAACCCGGCTGGCAGCCCACCACCACTCGTAGTCGATGTAGACGGCGACAGGGTTGAAGGTGATTGTGGCCTTGCTCGTCGATATACCGGAGTCGACGATCTTGAAGGGCACTTTCGAATAGCTGGACATGCTCTTACCCCTCTTCCCGTCCATACCGGCTCCAGGATTCTGCCCAACTCCACCCAGGGCCACCATTCGGGGCCGCGAATCGTCTGCAGGCTCTACTTCCGAACCAAACAACTGAAATGTGCCCGCGTTCCGTCCAGCTGCTCCGTTCTTCCCGGCAGTCGATCCGCCGGCATTCGGGGCCTTGGGGATGGCCCAGGGAAGCGGCGAGGTGTTGATGGCTGCATCGGCCGTGGCCCACACCAGGCGGCGCGCGAAGATCGCTACGTCGACCTCGGGCACGGACAGCTCACCGTGTACTTCAAGGGTGTCGCAACAGAATTGCAGAGAGCGCGTGGCTACCTGAGGGGCCAGAGGGTCGAGCTTCTGGGTGCTTCGGTCGACGTGAAACGTCTCCCACAGTCCATTCGGATTGCCCTTTGCCAACACGAGATGCACACCCACTATGGTATGGCTTTCGGACTTGTCTGAATTCGTGATGGTGAATCGATTAATGTAGAGCGTGCTGGTTGCCGAGGGCTTCTCCGGATAAGACTCCAGAAATGTCTGCTGAGGGCTCACACCGGAAAGATCAACAATTTCGCTTGCTTCCATTTCAATTCCTTATCATAAACAAGAGATTTGTAAGTATGACCGGATTTTCTATGCTCATAAAGGATGCATGGAATTGCTGTTCTTTGATAGACCACCAGGTGCCGGCATGGAAACCAGGCAATCCAGCTAGAAAAAAACATTCAATAGATTTCCTCACAGCGATTAAGGTTCCGGTTCAACAGCTGGCACGAGCATGCGTGGAGGGCTAGTCGCGCATGCTCCCAAGTACCAATCGTCTGTCACCAATTGTTAGACGGGGGCATGCAGCGACCAAGTGCGTCCTACCCGGCAGTGCGCACACCACGTATTGGATTTCTACAGAAAGTCCGCGAGAATTATTTGATCATCTGGCCCCACATTGCAGCTCCAGACTCCATTGTGTATCACCCACAGCAGTCAGAGCGATATTGTTCGCAAAAGTACCCAATCTCGTCATGCCATACCGGAATTTACCTCAGGGGATTTTTGGTTATTTAAATCAATAAGTCAAATCATTGGTCTTACTTTTGTAACCTTTTGAATATGCCTCTTGGTTTTGATGAACCCTGTAATTCCTAATGGGGAGATTCTTAATGGGGAAATCGGGGATGAATGGGTTACGAAAGATAAGATTGATGCGGGCGATGATGCCCAAATGAAACGGCAGGAATTCTTGCCAGGCTTCTGGAGAGGGGTTGATCTGGAAAGATTGAAGGTTGGCAGAGTGTGAAAAACGTTTAGACCAGAGATCGTGAAAAATACGCCGCGTGAGATGTGTTAATGATAGCTTTCAGCGTCGGTGGGGAATTTTCCGCATTCGACTTCTTCCTTATACCGCCTGAGCGCCTGCAAGGCATCCGCTTTGAGATGGGCATAGGGTTTGACAAATTTCGGGACAAAGTCATCGAAGAGGCCCAACAGGTCGTAGAGCACCAACACCTGTCCATCACATCCCTGTCCGGCTCCAATGCCAATGGTCGGAATCGAGAGGGCTTTGGTAATACGTTGCGCCAGCCCGGTCGGCATGCATTCCAAGACCACCGCAAATGCCCCCGCAGCCTCCAGGGCCTTGGCATCGCTCACAATCATTTCCGCTTCTTCCTGCGCCTTGCCCTTAACCGAATATCCGCCAGATTGATTGACCGACTGTGGGGTCATGCCCAGGTGACCCATGACGGGAATACCAAACCGGGTCATGGCCTCCACCCGATCGACCACTGGCGCACCACCCTCAAGTTTCACAGCAGCCGCCCCCGCTTGCAGAAAACGCCCCGCATTCCGCACGGCATCTTCCACGCTGGCCTGGTAGGACATAAACGGCATGTCCCCAATCACCAGCGCTCGTTGGGCAGCCTGAGCCACCAGCCGCGTGTGATAGAGCATGTCTTCCATGGTCACTGATAAGGTGTTGGGCTTACCTTGCACGACCATGCCAAGGGAATCTCCAACCAGAATAACGTCAAGCCCGGCTTGCTCCACAATCCGGGTAAACAGCGCATCGTAGGCCGTCACGACCGTGAGCTTTTTACCCTGTTTCTTCTGTTGAATAAATTTGGGAATCGTCATGTGTGCCGACTCCTTCTGTATGCCGTGAGGGTTATTTGCCAGCAACCCGCTTCGCGGATTCCACCGTGTTCTGAAGCAGCATAGCGATCGTCATCGGGCCAACGCCACCGGGAACGGGTGTTATCCATCCGGCTCGCTCCTTCACCCGACCAAAATCCACATCCCCGGCTAATTTTCCATCGGCTAATCGATTGATCCCCACATCAATAACGATCGCCCCCTCTTTCACCATGTCTGGGGTGACAAAAAGCGGTTTCCCGATGGCCGCAATCACTATGTCGGCTTCCCGAACCACGCCGGGAAGATCTTTGGTCCGGGAATGGCAGATGGTGACGGTGGCATGTCGGTGCAAGAGCAACATAGCCACCGGTTTTCCCACGATATTACTCCGGCCAATTACCACGGCTCGTTTCCCGGCAATATCTTGTCCGGTCGAATCGATCATATGAATGACACCTTTAGGGGTACAGGGGATAAACCCCGGGTCGCCCGTCACTAAACGCCCCACATTGACCGGATGAAATCCATCGACATCCTTCTCGGGAGAGACAGCGTGCAAAATCGCTTGACTGTCCATGCCCGAAGGCAGGGGAAGCTGGACTAGAATGCCATGGATCCGAGAATCGGCATTGAGCTGATGAACCAGCTTCAATAATGATTCTTGGGGGGTCGATGCCGGCAAAAGATGTTCCTGAGGATAGAGTCCGGCCTTTTCACAGGCAATTCTCTTGTTCCGCACATAGACGGCTGATGCCGGATCGTCTCCTACCAATACTGCGGCTAAGCCTGGCTTGATTCCGGTATCTTTTTCGAAAAGGCGAACCTCTTCAGCAATGCCCTCTCGAATCGCCTGGGCTAATGCTTTGCCATCGATGATCTGTGTTGGCACATTGACTCCTTCAAATAAAATGGTCAAAACGCTATTAGCGGTAATTTACGATATCAGGCAGGGAAAATCTTCGTCAACGAAATGGCTGCCTCACCATTCCTTGACACCCTACAAAAACCTCACTTACCATGCCCCTTCAGGTTTTCCTCTAACCATCCCTTGTCGCTCTGATCGTCCTCATCGTCTCAGCGAAAGTTCGGTTATTTTCATGAACCCATGTTGCCTTGCTGTTTCTTTCAGGAATGCCATCCTCACCAGTGTGTTGGTGCTGGGTTGCTGGACTGCTGTTTATGCCGAAGAGGTGGCGAATTTAGCGTTCCCGCAAAGCATGATTGCCGATGGAGGGCAGGTCTATTTCATCGCCAATGCCAACGGAGACCCAGGGACACGCGAAAATAAAGGTTTTATCAGTAAAGTGACCCCTGAGGGGAAGATGATTGATCTCCATTTTATCCAGGGTGGGCAAAAGTCGGTTATCCTGAACTCACCCAAAGGAATGGCTCTGGTGGGCCCTACTCTTTATGTGGCTGACCTGGATGCGGTCCGAGGATTTGACAAAAACACCGGAGAAACGCTTCACACTATTTCCTTTGCACAATTCCACAGTCAATCACTTGCCGGGCTGGCAGCGGATCCTCTAGGCGGGCTGTATGTCTCTGATTCCGACTCCAATACCATTTATCACATTGATGAAGCCGCCCACGATCACACTGTGACGGTCTTTGCCCAGGATGAGAGCCTGTCACACCCACGTGGCCTCACCATTCATCCCAGGAATGGGCATGTGGTGGGGGTCGGATGGGAGGATGGGAAGATTTTTGAGATTGATGAACACGGGACGATTCAGGAGCTGTTTGCCAATACCTTTTTTACCGGTGGGTTCTATAATTTAGACGGGATTGATTTCGATAAATACGGCACCATGTATGTGTCTGACCTGACGGTAGGGAAAGTCTGGCGAATCCTGGCCAATCACAAAAAAGAGGTGATTGCCGAGTTTTTGTTGTCCCCTTCGGGGATCGGAATTGACCGTGTCAATCATGTGATCATGGTCCCCTACCTATATGTGAACGGCGCAGAGATTAATGGTCTTGAGCGTCCCTCTAACGATAACCCCAACAAAAAACCCCGCTCCTGGTCTGATTATGGAATGGGCTGGCTCAAGAAAGATGCGGCAAATGAGTAAGTGCCTCTATTGTCGCCAACGTAAGGGCAAACGGGCATGTCCCGCACTTGGAGGAATGATTTGCAGCCAATGTTGCGGCACCAACCGCATCACGAATATCAGTTGCCCAACTTCCTGCGTCTTTCTCGAGAGCAATGATGACTACCAGCAAAAACGAGTGGGGAACCGGTTTGAACTCCAACGTCGAGGATTCTATCGACAATTATTGGATCTCGGGGGTGAACGGGCTACTGAAATATTTTATGTCTTTGAGGCCTTGACTTATCGCTTTTTCCAGGACCGTCGTGACGCACAGGACGCCGAGGTATTGGAAGGCCTCCAAAGCCTCAGGCGAAGTTTCAGCCTGATCCAGATACCAGACTCAGGAATACCCGCTTTCGGTGAAGAATTACGAAAGGAATTTAAGGTCTTCGGTGAGCGCCAACCCTTAGAATCTCATTTGGTCATCAACGTCTTAGACCAGGCTCATACCTTCATTCAAGAATTTTCAGGATCAGGGCTTCGGTCCCATCGATTTTTACATGGATTACTCGGCTATATACGAGAACGCCATCCCGATGTAGCAGAACAACTCGCCCGCCAAACCGGGGCGGGAGGGCGCATTATTATTCCTAGTGGATTTGATTACGCACCAGACCACCCTTCGACCGAACCGGTCAGCTGATCGGCACTTTCCATCAACATTTCCGGCTTTCCTTTGTCGAGTTACGGCATTACATCTATCGTCATTTCAATCCGCTCGAGTGGATTATCCTTCAAGTCGCGAGGCTGGCCCACAATTGTATCAAGCACTTCAAGGCCTTTTACCACTTCACCAAACACGGTGTACTGGCCATCCAGATGGGGGGCCTTATCCACCATGAGGAAAAACTGCGATCCCGCACTATTGGGATCTGCCGTGCGCGCCGCGGAGAGAATACCTTTTTCGTGGGCAACCCGGTTAAATTCGGCTGGAACCGTATAGCCCGGTCCACCGGTTCCAAACCGGCTGCGATTGGCTGGATCTTTGGTCAAAGGATCCCCCCCTTGAACCATAAATCCAGGAATGATCCGATGAAAAATGGTTCCGTTATAAAACCCTGACTTGACTAATTTGAGAAAGCTTTCCACATGCTTGGGTGCCAAGTCGGGAAATAACACGGCTTCCATTTCCCCAAATTTCGTTTTGATCAGAACGTGAGGTGCCTTGGTATCAGCCTTTGATGGTTCTTCCGCAGCCGCCCCGTTTGGGACGAAAGAACCACCTGCGGTGACAATGGTGAACAGTCCGATCACCATCATAAGCTGACGTAGAGCACTCGCTAAAGTCCGTGGCTGCAATACAACCCTCATAATTCCTCCTCCATGGCTAATCTGTTGATTTCTCGATTGGATGACCAAGCTCGCCTGAAACATGAATCCCAGCCTGTGCGAGCGCTTTCGCTGCCGCGCATTGTTCGGCTTCTTTTTTTGTCCGTCCTTCTCCCTGTCCCATAATTTTCCCTTGAATTTCCACCGTGACAGCAAAAACCTTCTGATGGTCAGGGCCTGATTCCTGAACAAGTCGATACTGCGGACTTATCCCAAATTGCTTATGCGTCCATTCCTGCAGACGGCTTTTCCCATCCCACCCGACTGATGACACAGGACTGTTCTCTAAGGAAGAAAATTCCGTGGTCAAGACTTTTTGAATAAATGCTCTTGCGGGCTCCAACCCACCATCAAGATACACCGCACCAATGATCGCTTCAAGGACATTGGCTAACAGCGATATTTTTTCTCGACCCTTTGAAGCTTCCTCCCCTCGACCCAATCGTAACCACTGTCCCAACCGGAGACGACTCGCCGCTTTCGAGAGAGTAGATCGGCTAATCAACCCCGCTTTAATCTTGGAGAGTTGGCCTTCTGTGCCACTTGGGAACATCGCGGCAAGACTTTCACTCACAATCAATCCCAGCACCGCATCCCCCAAAAACTCTAATCGTTCATTGTGGGGGCTCACCGCCTGGGGTTGAGTTTGAGAGTATGAACGGTGGGTGAGAGCCTCACACAGCAAAGCCTGCTGTTTAAAGACATACTCCAAGGATTCTTGAAGGTCTTCAAATGCCAGAGCAGCCACGAGATCTACAAAGAAATGCTAATGTTGACACGCATGATCGTTATTCTCTTATCTTTTAAACAAAACAGTGCAGTATATCATATTTTTTGGGGCGAGGTTGGGGCAACAGATACTGAAATTCTGGAGAGGCACATCTCTCGAAACTATCTAATCAGAAAGGACAATGCTGCCTATTCGCCTTTCCAACGCCGGAATACCAAACAGGCATTGACACCACCAAATCCAAATGCATTGGAAATGGCGACATCGACAGTACAGGATCTGGCATGAGTCGGAATATAATCCAAGTCACATTCGGGATCTGGCGTCTCCAAGTTGATGGTAGGAGGAATGACGCCATGGTGCATGGCCATGATAGAAAAAACCGCTTCAATTCCTCCGGCAGCTCCTAATAGATGGCCGGTCATGGACTTGGTTGAACCTACAGGAATGGAATAGGCCAGATCCCCGAAGACTTTTTTGATGACTTGCGTTTCAATCCGATCGGCAAAGGTGGATGTGGCATGGGCATTAATATATCCTACAGATTCTTTCGCGATTCCCGCATCCTGAATCGCACGCTCCATACAAGTCACCGCACCCCCACCATCGTCTGGTGGAGCGGTTATATGAAAGGCATCGCTATTCATGGCATAGCCGATCACTTCTGCATATATACGCGCACCACGAGATTTGGCGTGCTCCAATTCCTCTAAGATTAAGACGCCGGCACCTTCGCCAATGACAAATCCGTCACGGTCTTGATCAAAAGGCCGACTAGCCCGTTTCGGTTCCTCATTTCTCCTGGATAACGCCTTTGCCGCTGCAAACCCAGCAACCGCTGTCGGGCAAATGGTTGATTCCGCTCCTCCAACCAGCATGACATCGGCCTCTCCCCGCTGAATCAGTCGAAATCCATCCCCGATACAATGATTCCCTGTGGCACAGGCCGTGACCGTACAGGCATTCGGACCCTTGGCACCAAAACGAATCGCCACCTGCCCTGAGGCCAAATTAATAATGACCATCGGGATAAAAAATGGCGAAACCCGGTCTGGACCGCGTTCCAGCAACACCTTATGATAATGCTCAATGGCCGGAAGACCCCCAATGCCTGCTCCAATATAGACACCAAAACGATCCGCCTCATCCGGATTTACAACAAGCTTGGCATCATCCACTGCCTCCTGACTGGCTGCAATGGCAAAATGGATAAAGGTATCCATCTTTTTAATTTCTTTTTTCTCAATGAAGGTCGAGGGATCAAAGTTCTTCACCTCCCCCGCAATCTGCACGGAATACTGGCTTGCATCAAATCGGGTAATCGGCCCGATCCCGGATTGGCCTTTACATAGTTTCTCCCATGTATTGGGTACACCAATATCCAACGGGGTGACCAATCCCAGTCCTGTTACAACCACTCGTCGTGGCGTCCATTCAGTCATTGAGGAACTCCGTACACATCATAGTTGGAAAACCCGGATACTGAATCTAAGGTTTTACCCCCTTGACCCCCACAATCAACCATGGGTAAACCGCAATTTCGCACAGCGATCAATATCCTTCTCAGACTTTTTCCTTAATAAATTCAATGGCTGCCGAGACCGTTTGAATTTTTTCTGCATCTTCATCCGGAATTTCGATTTCAAACTCTTCCTCTAAGGCCATCACCAATTCCACAGTATCCAATGAATCGGCTCCGAGATCTTCCACAAACTTGGCCTCAGGCACCACATCATCTTCTTCAACACCTAATTGTTCCACAATAATTTTTTTAACACGCTCTTCAACTGCCATTGTTGGCTCCTCCTCATTGCAAAGTTTATCGAATGAGACACATCCTGTTGCGCATGGGCTTAGGAAGCCATATGCATCCCGCCATTCACATGTAACACATGACCGCTAATATACCCCGCCTTTTCTGAACTCAGAAAGCACACCGCATCGGCAACATCCGAAGGTTGCCCTAACCGCTTTAATGGAATTTGATTCAGTAACCCCTCTTTAATTTCTGGCGAAAGATGTTGGGTCATGGCGGTATCAATAAATCCCGGTGCCACGGCATTGACTGTAATATTTCGACTGGCATACTCCCGGGCAATGGTTTTGGTGAGACCAATCACTCCCGCTTTTGACGCGGCATAGTTGGCCTGTCCCATGTTCCCGATCGCTCCGACAATGGAAGCAATATTAACTATTCGACCACTTCGTTGCTTGCTCATGGAAGGCAGAACGGCCTTTGCACAGAAAAATGTGCCGGTCAAATTGACCTGCAGGACGGCATGCCAATCCTCTTCTTTCATCCGCATTAACAAACCATCTCGCGTAATGCCCGCGTTATTCACCAGGATATCCACTCGCCCCCATTCTTTGAGGACGCGATCCATCATTCCCTTGGCCTGCTCCCATTCGCCAACATTGACCGAAACCGCCAACGCTTTGCGACCCGATTTCTGGACAAGGTCCACGGTTTCTTGACAACGTTCAGCATCAAGATCGGCAACCACGACATCGGCACCTTCCTTGGCTAATGTTGTCGCAATCGCCTGCCCGATTCCTTGAGCACCACCCGTCACTACTGCAATTTTTTCCGTCAACAACATTCTCAAATCCTTCTTGAAAATTTGGCCAAGTTTGTCATTAGGAACAGTGCGACAGAACGTGAGCGTATGATTCCTGATCCATCACATTCCACGTGGAAGCCTCTGGAACAATGCGCTTTACTAATCCAGTCAAGACTTTCCCTGGACCGATTTCCACGAAATGCGTGATGCCCATCAGGGCCATGGCCTGAATAGTTTCCTGCCACCGTACGGGGGAAGGTAATTGTCGAACAAGGGACTCACGAACCTCCTCCGCTGATACCAGGGCCTTGGCTTCCACATTATTCACCAACGATACACTTAAATCAGACCACTTTAAAGAATCAATATCTTTTTTCAATCTGTCAGCAGCAACCTGCATCAATGGGGTATGAACCGGGACGCTGACCGGAAGTGGAATAACCCGCTTCGCTCCACGCGCTTTAGCCAATTCTGCCGCATGTTCCACTGCCGCTTTTTCTCCCGCAATGACCGTTTGGCCTGGAGAATTGAAATTGGCCGGAGCCACAACGCCCATAGATCCTGCTTCTTGACAGACGCTTCGGACGTCCTTTTCCGACAGGCCTAAGATCGCGGCAACTAACCCGCTTCCAGGAGCCACAGCTTCCGCCATATAACGTCCGCGCTTCTGCACCAAATTAACCGCTTCTCGAAACTCCAGAGCGCCTGCCGCCACTAATGCGGTATATTCGCCCAAGCTATGACCGGCAACTGCAGCGGGAAGAAGGGGCCCTTCACGGACCAGTTGAAACGCCGCGAGACTAGCCACCAGCAATGCCGGCTGCGTATATTCAGTTCGATTGAGTTGCTCCGACGGCCCCTCGAAACACAATTCACCGACATCATATCCCAAGATATCGGCGGCTTCCTTGTAGAGAGCCTGAACCGCAGGGCTACTATCAAAAAGAGTCTTGCCCATACCAACTGACTGCGAGCCTTGCCCAGGAAACAGAAAACCAAAAACAGGCATCATCCTTTACGCTCACTCTCTAAAAAATTCCATGGCTCATGAGCAGTCCCCTACATGGCTCCTCCCACTTCCTGGAACTAATCAACAATAAACTCTCCACCATCCACACAAATCACATTCCCAGTGATCCAATGAGCTTTCGGATGACTTAACAATCCTAGCGCATCGGCGACATCCTGGGTCGTGGTCAGTCGATTTGAAGGGTTTTTTCGTTTGGCTAAGGTCAGCATTTCATCAGAACCGGGTATCTTACGCAAAGCCGGAGTATCCGTGACACCGGCCATCAGCGAGTTTACGGTGATACCCAGAGGAGCCAGCTCCAAGGCTAATTGTCTTGTATGTGACTCCAGGGCGGACTTTGCAGCGGAAACCGCTCCATATGTTCGCCAGACTCGTGCCCCTCCGGCGCTGGTCATGGAGAAGATTCGACTCCCTGATCCCAAAAATTTTTGTGCCACTAAATCCTGGGTCCAATACACCAGACTGTTGGCCATGACATCCAACGTCATATCCATCTGCGCTTTATTAATGGCTTCCGCATGGGATTCAGCAATATACGGCTTCAGTGTCCCAAAAGCTAACGAATGTAACAACACCCGCACACAAATCGGCTTCCCCGATTCTTCCGCACGTTGCTTCAGCGCTTTCAAAATGTCGGCACGCTTTTCAGGATCGGCTGCATTGACGTTAAAAAATAGAACCTCTCGTCCGATTGAACGAATCTGGGAAGCAATACGCTCCGCATTCGGCTGTGTTGATTTCCGATCGAGATGCACCCCACAGATATTCAACCCTAAATTGGCCAACTCCAATGCTGCCGCCTCTCCGAAACCGCTGGAAGCTCCAAGAATCAGCGCCCAATCATTTTCACCCCATGAGGTCGTTCCAGACATAATTCCCCTCTCGTTAAATCCTTTCAAATTTTTTAGTTTGCTCTTGTAGGAAGCCTCAGAATCTTCCGGTGCTTTTTTAGCAATAATCTCATTCAGGAAAGAGACACCCGCCGACAATCACATTACCAACGAATCACAGTTGACGCCCAAGTCAGACCTGCACCAAATGCTGCCAAGAGCACCACACTCCCTTTTTGAATTCTCCCCTCCTGGACAGCTTGATCAAGCGCCAACGGAATGGATGCTGCAGAGGTATTACCAAATCGATCTAAATTTATCATCAACTTTTCTCGAGCCAACCCCAATCGTTGGCCCACGGCATTCAAAATCCGCATATTAGCCTGATGAGGAATAAAGAGATCGATATCGTCCATTTCCAATTTATTGGCCTCTAATGCCTCTTTGGTGGCCTCTTCCATTGATTTGACGGCAATTTTAAATGTTTCATTACCCTTCATTTTTATAAAACATCGTTTTTCTTCAAAAACCTCCTTGGAGGCCGGTTCCCGCGATCCGCCCCCAGGCACCTGAATCATATCCGAAAGCCCGCCATTGGCATGCAAATGCGTGGAAAGGATCCCCGAACCTTCAGTGCCTTGACCAACCACCACCGCCCCAGCCCCGTCGCCAAATAAGACGCAGGTATTGCGATCGGTCCAATCGGTTATCGCTGACATGACTTCGGAACCAATGACCAATACGTGACGCATCCCACTTTTGACATAGGCATCTGCAATAGCCAACGCATAAATAAACCCGCAACAGGCGGCAGAAATATCGCAAGCCGCTGCCCGATTGGCTCCCAACCGATGCTGGATGAGACAGGCTGTGGAAGGAAGAGGAGAATCCCCTGTGCAAGTGGCTAAAAGGATCAGGTCGATTTCCGATGCCGCCACATCAGCGGCCATTAACGCACATTGGGCCGCCTCAACAGCTAAATCGGAACAGGCCTGCCCTGGCTCAACCACTCGGCGCTCCCTGATCCCTGTTCGTTCAATAATCCAGGTATCCGAAGTTTCAACCATGCGCTCTAAATCCGCATTGGTCAAGACTCGTTTGGGAACATACGCCCCTGTCCCTAAAATCACGCTATTCATCCTTGAGACACCACTTTGAATTCACCTGCACCCCTGTGCAATGTCACCTCGGATTTCCTCAATCAAACCACCTTCAGCCAAAGACTGGGCTCGAAGAATCGCATTTTTAATCGCCTTCGATGAGGAACGACCATGACAGATCATACTGATACCTTCAACCCCTAAAAGAGGAGCTCCGCCAAATTCGGCATAATCTGTTTTTCGCCGTAACCGCAGAAGGGGTCCGGCCACAAACAGATAGGAAAGCCGACCAAGGGCTGACTGGGCAATTTCTTTCATCAGCATTTTTTTTATCGCATCCGCCAACCCCTCAGAAATTTTCAAGGCCACATTGCCAATAAATCCATCCGTCACAATGACATCGGCATTCCCACTATAGACATCCCGCCCTTCAACATTACCAATGAAATTAATGGGGCTATCCTTCAACAATTTAAAGGTTTCTTTTGTGACTTCATTCCCTTTTGTATCTTCTTCCCCAATACTTAATAGCCCTACCCGTGGACGATCATTTCCTAGGAGATGCCTCCCATATTCATGCCCCATGATTCCAAACTGGAAGAGTTGTTTGGCGGTACAATCAACAGTGGCACCGACATCTAACATGATTGCCTTGCCCTGGCGAGTCGGCAATGTCGCTGCGATTGCGGGTCGTTCAACCCCTTGAATCAATCCCAAAAGAAAAAACGCTGACACCATGGTGGCACCGGTATTTCCTGCAGACACCAACGCATCGGCCTGTTTATTTTTAACTAATTCTGTGGCTTTCCATATGGAAGAATCTCGTTTTTTTCTGGCAATCAACGCTGGAGACTCATGCATATCCACGACTTGTGGCGCATGAAAAATCTCAATACCGGCTTTGGTACCGCCGAGTTTGTCCAGATGAGATTGAAGAGATGGTTCGTCTCCGACCAAAATAATCGAGAGAGAGGATTCCCTTGTAGCCTGTATGGCTCCTTCGACATTGGGAGATAATCCATGATCCCCCCCCATCGCGTCCACGGCTATTTTCATGGGTTTGGTGCTAAAAGATGACTGGCTCGAGAAGAAAAATGCCGTTTATCCCTCTTCAACCGAAATAATGGCGATCCCTTTATAGGTCCCACAATTCAAGCATGTCGTATGAGATGGCTTGGGCTCATGACATTGAGGGCACGTAGACAAATTAGGCGGGGTGAGCTTGAGATGGGATCGCCGTTTATCCCGTCGGGCTTTAGAAATTTTGTGTTTGGGATTTGCCATAATATTCCAACTTTTCAATTAAGAGGTGACTGATGCCTTCACGATCCCCTTCGAACGGAAGCGGGGGAGCGCTTGGATGGATTTTTTTTTGATATTGTTTGCTGGAAATTTGGCACCGGGTCTGAGTCTGTCACCGGGGTACAACAACCACAAATGCCATCATTTAAATTATTCCCACATATCTGGCACAACCCGAGACAATTTTTATTGCACAAGAACTGGAGAGGGCTAGCAAGAATGACTTGCTCTCGAATAGCTGGAAGGAGGTCGATTTCATTTCCTGAAATAGGGTAAACATCCTCCTCGTTGGTATCCTCCTCGACGGGTTTATCGCCCCCCTTTGCTCCTTTGCCTTTATCCCTGTGCGGCACGATCAATTTCACCGCTTTCACCGCTTTTTTAAATTCAACCTCGCACGATAATGACAGGTCTTCCTCAAATTGATCGAGGCAACGAACACACTCCCTGGCCATCCTTCCAATTATTTTCCCTTGAAAATATGCTGATAGCTCCCCAGTCAAAAATAGTTCTCCATGACAGCTTAAGCTACCAATTGGGCTTCCCTCATAACTGGATAACATTAAGGCCGATGGCTCAACCTCATGATGAATTTGAAGCCCAGCCAAGGGAACATCAAGTAGATTGAAAATTATCGACATTTCACAACCACGCCACTCTACCCTACTGCCCGATACCTAAGAAAACTGTTGACCTCAGTGTTCTTCTGCAAATGAAAGGATAGCAACATGCCTGGCACGCTTAATCGCTTGGGTTAATTTCCTTTGATGTCGCAGGCAATTTCCAGATGTCCGACGAGGAATAATGCGTCCGCGTTCCGTGAGGAAATTCCTCAATAGATTTGCATCCTTGTAATCCAATGGTGTTTTATCGAAGCAAAAGCGGCACACTCTTTTCCGCTGAAACAATCGTCCTTTTTCCACAGAAACCTCTCCTCGGCTAAAAATTAGGGCATGGGGTCAGGATAATACTCTTCCGAATCATAGTTAGACTCCTCAGAAACTCCTGGCCCAGAGCTACCGGAGGATGACTTTTTCGGCAAGAACGTTACTGTTTGAGCAACCACTTCATGTTTGCTTCGCTTCTGCCCGTCGTCCGTTTCCCATCGCCGTTGTTGTAGGCGACCATCAACGATGGCCCCGTCACCTTTATTGAGGTATTGCCCACAATGTTCGGCTTGTCGCCCGAACACGACAATATCAACATAACATACCTCTTCTTTTGGCTCATCGCCCTGACGGTATCGGCGATTCACCGCTAACGGGAAATTAACCACAGGAGTGCCGCTGGGTGTGTACCGAAGCTCAGGATCTCTGGTCAGATTTCCAATCAAAATGACTTTATTGAATCCCACCATCTCCAGCATCCTCTCCACTTGCTTCAGCTTCCGTTTCAGCGACGGCAACCAAGTCACTTGAGTTCAGCCGTACGGTCATAAACTTCATGACCTGATCTTCCATACGCTGAAAACGCTCTAACTCAAATACAACGGTAGGAGGGCCTTCGAATTGAATCGTGATATAGGTCCCCTTCCGTTCGTGTTGAATATCATAGGCCAATTTTTTCTTCCCGCTATTATCGAAATTTAAAATATTGGCCCCAGCCTGACCTAGGACTTCCTTCATTTTTTCAATCACTCGCTCATTTTCTGTTTCCGCTTGAACGGGACGAAGAATACACAGTGATTCATACAGTTTCATACTTAACCTTTCCCTCTGACAGTATTTTTCTAATTTTCAGGCAGAATAATCGTATTGTACCACAAAAGGGGAAACAAGCTACCATAGGGTAAATTGGAGTGTCAAACTCCTATCCGGAAAAGAATCTGACCATTCAGATCCTAAAAAACTGATAAAAATTTTTAAATAAAGTAGGGCTGTTGCCAGGAAAACTGACCAATCCACGAATTACTTACAGGCCTACCTCAGAGGATCGCACATGAAACCGATTCATGGCAATGTCTGGCCCCTCACTAATCAGGCATTCCAACGAATCAATGGCCTTCGGGAAAATTGAGGTAATTTTTCCCCACTCTTCTGATAGAAACGGTGAGAGCACAAAATTCGCAAGGCTGTCATTAATCTGAGGACGCCCTATTCCAACCTTGACCCTGGAGAATTCTTCCGTCCCCACGCACGATAAAATCGACCGCAGACCATTATGACCACCTGCGCCCCCGCGGGTTTTAATCTTGATCGCTCCCAGAGATAAGTCCAGATCATCATGTACAACTATAAGATCAGGCGATTCCTGAGACAAATCCTGAAGGACGGACCGAATCACCACCCCAGTTTGATTCATCCACGCCATGGGAAGAAGAAGCAAAACCGGATGGCCTTTAACCTCACCTTTTCCTAAAAACCCATGGTCCTGTTTGGCCAAAGCAATATTCCACCGATCCGCCGCCTGTTCAAGAACCATCCAGCCAATGTTGTGTCGCGTGTGTTTGTACGACTCTCCTGGATTTCCAAGCCCCACCACCAGATGCAAGGGTTACTTCTTGCCTTCTTTCGATTTACTATCTGACGCCGCCACAGCCGCCGCGCCCGCACCTTCACCCGCGGCTTTTTCTGCAGTGGCAACAGGAGACCCACCCTCAGCCGCCTCACGAGCCAGAAGGGACTCTAGCTTCGCCTCAGACATCTTCGTGGCAACATGGGCAACCATGAGATCCTCGTCATCCAAAATCTTGATGCCTGTGGGAACTGCAACTTCTTTGACATACACACCATCACCGATCCCGAATCCTGAGGCATCAATTTCAATATGATCTGGAATTTGAGCGGGCAAACACTCAATATGTAATTCGCGCAATACCTGATGCAATATACCCCCCTCTTTCACACCAAGAGGGACTTCTCCGATAACCGTCACCGGAACTTTGACGCGAATGACCTTTTTCATCGAAACTTCAAAGAGATCCACGTGTAGAATTGCCCCGGTAATGGGATCAATTTGGTGGTCTTGGAGTACCGCTATCCGTTCTTGTGCCCCGGAAATCCGAACAGTCAGCAACCCAGTATGGCCAACCTGAGAAATCACCAAACTTCTGGCTGTCTTATAGTCCATGGCCACAAATTCAGACTTTCCCCCTCCATAAAGGACTCCGGGAACTTTCCCTTGTCGCCGCAATTGCCTCGCCACGCCTTTTCCAGCATGATCCCGTTTTTCTACTTCAAGTTCATATTTCATCGTCTTGACCTCTTCTAAAATGGAGTAAAAGAACAATTCCTTAGCTAATTACACAAACAGGGATGTCACCGATTCTTCACGATGAATCCTTAAAATCGCCTCACCCAACAAAGGAGCAACCGAGAGGGTCTTCAACTTTGGACATTGCTGATCCTTTCCATTCAAAGGAATGGTGTTCGTCACCATGACCTCCCGGAGGCAAGACGATTGCAAGCGCTCCAGAGCTGGACCAGACAGGACTGCATGAGTACTCCCAGCCCAGGCCGACAGGGCTCCATTATCCATACAGGTTTGAGCCGTTTGAACCATGGTTCCGGCCGTATCAATCATGTCATCAAACAATAACGCGTGTTTATCCTGCACATCACCAATAATGTTCATCACTTCAGCCTGATTCGGTGATTCTCGCCGCTTATCGATAATCGCGAGAGAGGAATTCAGTCGTTTGGCAAATGCTCTCGCCCGCTCGACCCCTCCAGCATCAGGGGAAACGATCACTAAATCAGAAACATTTTGCTTTTTAATGTAGTCCAACATCACAGGCATTGCGTAAAGGTGATCAACAGGAATATTGAAGAATCCCTGAATAGGTCCGGCATGAAGGTCCATGGTCAGGATCCGATTTGCGCCGGCGGCCGTAATCAAATCCGCAATTAATTTTGCACTAATGGGCACTCGGGGTTGATCTTTTCGATCTTGTCTCCCATATCCGTAATAAGGAATGACCGCTGTAATCCTGGAAGCGGATGATCGTTTGACCGCATCAATCAGAAGCAGCAACTCCATAATCGAGGTATTCACCGGGTGGCAGCAGGATTGAATGAGAAAGACATCCCCTCCCCGCACATTCTCATCAATTCTAACCCTAATCTCCCCATCACTAAAGGTCGTAACCGTCGCCTGACTCAAGTCCTGCCCAATATACTGGGAAATTTCTCTGGCCAACGCAAGGTTGGAGTTACCCGTAATCAATTTTAAATCTCGGAGCATGGTGGTAGTCTCAACTTGCCTAGGTGAACCTGAACCGTAGCAGATATTCTGGAAAAAAGCAGAGCAAAGGTAATTCTACAATCGGCGGCTTGTCAACTCAAACCAATGAATTTACATTTTAGACGCCTGAGAAGAAGAGCCAACTTGGATTGCGTCATTGGGTAAATCAGTCGAACCCATCGGGATATCCAAGATCCGCCAACTAGTATCACGGCGCAACCGGGTGGAAGCCTGCCGAGCTTCCTCTTGAGTGAGGAAAACACCAAACACGGTAGCTCCACTACCTGATAATAGTGCGGCTTGAGCTCCAAAGGAAAGCAAAGTATCTTTAATAAATCCCAAAATGGGATAAAACGGGAACAACGGCGCCTCAAAATCATTCTCCATTATCCCGATCACTTCCTCCCAAGAGAGGTTCAACTCACGATCTATCTTCTTTGTAGATTCATCTAAAGGACGGACAGCATCGCGTTGGGAGGCCAACTGTTTATATGCCCATTTTGTCTGAATAGGAAAGCCGGGATTGACAAGAACCACCCATCGTTCACCTTTGATGGAACAGGCCACCACCTCCTGGCCCCACCCCCGAACCACTGCACAAGGTGCTCTAAAAAAAAAGGGAATATCACTTCCGAGCGTTGCACCCGCCTCACACAAGTCAGATACAGTCCAATTTAACCCCAGCAAGTGAGCAAGGCCATACAGAGTGGCGGCGGCATCACTACTCCCACCTCCCAGGCCAGCCGACAAGGGGATGATCTTGGTTAGTTCAATGTCAACCCCTATCCCGCTTCCAGCCCGCTGGAGTACCAATTCAGCCGCCCTATAGACCAAATTTCCCTCATCCAAAGGCAAAGGGGCATCTCCACACGTCAAGGCAAGGCCCTCCCGATCAGAATGAAGCCTGATTCGGAGGAGATCAAAAACATCGACCGTATGCATGAGAGACCACAAATTATGATACCCATTCGGCAATTGATCCAATACCCGTATCAATAGATTCACTTTTGCGGGCGCCCGCACCACTATTTCAGAAACTGCCATAGCACTCCCCATGACGAAATAACTTCAAATTCATCCAATAACTGATCCGATAGAAAAAATGGGAAGATACATGGCCACAACGACAAGAGCAATCCCACAGCCCACGACCAAGATAATAAACGGCTCCAACATCGACGTTAAAGTGGCGACCGTTCGATCGACCTCTTGATCAAAAAAATCCGCTATTTTTTCAAGCATAACATCGATTGAACCGGTTGATTCTCCCACTTTGAGCATTTGGGGAACCATGGGCGGGAAAACCTGGCGTGCCCTCAAGGCCTCGGAAATGGGCATTCCATCTTGAACTGCTGTAGTCGCCAGCTTGATACTTTGCTCAAATACCTTATTACCAGTCACCGTTCCTGCCACACCCAAGGCAGACAACAACGGGACCCCACGACGGACTAAAAACCCTAAAGTTCTGGAAAAGCGCACCGTTGCCGCTTTTTGGATCACGGATCCCAGAAGGGGAACCCGTAAGACCCACCCATCGAAGGCCTGTCGATTTTTCGGATTTTTCAGCATCCACCGGACACCCATTACTAAACTTCCCACGAAAATCGTCAACAGAAAAAAGTACTCTCGAACCCCCTCAGCCAGGTCAATCACCACTTGCGTCAACCAGGGAAGGGATTCACCCATATCTTGGAATAAGCCAGAAAAAAGAGGGACGACCCAAATCAGCAAAAAGATCAGGACAATCATCGCGACAGATACGAGCAAAGCCGGATAGGCTAAGCCAGAAAAAATTTTCGCCCGTAACTGAGCCTGCTTACCAAGGTACACTGCAAGTTGGGTCAAACTTTCATCCAAACGACCCGTCGTCTCTCCTACTTCAACCATACTCCGGTAAAATTCATGGAAGACGGTTGGGTGGCGCTTTAAAGCATGAGCCAACAAGGTTCCGCCCTCCACATCCACTCGAATATGCTTGACAACCTGTTGCAATGCCGGATTTTCAGATTCTGTGGAAAGAATATCCAGGCATTCCAAAAGTGGCACACCCGCTCGAATCAAGGTTGCCAATTGATGGGTAAAAACCACCAATTCTTTACTTCTGATGGCTCGCCAAGTCCCCTGGCGGTTCCAGCCGGTCACCAGGCAACTAAGATTGAATACCTTTTCAACTTTTTCCTGGAGACTGGTCACCAGGACGGCCTGCCTACGAAGAAGTTGTAAGGCCTCACTGGAAGTGCCAGCCAACACCTCCCCATGGACGGCCTGTCCTTCCAAGTTTTTCGCACGATATTCAAATCTCGGCATTTCGGATTAATGCTCGCTTTCTCTGAAGAAGATCAAAAAGGCAATCAATTGCATCTACATCCGATGACGTAACCTGGCCAACGACATTCCCCCAGACCGATCCCGACCCGTGCGTTCTAATAGCTTGGATAACTCATCAGGAAGTGTTGTGAGTCCCATAGCCAGCTCAGAGGATATCACTCCTTGTCCAGCTAAGTCGGCTAGGGCTTGATTCATGGTCTGCATGCCATATTGGGCTTGCCCCGTTTGCATCATGGAATACATTTGATGAATCTTGTCTTCCCGAATCAGGTTCCGAATGGCCGGGGAGGAAATCAGAATTTCCAAAGCCAAGACTCGGCCCTTTCCTTCGGAGCGAGACAGGAGCCGCTGAGCTAGAATACCTTCCAGAACCATCGACAACTGAATGCGAATTTCTTGTTGCTGGTGGGGAGGAAACACCGAGACCAATCGCGTCAGCGTGTGAATTGCAGAATTCGTGTGCAAGGTCGCCACCGTCAGATGACCGGTTTCGGCCATTGTAAGGGCCGCCTGTATGGTCTCGAGATCTCGCAATTCTCCCAAAAACACCACATCGGGATCCTGCCGTAAGATGCCTTTCAGGGCTGACTGAAAATCGCGGACATCGGATCCGACTTCCATTTGAGACACCAGGCTCTTTTTGTGTGCATGCAAAATCTCAATGGGGTCTTCCAACGAAATAATATGAGCACGCCGTTCCTCATTAATATGATCTAGCATTGAGGCCAATGTCGTACTTTTTCCGCTTCCCGTCGGCCCGGTTACCAAAATTAGCCCTTGGGGCTTCCTCATCAGCTCTTCAACAACAGGCGGAAGGCCTAATTCTACAAACGTCGGAATCTCCACTGACACTGCACGAATGGCCATGGCCAAGGATCCCCGCTGGGTATAGACATGGATCCGAAACCGACCAATATTAGGAACGCTGTATGCTCCATCCCACTCTCCGGCCTCCATTACCTGATGATGTTGTGCTTCCGTCAACAGACTCGCTGTTAACTGGGAAATGTCCTGGCTGGTCAATGCTGAGAACTCCATAGGACGTAAATGCCCGTCCACTCGAAGTCGGGGCACACTGCCGGAGACCAGGTGCAAATCGGAGCCACCCTGCCGGCATAATTCACCTAGAAGTACAGTCAATTCCATTAGTCCACCGGTCTACTGGGATATTTACACAAAAGCATCAGACCTCGTTTCGGAAAATACCTCGCCAACAGTGGTCAAGCCACCTTGAACAGCCGCCATCCCCGCTTGTCTAAGTGTGCGAAATCCTTCGCTTATCGCACAGGCTATTAAGTCATTCGTGGATGCCCGGGCCAAAATTTTTTCATGGAGTTCTTCAAAAATAGGCAAGGTCTCAAATAAGGCCATACGTCCTCTAAATCCAGTCAGGTGGCAGAACGCACACCCGCGCCCTTTTATCGCTTGAACCGCACCAAACTCATTCTCATCAATCCCCAGTTCCCGCAGCTGAAATTGGGAAACCGTATCCAGCTCCCGACAATGATCACAAATTTTCCGTACTAATCGTTGACCCACAATGAGCGAGACGGCAGATGACACCAAAAACGGCTCAATGCCCATATCGATGAGGCGGGCAATCGCCCCTGGGGCATTCATGGTATGCAGGGTCGAAAGAACTCGATGGCCAGTCAAAGAAGCCTGAATGGCGATTTGCGCGGTTTCCCGATCACGAATTTCCCCCACCATCATGACGTCAGGGTCCTGCCGCAGAAAAGCACGCAACCCCGCGGCAAAATTTAATCCAATCTCTTCATGAATTTGCATCTGATTGATGCCCTGGATTTGGTATTCCACAGGATCTTCGACAGTGACAATATTCATCTGGGGAGTGTTCAGAAATTGTAACGCGCTATAAAGGGTTGTCGTCTTTCCGCTCCCCGTAGGCCCTGTCACCAGGATCATCCCATAGGGATTCTCCAGAGCCGTCGTGACCCGATCCAAATCAGGCTGGTTGAGCCCGATATTGGTCAAATGCAATGCAAGCCCCGACTGATTCAGGAGACGCAGAACCGCTTTTTCCCCAAACAAACACGGTAGAATTGCTACTCGAATATCGACATGGGGAAAGCCCTCCACCTTCATCCGTCCATCTTGTGGTAACCGACGCTCCGCAATATCCAGATCGGAAAGAATTTTCACTCTGGCAAGTAATGCCTGATGAAGATCTTTAGGCAGATTTTGAATCGGGCACAAGACCCCATCCAATCGAAAACGAACCCGGACCATGGTCTCCATCGGCTCAATATGAATATCACTCGCCTCCATTTCAATGGCCTGCTGAACAAGCCCATTTACAACCTCCACAGCTGAAGAATCTTTATCAATTTTGATATGACGCTTCACACGAGACATCTCTGCATTGCCCTGAAGAAGCCTAGATCTGTCTTCACCATTCAATCCGTTCGGAGAGGCACAGACAGAGCCGACAAACTTCCCCATGGAATTGGATGACATCCGGTCGCTATCTCCTCGGTTTTTGAAATTACCCTGCTCAGCTTTTTGCAGAGGTTCCGTGGTTGAGGAAGATCCATCCGGAGCCTGGCAATACACATGGGAGATCGCTGTCCGTAAATCCGACTCGGTAGCTACCATGGGAATGATGTGCAACCCTGTCCGAAATCGCAAATCATCGAGCAGAGAGGCATTCGTGGGGTCGGCCATAGCCAGACTCAGGCGTGAAGTGGTTTTCCGCACCGGTAAAACGAGGTGCCGGCGGACAACGTCATAAGGAACCAACCCCCGAAGACTTCCATCAATCGAGCACGTAGACAATTCTACGGTGGCAACTCCATAGTGCTGGCTGAGAAACTCTAATAAAGTGGATTCAGACAGAACCCCCATCCGAACCAGAATGCTCCCGAGGCGCCCTCCTTCTCCCTGCTGAATATCAAGCGCCTGAGACAGATCATCTGAAGAGATCACTTTCGCATCCACCAGCTGTAGGCCGACACGCTCTCGATTCACCTGTATCCTCCCGTATACTCTTATTTTTTGCTTGAAGAATTGAGCCGTTGAATACCCCGAAATAAATAATGCACTCCAGAACCGGTTGTCAGGATGACCATTACGGAAAGAAAAGGAATGATACTTTCGGAGGGAACACGCCCGGTCGCAAAGAGAATCACCATGATGACATAGCAAATTTGGGCAAAGGTGGTACCCTTTCCCAACCAGGTGGGAGTAATATCAATGTCGATTTCCGTTAAATTAGCCAATATGGTCCCCGTGAGGAGAATGGCGTCACGACTCACCACAAGAATCACTGCCCAGACAGGGATGAAATGGAGAACAGATAAGGTCACAATGGCCGACATGAGGAGTAATTTGTCAGCCAGAGGATCAAGATACTCGCCGAGGCGAGTGCGCTGATCGGTGATACGGGCTATTGCCCCATCCAGCCCATCGGTCAATGCCGCGACTAACAATGTCACTAGGGCATAATCATAGTATTCGTAGAGCAAAAACCCAACGAAGACAGGAACAAGGAGGATTCGAAGAACGGTAAGACTGTTGGGAAGGTTGATTGGAATGTCGGCACCCGATGACTCGCGGAGCATTTCGCCACAACCCCTTTCTCGCAAACGGATTTTTCCTAAGCGTAGGGAAGGTTACGTTGGGATTCTGAGGGAAGTCAACCACGCTTGCGACCCCCATCCAGGCAGCCTATAATCCGTTTCCATAGAAAGAAAAAACACCCATACCCTATCGTTAAGCCGGAGCTAGAGCACATGACATCGCTTCCCTTATCTTTTCGAGTCAAAAATGCCGTCGTGGAAAAGCATCAATTGGAGGGCATGGACCCTAGCGACCGATATTTCAACCGAATGATCCCAATTAAACG
>BQIZ01000036.1 GCA_021604365.1 Nitrospirales bacterium
ACGGCTCCAACAAGGGCCAACCCTTTCTTTTTAGCACCTTTCATAATGGCTTCCCTCCTCGAGTAAAGTTTTAACTCTCAATCATGATTTATCTGACAAAAGTTTATTCTGCCTCTAACAATTTAAATCCCGTAATCGTACGACCGCTTAATTGCACTTCCATGGCCACAAGCTCTTGGGCTGCCTTGGTGAGTTGGTCCATTAATGCCTTGTCTTTCACAGCCAACCGAACGGTAGTTTGGGGGTTATACCAACCGCCATAAGGATTATTTTTTTCATTGCCACCCGTATAACCCCAGGCGCAACAGATATACAATGGATCAGGAAGAGCAACGTTGCGATCATCAGTGGCCCGGCCTGGAGGATCGGCTGTTTCTTGTGGGCCAGATGCGTTCCAATACTGAATCCCGAATAAAATTTCTCCTTCAGGGTTGTCTGCCCATTGCGCATAAAACCGACCCTTCAAACTGGTGACTGGCTCCCCTTTAAAAGAAATATCACCCTGGCTGGTAATATCATTTGGGTCGCCTTTTGACTTATCAGGACCTGGGCCAGCAGCATACCCAATGCTTGCTACTCCAAGTCCCAACAGGCCCATGGCACAGAGAGCTACCAATTCATGACGTAGAGATGACTTCTTCATCTGCTCCCTCCTTACAGTGTTAGAATGACAAAAAGTAAAAAACAACTTGACCTTAGTTTATCTTCGAATCGACTTTTCCCAAGCTTCCCATACCCTTAGTTCTTAAAGGGTAAATCAGAGTTTTAAAAGGGTCCCATGCTACCCATCCAGGGCATGGTTGTCAAGCGAAAAAAGATGCGACTTAGGGCTCATCCCCACCTCGGAATCCCCCTTTTCGGGATAGGTCCCAATGCCGTAACCACAAATTGTTGTAGATCAAATAATTTCTGGCTTAATTGGCGAATTTGTTCAGGGGTTATCCGATCAATGGCCTTGACCATTTCCTGAAGGGTGACATGACGCCCTTGATACATTTCGTCTTTTGCCAATTTATTCATCCGCCCGTATGTTCCTTCCAATCCCAACATCAAACCGCCCTTTAATTGGGTTTTGGTTCGCTCCAATTCCTTACTTACCACGTCCCGACGGCATAACTTCTTGGTTTCCTGACAAATTCGGTCAATAACGGCTGCAACTTCATTCGGGCGTGTAGCAGCATAGACAGTGAGTGTTCCTCCATCTAAAAAGCCCGAAAGATGAGAATAAATGGTATAGGCCAATCCGCGTTTTTCACGGATTTCTTGAAATAATCGCGAACTGACTCCTCCGCCAAGAATCGTGCTTAAGACATGACCGGCATACCGATCCGGATGCCCTATCGGCAACCCCTTGAACCCGACACACACATGAACCTGCTCCAGTGGTTTCACGTGAAGACTTTGCCGTTCCTGCGGCTGATCGGGCCATGGCGTTTCCTGGAATGCTGAGGGATGGTTGTCGTATCGGCTCTTTTTCCATTGACCAAAATATGCATTAACGGTATCAATGATTTCTGGAAAGGAAAAGTTACCGGCTACTGCAACGATCGTGTGTTCCGGGCGGTAATGCTGTTGTCGATACTGCATGAGCAGTTGGCGATTTAGTCGCTTCATCACCGCAGGCTCTCCCAGAATCGGGCGCCCCAACGGATGGGAGCCAAAGATATCCTTGGCATGCAATTCATGAATATAGTCCTCTGGGTCATCCTGAACGGTACGGATCTCCTCAAGGACTATTTGCTTTTCTTTTGCAATGTCTTTGGCAGAAAATTTGGAATGATGAAACAGATCGGCGATGAGATCAAATGCCAGCCCCATTTGCTGATCCAACACCTTCACGTAAAAAGCCGTGGCCTCATGAGTGGTAAAAGCATTCATTTCACCTCCCAAGGCATCGATCTCATTGGAAATCTGAGAGGCAGTCCGTTTCGGCGTGCCCTTGAACATCATATGTTCAATGAAATGAGAGAGACCACCTTCCCCTTTTCCTTCATCACGACTTCCAACCGTGGCCCACACCCCTAGGGCCACGGATTTCAATGACGACATCCGCTCCAAGACAACACGGACTCCGTTATCCAATATGATTTTTTTATACACGCTTGGTTACTCGGACAGGCTTAAGAAGTGAGCTGATCCTTGTCCGTTTGTTCGGCCATGGCATCTTTCCGACTAAGACGGATCTTCCCTTGTCGATCAATTTCCAGGACTTTCACAAGAATCTGTTCGCCTTCAGAAATTTCGTCCGTGACCGATGCCACACGGTGAGGAGCCAATTGCGAAATGTGCACAAGGCCATCCATACCAGGGAGAATTTCCACAAAGGCGCCAAAATCTACAATCTTTCGCACCGTCCCGAGGTAAATTTTCCCAATCTCTGCCTCTTCAACAATGCGCAGAACCATATCCATTGCCTTTTGCGCCGACTCCCCGTCTACCGCGGCAATCGTGACCACTCCAGAGTCATCCACATTCACTTTCACTCCACAGTCTGCAATGATGCTACGAATCATTTTGCCCCCAGGCCCAATGACATCCCTGATTTTATCTTGTTTGATCTGGATCGTGGTGATACGGGGTGCATAGGCCGCCAGCTCGGTACGAGGTACGGTCAGACATTCATCCATTTTCCCAAGGATGTGCAATCGCCCTTCACGAGCCTGCGCCAACGCCTGCCGCATCAGGTCGGGGGTAATTCCGGCAATCTTAATATCCATCTGCAGGGCTGTGACTCCATCTCGCGTTCCTGCCACTTTGAAATCCATATCGCCCAGATGATCTTCCATTCCCAAAATATCTGAAAGAATCGCAACGCCACCCTGTTCCAAAATTAACCCCATCGCGATTCCTGCCACCGGCGTTTTAATGGGTACTCCCGCATCCATCATGGCTAATGCCCCACCACAAATCGTGGCCATTGAAGAGGACCCGTTTGATTCTAGAATATCCGAGACAAGCCGAATGGTGTAGGGGAATTCTTCTTTGGAAGGAAGTACGGCCTCTAAAGCCCGTTGGGCCAGTTTGCCATGCCCGACTTCCCGCCGTCCCGGACCACGAAGCATTTTTGCCTCACCCACGCTAAAAGGCGGGAAATTATAATGCAACATAAATGAGCGGAAATACTCGCCTTCCAAGGCATCAATCCGTTGCTCATCATCTGAAGTGCCCAAGGTCACCACAGCCAAAGCCTGTGTTTCCCCCCTGGTAAATAACGCAGAACCGTGCGTGCGAGGAAGAATCCCTGCCTCAGAGGATATCGGACGAATGTCGGATAGACCCCGGCCATCAGCTCTTTTCTTTGTTTCCAGGATAATTCTCCGGACTTCGGAATACTCCAAGTTGGCAAATACTTTTTTCACCTTGGCTTTTTGATCAGCATCGTCTCCGGCAACCGCCTCAATGGCTTCTTGTAGAATTTGCGCGAAACGATCTTGTCGATCCGCTTTGGCCGCAATATACATCGCTTCACCAATGGGAGCGGCTGCGATTTTTCTCACCGCTTGTTCAATTTCAGGGTCAATGGCTTCGACCTGCAACACCCGTTTGACTTTCCCCGCCTTTGCTCGTAATTCTTCAATTTTGGCGACGATATTCTTGATTTCCCGATGAGCCAGTTCGATCGCGTCAATCATCGTGTCTTCCGAAAGCCCATCCGCACCAGCCTCGACCATCATCACGGCGTCCTTGGTTCCAGCCACGACGAGGTTTAACTCACTTTCTTCCTGTGCCTTCTTATCGGGATTAACCACGAATTGGCCCTTCACTCGTCCAATTCTCACTCCTGCCAGAGGCTCGGAGGCTGGAATGTCTGAAATGGCCATTGCTGCCGACGCGGCAACAATGCCGATGACGTCCGAAGACATGGTCTGATCAATAGAGAGCACCGACACAATGATCTGGGTTTCAAAAAAGTAACCTTCCGGCATCAATGGCCGAATCGGCCGGTCAATGAGTCGGCTGGTCAACACCTCTTTTTCACTGGGTGCCCCTTCCCGTTTGAAAAATCCTCCTGGTATTTTCCCGGCTGAGTAGGCTTTTTCCTGATAGTTTACCGTCAGAGGCAAGAAATCGGCGTCAGGCTTCGAGGTCTTTGAGGCTACCGCCGTAGCTAACACCATGGTATCGGCATAGGTCGCCAATACGGCACCATCCGCCTGCTTGGCCATTCGACCGGTTTCCAAACGAAGCGGGCGACCACCAACTTCCATTTCAACGACATGAATCATGTTTCAACCTTTCTGATCCTTGAGTGGATATATTGATATGGAGTGTGAGGCTTCGCTTCGCATTGAGAACCTGGCATCTATCACCCATCTCATTGATTCTGCTCACCCTAAAACCTGCATTCTGTCTTATTTCCGTATACCAAGTGCAGCGATCACGGCTTGGTATTTTCCCTCGTCTCGACGCCGTAAATAATCCAATAACTTTCTTCGCTTGCTTACCATTCGCAAAAGGCCCCTTCGGGAATGATGGTCCTTTTTGTGTGTCTTGAAATGTTCAGTCAGACTCGTAATTCTATTGGTTAACAAGGAAATCTGCACTTCAGACGAACCCGTGTCCTTGTCGTGAATGCGATGCGATTCTATGGCCGCCGTTTTTACTTCTTTTGTTAAGCCCATAACTCCTCCTCCAGTTCCTCAGGGTTACATGAGTTCAGTAAGAAAATCTTTCTACAGATGTCGTCTTATCCCCACTTAATCGAAACTAAATTTTCATAAACTAGGAAAACACCGTTTCAATCGCTAATACGGGACCTCCCTTGCCTGTCTGAAAAACCGGGCCTCTCCCTAAAGCAAGCAATTGCCCATTTTTCTGTTTCACCCTCACCAAATTTTCCTCCTTGGGTGAGACTCTTGATTCCACAAATGTGTGAACCACACGATCCCAGGAAATCGCATTCCCATGGAGCACCTTTCGAGCATCATCGCTATCGACCTCAACAGCGTGAAACCCATCTAAGGCCTGATCTAAACTCAAAAATGCCCCATCCAGATGAGAAAATTCAAGTCCCTCAAGCAAGGATGCTACCTCAAGGGCCTGATCAACATGAATAGGCCCGACCCGTCGACGCTGAAGCCATTTCAAATGTCCACCCACCTTCAATACGTTTCCAATATCATCGCAGAGAGTCCGAACATAGGTTCCCTTGGAACAGACAACTCGAAACGCGACCTCAGGGATATTCAGTTTTTGAATTTCTAAATCATGGATCACCACGGTTTTAGCGGGTCGGTCAACGGTCTCACCTTTCCTGGCTTTTTTATACAAGGGTTGCCCCCCGATTTTCACAGCCGAGTACATGGGTGGCACTTGCTGGATAGACCCTTGAAACGTCGCAAATACTGACCGGATACGATCCTCTGTCAAAGATTCCACTGGGAATTCCTCTAAGACCGTCCCCCAAGCATCTTGTGTGTCTGTCCGTTGGCCCAATTGAAGCACGGCGCCATACTCTTTTTCCCATCCCGACAGATACTGGGCAATTTTGGTTCCCTTTCCAATTAAAACCGGCAAGACACCTGTCGCATGGGGATCCAAGGTCCCCGCATGCCCAACTTTTGGAATACCCAAACCCGATCTGAGGCGTTGCACCACATCATGCGATGTCCATCCATCGGGCTTATTCACATTCAGAACTCCATGTAAGGCCATTCCCTGCGGTGCCTTCAAGCCTTTAGACTGGTCGATGTACGACGCCATTGGTGCCATTACCCGTCTATACTTTCACTCTTATCATGGAGAAAGGAGGGTGCCTCAGCTTTACCGGCTTCATCGGATTCCTCATGAAGAGAATCCAACAACTTTTCAATTCTGTTCCCATACTCAGCACTCGTATCACGATAAAAAACCAATTCCGGTGTATAACGCAGATTTAAACGTCGGCCCAATTCGGTGCGAACAAACCCCACAGCGCTTTTAAGACCAGGCCCTGTCACCTGGTCAAAATGGGCTTGATCCAAAGCGGTCACATATATCCGTGCGATTTTGAGATCCGCCGTCATCTTCACACCTGTCACGGTCACAAATTGGATACGTGGATCTTTAGTTTTTCTGGAAAGAATCTCTGCCACTTCCATCCGGATCTGATCGGCAACTCTCGTCGCCCGACTGCTATTTATTTTTGCCATGACGTGAAAAATTTATATGAGAGCTTACAAGACTTCAATTTGAGATCGTAAAAGCTCGATGGAGGGATTGGATCGTATAAAGTTGAGGACCTGGTCTAAGACTTGATTGACTCTTCCCGTGTCATTCGCTACACACGCCACCCCCAAAATGGCTTTTTGCCAAATGTCTTGTTCGTCAATTTCAGCAACAGAAATATTAAACCGATTTCGCAATCGGGTAATCAAGCTTGAGAGTACCTGACGCTTACCTTTCAGGGATTGAACATCAGGGATATGGAGTTCGAGCGTGCACAACCCCACGATCATCCCCATTCATGAGCCCCTTATCCATTTTGGATTATAATTTTGTGGCCTCCTCTTCCAAAACGTAGGCCTCTAACACATCGCCGATTTTTAAATCATTGAAATTTTCAACTCCAATTCCGCATTCATAGCCTTGCTGAACTTCCCGTGCATCATCCTTGAACCGCCGTAACGACCCAATTTTTCCTTCATAGACCATCACCTGGTCACGAACAACTCTTACCTTGGTGTTTGAACGGGATATCGACCCATCATTCACGTAACAACCGGCAATGGTACCCATTTTCGGAACAGAGAATAGTTGCCGAACCTCCGCATGCCCCATTACCCGCTCCCTGATCGTTGGAGCCAGAAGACCTTCTGCAGCCGAACGAATATCATCAAGAATATTATAGATAATGGTGTACAACCGAATTTCCACACCCTCACGTTCAGCAATAGCAGCCGCCTTTGAATCCGGACGAACATGAAATCCAATGATAATCGCTTTTGAAGCAGCCGCTAACAACACATCAGTTTCGTTGATGCCTCCCACTCCACTATGAATGAGCTTAAGCTTTACCGCGTCGGTAGAAATCTTCAGAAGTGCATCGCCCAAGGCTCCCACTGATCCTTGCACATCCGCCTTGATCAGTAGCGGCAACTCCTTGATCTCCCCATCTTTAGATTCTGCATAAAGCTCCTCGAGAGTTCTTCTGGACGTCGATGATAGGCCCACATCTTTTTGCTTTTGGTGCCGGGCCTGGGCAATTTCCCTCGCAGCCCGTTCATCCTTCACCACGACCAGTTGATCACCGGCCTCAGGAACTCCCAACAAGCCAATGACTTCTATCGGTATCGATGGCCCGGCCTCCTTCAGACGCTCCCCTTTATCCGATGTTAACCCTCTCACCCTGCCGCTCACTGACCCTACAACAAACGATTCTCCGATTCGTAAGGTTCCGGCCTGAATCAACACTGTGGCAACCGGTCCACGCCCCTTATCCAACTTCGCTTCTAATACAACCCCTCGAGCGGAACAGGTGGAATCGCCTTTCAATTCCATAATTTCTGCCTGAAGTAACAACATGTCAAGCAATTGGTCTAACCCTTGGTTTTGCTTCGCTGATACTTCAACAAAAATTGTTTGACCTCCCCATGCTTCAGGTTGCAAGCCGTGTTCGGCTAAACTTTGCTTGACCCGATCGGGATTAGCCCCCGGCTTATCCATTTTATTCACGGCCACGATAATCGGCACATTGGCCGCTTGCGCATGATTAATGGCTTCAATTGTCTGAGGCATCGGCCCATCGTCTGCAGCCACGACCAAGACCACAATATCAGTAACCTGAGCCCCACGGGACCGCATCGCCGTAAAGGCTTCATGGCCTGGGGTATCCAAGAACGTCACGCCTCGTTCACCGGCCTTCACGAAAGACGCACCAATGTGCTGAGTAATCCCTCCCGCCTCCCGGTCGGTCACCTGGGTTTTCCGAATCGCATCCAACAAGGAGGTTTTCCCATGATCGACATGTCCCATAACCGTCACCACTGGCGCTCGAGGTTCTAATTTACCCTGTTCTCCACCATCAATCACCTCTTCCAAGAGGGCTTCCCCTCCCTTCGCAGCCACGGCTTCCACAAGGAGGCCATAACCTTCCGCAATGAGCACTCCAGCTTCTAAATCCATGGGTTGATTAAGGGTTTTTGCAATATTTAAATCCAGCAATTTCCGAATAATTTCCGTGGGTTTTTGACCGATCACTTCGGCAAAATCTTTCACGGATATCCCAGCAGTGACCTTCATAACTTTTTTCCTGGGTTTTGTGACTTCACCCACCGAAGGCTGTTGAACCTGACGGGTACGTTCCTCACGTCGCAAAGTTGGCAACGGTCGAAGATCTTGCCAGACGGCGGCATCTTCAAAGCGTGCGGCAAAAACATCTTCATCTTTGACACGCGCAACTTTTTTATTTTTTTTGCCTTTTTCTTCTACTGGAACCTCTCGAGAGGGAACGGCACTCTTTTTATCGGACTTCCCTTCGCTTTTTCTATCTTTTTCACTAGTTTTATCAGCGGGAGGAATTGCACCGCTTTTCACACCAGGAACAGGTGGAATCGCTACACCACTAGGAAGCTCTCCCGATTCAGCAGGCAATAAGGCGCTGGCCTCTTGAGGAGATTCCACAGCCAATTCGTCTGGAATCTGAGTTAAAACAGGAGACGTATCCAAGAGAGCCTCTGACTCACCCTGGATGACCAGCGACTCTTCTGCCTCAGCTTCCCTGACCGGAGACGATTCTCTCATCTCTTCCAGGATTTCTTCTTCTGTTTTTTTCTTCTTAATCAGTATGTGTTTTTTTTCGGATTTTTTGGGGCTTTCGGCCACTGTCTCGGACCGATGCCTCCCAGAAGTCGACGAATCTTTTTTCAGTAGGCGGCCCCCTTCAGAGTTTTTCACACCGGCATGCCCTGAAACCGATGACTCCCCTGGCTTCGGAGTTGTTTCAGGAGTTTTACCAAGGATAATATTCATCGCCCATTTGGCCATATTGTCATCCACTGTATTGCTATGGGAACTAACCTGAATGCCAAGTCGCACTAATTCAGGAATAAGCAAACGGCTCTCCATCCCAATTTTTTTGGCTATCTCATGAACTCTCATGCACGTCCTTTACTGTGAAGCCGTATCCTTACGATCCCGAACTCTGCCCAGACTCTGTTGGTACCACCGCTGGATTATCCATGTTCTCATCTTGTGAGGCTACTTCAGGCTCCTTGGCATTTCCCACCGGCTCTTCTGTAATCTGTGAAGCCTCTTCAGCCAAGGCAGCCTTAATCTCCAAGTCGCGTTCAAGCTTTTGCTTTTCGTATTCGGTGGAGCTAATGATATCAATTTTCCAACCTGTCAATTTTGCTGCTAGGCGCACGTTTTGCCCGTTCTTCCCAATTGCCAATGAGAGCTGAGAATCAGCCACCACCACCAACGCCGATTTTTTTTGTTCGTCAATCCCTACTTTTTCAATGGAAGCAGGGTTCAAGGCTTCTCCGATAAAAACGCGTGGATCATTGGTCCAGGGGATAATATCTATTTTCTCACCATGCAGCTCCCGAACAATGGCCTGGACACGTGAACCTTTGACGCCAACACAGGCGCCAACCGGATCAACCGCCTTATCCCGTGAGGCCACTGAAATTTTCGTCCGGTCCCCCGGCTCACGCACCACACCTTTAATTTCAACAATTTTCTCAGATATTTCAGGCACTTCCAGACCAAACAATTTTACCACGAATTGGGGATGCGCTCGGGAGAGGATCACTTGCACATCCTTGGGGGTTCGTCGAACTTCTAGCAGCAACGCCCGCACTCGATCACCCCGTCGGTGAGCTTCACGCGGGATTTGCTCCTGAATCGTGAGAAGGGCCTCTGTTTTTCCAATGTCCACAAGATAATTTCGACGTTCCTGGCCCAAAATGACCCCATGAACTAATTCGCCTTCTTTTTTGGAATATTCCCGTTCAATCGACTCCCATTCAGCCTCTCGAACTTTTTGACAAATGACCTGCTTCGCGGCCTGTGCGGCTATTCGCCCAAACTCTTCCAACTCGATGAGTGAGCCAATTTCGTCTCCCATTTCAGCTTCATCATCAATTTTCCTGGCGTCTTCCAATGAAATCTCTGTTTTGGAATCCAGCACGTTCTCCGCAATCGTCTTTTTCTTTACAATAGAAATTTCGCCGGTTTCCGTATCAATATCGACTTGAATATTTTCACCATGCCCAAATCGTTTCTTTGCTGCCGTGAGAAGCGCGGATTCTAAGGCCAAAAGGACTTTTGCCTTATCAATCCCTTTCTCGCGACCGATTTGATCAATGACCAACATGAGTTCACTTTTCATTTGTATTCCTCGCAAGGCACGATGAGCGGTTCAAATGGACATGAGCGGTTGGTGCGCGTTTCCAATAAAACATTAAAACGAAACCTCTAATCTCGCTTTAGCAATATCATCCCACGCCACGACTACTTCTTGGGGGTTCTTGATTTGGTCATCCATTAAATGAATCCCCATATCAGTGACGGTCATCAATTGCCCCAAGACAACTGATTGTTTTTTGATCGAGCTTTTCAGAGTGACTCGAAGTCGTTCGCCCACTACTCGTTCATAATCCTTTGGATCTCGGAGCGGTCGATCTAGCCCAGGCGAAGAAACTTCAAACCGATACGCGGCTTGCTCTGGGTGAAGGACCTCCCAGGTTCGACGCAGGGACTGATGGAATTGCTCACAATCTTCAATTCCAACTCCCCCCTTTTTATCAATTGTCAATCGAACCAAAAGGTTGGCGGGTCTTCCGGTGCACTGAACCTCAAAGATATCCACTCCTAGTGCTCGAGCGATTGGATCGCCAACTTGACGAATAACTTGCTCAAGATTGTCAGCCGTGAAGGCCACCACAATTCCTCGCTACAGCGGCCACAAGCCAAGACCAAAAAAAAGTGGGCTCACGCCCACTCTACTCGCATTTAACCTAGCATTTTCCATTTTTAAAAACAAGAGCTCACCCGATTCACCGCGACGTCCTGGTTTGTCAAAAGCTCTTAACAGCCCTTCCACGCAAGCATTCCATTACCATGGGCATAAGAAGGACCCTATGATAAGCTATTTTCTGAGTAAGGTGATACTCACTTCCTGGTGAAATCAACGAGAGAGGAGTTCAACCGATGCCTTGCATAGTTTCTGTGGCCTCCGGTAAGGGCGGGGTTGGGAAAAGCATGGTCGTCAGCAATCTGGGACTCCTCCTTGCCAAAAAAGGACTTCGCGTCACGCTGGTCGACATGGACATTGGGGGGGCTAATCTCCACATCTTGTTTGGAATGTTCCATCCTCCATCCACTCTCTCAGATTTTTTGACAAACACGCTCAAAAACTTAAATGAGGTCGCCCACCCTATTCCCGGCCTCTCCTCCCTCAAGCTCATTCCTGGAACTGGGGAAACCCTTATTACCGCAAATTTGCAACATGCCAAAAAAAAACGCCTCATCCGGCACTTACACAAACTTGATGCAGACATCATTCTCGTTGACGTCGGCGCAGGGACCAATTATCACGCACTGGACTTTTTTCTCCTCGCAGACTTTTTTCTGGCCGTAGCAACCCCTGACCCAACCTCGGTTTTAGATCTGTATCGATTCATTAAACTTGCTGCCATTCGAAAGGTTCTTGCGGCTTTTTCAGCCCGCGACCCAGTGGCAGACGCCCTTTTGGACAAAGACTTTCATAGCGTCACAGCAGTACTGAAAGCCGTTGGAGAAACGAGCGAATCAGGTGTGGCGATTGCTCAAGAGGCTCTAAAATGGTTTCAACCGGCCCTCATCTTAAACCGAATGACACCCAAATCCAGGATCAATACCCTGCACTTACAACACCTGCTTAAGCAATACGTCGGAACCGACCTGTCAATCTTAGGCAAGATTCCAGAGGATATTCAGGTTCAGCAATCCATCCTGAAATATCTTCCTGTTGTAGAACTAGCTCCCTCTTCTCCAGCAACCAACGCGCTGAAACAAATTGTCGATAATGTTCTTGAAATGGTGGGACAGGCACCTGAATCAATGGAACGGATGGAAGAGCCCAGAAAGATTCGAGCATGAATGATTAACGGACGTCATTACCTAATTTTTTCATAAAAAATCCGACGGCTCTCCTCTCATATAAAAAGATTCAAAGGGGTTTCCGTTTCACTAAGCCATGACCTGACCTGAAAGGCAAATTCCCCACCAAGCCTGCGGCACGCCTTGCCTAGCTGGGTGTCTCAGTGATCTCCGCCAATGCGTCTTGCAATTGTTTGACTTTTTTCTCTAACACCCTGCAATTCTGTTGAGCCACCTCGGATTCCATTTTCAACGCCTCCAGCTCCTTCGTGAGCCTATCAATCATGCCTTCGGCTGATTGCAGGCTCCTCAAGGCATCAATCCGATCTTCCTCGCCTTCCATGCACTGTGAATTGAGGCGTTCAACCATACCCACCCATTCCCGAGCAACACCCCCCATGGAACCAGGCACTGGAGGTAAAGTGGCCTCCTTACCCAGAAGTCCTGCGGCTTTTTGAACCCAATCAATAAACAAAATCGCTTCCCAAAAATTCAAATCACCCGCACCCTCGGATTCATCAGCATAGGGCTCTGCTGTCCGTATCCGCGGATCGGAAGGAGGAGAAGCCGGGTCCTTGGGATCCTCCTTGGGTCCCGGCTTAAGAGATGACCCGTTATGGAATTGATGCAGTAATACCGCGACACAATGACGACAAAAAGGTTGCTCGTTCGATGGGCAGGAACACCTGGTCGACAAGGTCCCCGCACGCAATTTAATGATTTGCGTATACATGCCATAGACGCCATTAACCTCAGCCATGATTTGCGTCTGGTCCGCCTCAAGAATCTTGACCCGTTGGGCAGAAAAATATTGATGCCCTTCTTCGAAGACCGTTCCCCCAACCACCGATTGAAGCATGTCCGCATCTAATTGGCTCAGCTCTTGAGCGGAGCAGGAAATTCTATTTCTCATGCAGGTACCATTTAATTCAAAAGAAAGGAGACCGACATCACACCTCCGAGAGTGAGGAGGGTTTAATATTTCGGAAAATATAACCGAGAATTAACCTTTAGAGCCAATTACCCGGCTTATTTTCCTTGATCTAAAACCACCGGGCCCAGGAATTACCGCCTGACACTCAACCCTGGCGGAGATGCTATCATGAATCTCGCTACCTCCACCGGGCACACAACACCGTCTTCCTTTCTGGAGAGTCTGCTCGCCGAAGCCCCGGAAACCCTGCCTATCCTCCGGGAAAGTTGTATCCAAGTTCTCAATCTTACGCAGGATAAACGCTCAAGTGCCAGCGACATTGGAGAAATTATCATGCGCGATCAAGCCATGATGGCCAATGTCATCAAAATCGCAAATAGCTCTGCCTATCATACCCGCACACCAGTCAAAACCCCAACCTATGCGGTGGCCCTTATTGGATTTGACGTCACTCGCGCCATGGTGGTCTCTGCCCAACTAATTGAACAGGCCGACACCTTCGGAGCCAACACCGTCAATCTGAAACACCTCCTGGCGCGGGCTCTCGTCGCCGGAACTCAAGCCCAGGAACTAGGAAAAGCCATCAATTACGGGGAGGCGGGATCGTTATTTACCAATGCCATGCTCTACTCACTGGGAGACCTCATCCTCGCCCTCTGTCGACCGGACGTAGGCGAACAACTAGAAGCCATTCGCCGGGAAGATCCAGCCAAGGTCTCCAAAGCCGAACTGACTCTTTTGGGACGACCCCTGCATGTCATCGCTGCCGCTATGGCCAAGCATTGGAATCTGCCGGAGAGCTTGGTCCAATTATTGGAGAAAAAGCCTGTCTGGCCTAAATCCCGTCCGGAAGCAGATCAACAGATCATGGAAAGTATCGTCCGAGCCGCGAATGAACTGAGTTATTGCCTCCTAAACCCATTGGCTGCCAAGCAGGGAGAGGTGCTCCAAGGCCTGATCGAACAGTTTCTGCCCCCATTCGGCCTCTCCATGATCCAATTGGAACACACGGTGTCCCAAGCTTTCAGTCAAGCATCAGAAATTGCCTCGGCCATCAACATTGATCGACAGCATTTTCTTCCCGCATCTAATGCCGATGGCACAATTCTTCACAACCAACACCTACATCGGCTCACCCAAACAATTCATCAGATTCTACACTCAGAAGGGATTCTTTCCGAAGAATCAATAAAACCAGCCCAGGAAGCCTCACCTTCCCTCCCGCCATCTCCGGCATCCGATAGGCCATTGCTCGATTTCACCATTCAGTCCATGAAAATATCGGAACCCTCCTCGCTGCTTACCTTTGTCACCAGAACGCTCTATGCTTCATATGGATTTGAACGGGTCTGGCTCGCATTAGTAGTACCAGGAAAAGACATGCTCCATGCCAAAATCGGCTATGGTCCACATGCAGAAACCATCCACCCCACTTTTCATTGCCCTCTTTCCCGTGGAACCTTCTGGGACCGATTGCTCCATAGGTTTCACCCTATTCAATATTTTTCATTGGCCAAAGAAGGGGGATCCGGAGGAATGCCGACTGACTTTTTGAAATACTGGGGGGACCCGCCCGGATTCGCCGGAACCTTACATGCGCCAAACAGGCCTATCGGGGTCATCCTGGTGGATCGAGGTTCTACGGGGCATCCATTGACCGACACGGATTTCGCAACCTTCGCCATGGTGTTGTCACAAACCAACGCCAACCTGGCTCGATTAACGCAACATCACTAAGTACGAGACACCACAATCTGAAGTTCTGCTGTTCAAAAGCTCCTCACCGTCATTCTTGCGTGGCGCGCAATGAAAAACCCTAAGAATTAAATCTACACCATTCTACCCTGAACTGATGGGAGCCGGAAAAGCTGTTAATGTCCGGAGAAAGTGAGAAGATCAGAACCAAAGACCGGGGTCGAATGGCTCACGAGGGAGAACGAATCTGTTTTAGATGAGGCAGGCGGTAGAGGGCATACAGAACATGGCGATGGCGATCAACATTTCTTTGTGTTCATTCAGACCCCACAAAAATTCTTCATAAAAACGATCCCGGTAGCCAAGCGGCGTTAGCCAGAAGTAGAAACCCTTGAGCTCCCGATAGGGTGGCAAACACAATGGTGAAAATGACCGGCCCTTCCGGGATGGCCGGTTTTAAATTTGCCGGCAATCGAAGAGGCAGTTGAAACTTCCAGACAAACGGTAAAAGAATAAATATCACGAACAGAAATATGGCTGCCAATGTGTGAGCCGGAAACCGGCTGCTATGGAGGTCTGTTGATTCACCAAAACGCGTACTCCACCAGAGGGGAGTTTCCCACCCAAAATAGATCTGTCCTCAACCAATTTCTTCTCCGGCAAAAAGAAGCGTAGCGGCGGAAACCGCTCCGATCACACCGGCCACCGGCCAGTTTCCGCTTTTCCAGAATTTCCAGCTAGACCCCAGCAACATGCCCCCGCCTATCAGTGCGGACCAAAATGTCACAATCTCCACCGCACCTTGTTCACGCTGAACTTCTTCCAGGATGTAGATCAAATAGAATTCTGGTGCCATTAGGTAGATCATTAAGAGCCCAAGAACAGTGACAATCGGCGTGGCATACCCAATACTATGTAAGACCTTTGTCATGGAATTTCAGCTCATGGAGCCTGGCATACAAAAAAATAAACAGGTAAAGGGAGCGATCCCACAAGAATAGGCAACCGGCAGAAAGACTTGAAAATGACCATGTCTTCACCACATCCTCTAAGTGCTGGAAAGTTGAGAATGTTCGGCTTATAACTTCAATCGTGTAAGGTAAAAAAAAGTGGCCCCACATACGCCATATGAAGGCCCTATCTTACCCTCCGACAAATCTCTCACTTTTCCCTATGCCCAAATCGAGCACAAATGATATTCATTCACAAATTATATGTATGACACTAAGGATGTGGGCTTATTCGTCTCAAAATGTTATTCAGTCCATGGGGATAGAAAAGCTAATCAAGAGGAGATAGCCAAAATTCTTTAAGATGAGATTAACAGGAGGTCACACGAGCGCAACACCGCGAAGGATTTTTTGGAAAATTCTAACACCCTCTGGGGAAAAATTTTGAAGGGAAGCGTGAAAACAAACCCTGTCTCTCTCACAGGGAGGAAATAAGCAAGAGGGATAACCTCTTGTTATATGGTGAGCCGCGTGCGGCTCGAACGCACGACCCTCGCCTTAAAAGGGCGATGCTCTACCAACTGAGCTAGCGGCTCACCGGGTCGCGATGCTAACAATGGATTCCGGTGTTGTCAAACTTACTGTAGAGAAAAATACAAAGGACCATTAAAGTTATGAACCCTTGCGTGATCGAACCAAGGGATTTCTCACAATAATTGTATCTTCACGCTTGGAACCGGTCGAAATCATATCTATTCGACATCCGGTTAATTCCTCAATTCTGGCCAAGTACCGTTTAGCTGCAGGTGGAAGACCTCGATGGGTCTTCAATCCAGACGTTTCCGTTGTCCAGCCTTTCCATCGTTCATACACCGGTTCACAGCCGGCCAATACTTCCAAATCACCTGGCATTTCCTTGTGGAGCTTTCCCTGATATCGATATCCCGTACAAATTTTCAATTCTTTGCAGCCATCCAGCACATCCAACTTCGTGATCGCCAATGAGGTGAGTCCGTTGATTCGAACGGCATATCGCAATAACACCATATCCAACCAGCCACACCGGCGGGCCCGACCCGTGGTCGACCCGTATTCATTTCCACGCTGCATGAGTTGCTGACCCATTTCATCCGTCAATTCTGTCGGAAACGGACCTCCACCGACTCTGGTGGTATAGGCCTTCGTCACACCCAGGACTCCTTTAATCGTCGTGGGGCCGACCCCACTTCCGGTACAGGCACCACCCGAGCAGGAACTCGAAGATGTCACATAGGGATAGGTTCCAAAATCAACATCTAAATGGGTTCCTTGCGCCCCTTCAAACAAGACACGTTTCTCCCGCTCAAAGGCTCGATCCAGGACCAATGCCACATCCGTAATATGAGGACGAAGCCTCTCACCGTAGGCTTGATAATCTTTGAAAATTTTCTCAACGGTGAAACCATCCACATTGTAAATGCGCTCTAAGAACGCATTAATTTCCACCAAATTTTCCTTAATCTTTTGTTGCAACACATCGGGATTTAATAAATCTCCCATGCGAATGCCGACTCGCGCCATCTTATCGACATACGCAGGCCCAATGCCTCGGCCCGTCGTCCCGATTCGCCTGGCCCCTTTCGCCTGCTCTGCCGCCTTATCGATGGCTTTATGGTACGGCATGATGACATGAGCCCGATTACTAATCAGAAATCGTTTTCCAACCGGAATCCCCTTAGCGATCAAACGATCCAACTCCTCGATCAACCCGGCCGGATCAATGGCGACCCCGTTCCCCAACGCGCACACCTTCCCTCGATAGAGAATACCCGAAGGAATCAAATGAAAGATAAAGGTGCCTTTATTGGTAATGACCGTATGGCCGGCATTGGAACCTCCCTGATAGCGGACAATGACATCCGCATCCTTGGCCAGAAGATCCACAATTTTTCCTTTTCCTTCATCTCCCCATTGGGAGCCGACGACAACCAACGCGGCCATAGTTTCCTCCACACGCACAGGACAGGAGCACGGGACAAAAAAAAACTCGGCCAGCGGGTCAGCCAGAGCTTCAAGGGTGAATCGTAGGTCTCACCGCATAATTTGTCAACGAGGGAGCCAGGTCTTTCTTTCATCAGTGTTTTCTTGACCGAACCTGAGTCGCGTGATAGCATCATTTTCGGTGTGGGGCTGTAGCGCAGTTGGGAGCGCGCGTGAATGGCATTCACGAGGTCGCCGGTTCAATCCCGGCCAGCTCCACCAATTTCATCCCTCCTTTCCGTCTTTTTGACCATGAAAAAGGGGTTTTGACTCAGTTTTCATCTCACATATTGGATGGTGCTTCCGCATGTTGCATATTGAACAAATTTCCAAGAGCCACCCCACAAAACCCCTATTTATTAAGGCCTCGGCACACCTCAAACCCAACACCCGCGTGGGGCTTGTTGGTCCGAATGGGTCAGGCAAAACCTCATTGATGCGCATGATCCTCACTGAGGAGGAATTCGAAAGTGGAAAAATCCGACAACGTCCTTTTCTTCGCCTAGGCTATCTGCCACAGGAACTGGAGTCCTTGCCGGGGAACACGATTCTTGATGCGACACATCGGAACCAATTCCCCGATCACGAAGCCAAGCGGATTCTTGCCGGCTTAGGATTTCAGGAGTCGGATTGGGAACGAAAAATTGATACCCTCTCCGGTGGCTACCGCATGCGGGTAGCCCTAGCCCACTTATTGCTATCAGCCCCCGACGTGCTCATGTTGGACGAGCCGACCAACCACCTCGACAAACCAACACAGCGTTGGCTGGAATCATTCCTACTCACGTCAAATTTCACCCTGTTGATCATCAGCCATGATACGGGATTTTTAGACACCATGGTCACCCACATCTGGGAAGTCCGGAATCATACTCTGCAGGAATACCGCGGCAATTACACTCGTTACCAAAAACTCCGGGCAGAACGAGACGCCCAGGAAGAGGCCGCCGCCAATCGACAATCTAAAGAAATTTCACGCGTCCAAAACTTCGTCGACCGGTTCCGGTACCAGGCCAACAAAGCCAGCCAGGTGCAATCCCGCATCAAACAACTTGAAAAAGTGAAACGCATTGAATTGCAGCGGGACACGAAACGGTTGCGATTTAAATTCCCGGATCCCCCGGCCAGTGGAAAAGACGTATTCGAGCTACGGGATATCGGGAAACGCTATGACGAGAAGATCATCTATGATGGCTTGGATTTTTCGGTTGAGCGGGGACAACGCGTGGCCTTAGTCGGGGAAAACGGGGCTGGAAAATCTACGCTCCTCAAAATCCTGGCTGGAGTTTTAGAATTCGACAAAGGATCCAGAACCTTGGGGCACGGGGTCACCCTCCACTACTTTGCCCAGCATCAGGCCGAAATTCTGAAATCTGAACATTCCATATTGGATTCACTGGAAGAAGCCGCGCCCATGACTGAGCGAAACTTCTTGCGGGGTTTAGCCGGTGCGTTTTTATTCTCAGGAGATGATCAGAAAAAACCAATCAAAGCCTTAAGCGGCGGGGAACGCAACCGAGTCGCCTTAGCGCGCATGTTAGTCGAACCGGCAAATACATTGCTCCTGGACGAGCCGACCAACCATTTAGATCCCACATCCGTGGATATGTTGACGGATGCGCTGTTGCAATTCCCCGGGACCATGGTGTTTATCTCGCATGACCCCACATTCCTCATGCGTGTGGCTACACGCGTCGTAGAAATAGACGACGGACAAGCCCGCGATTACATCGGCGACTATGAATATTACTGCTGGAAACGGGCTAAAGAACTTGAAGACCAGGTTCCGCCGGAAGCCACAGTCGACAAGAAAAAATCCAAGAAAAAAGAGAAACCCCAAAAGGAAAAACCCACCACCGAGCATTCCACCAATGGGAAAGCCACGACAACCGTCGCCCCTCCTGACGGTCCATCTCGACGAGACCTCTCAAAAAGCATCGCCCGTTTGGAAAAACAAGTTACCACAGCGGAAAAAGACATTGCCCAGCTCGAAGAACAAATCAAAGCTCGGGACGTAGAACTCGCCGACCCGGCCACCTATCAAGACTACTCCCGCTGGAATTCCCTTCACCACGAACGCGAACAATGGGGCCATGACCTCGACCGTCTCACCCACAAATGGGGCGACCTCAGCGCCCAACTCGAAAAACAACAATCCCAAATTTCCTAATTCTCAAAATTCCAGCTTTTTCTATCAGAAAAGCAAACAAGCAAACCACTCCGCGCGAACTAAACCCCGGAGGCTTCAGGCTCTTAGCATGCTCTGGTCTATCATGGAACCCCGTATCGAAACGATACGGATCTCCCCTTCCACCTCAAGGATATTAGAAGAATTTCATATGACGCATGTAACACTATGGGATATTCTGTAACCTTTTGCCTTGGTCTGATAGTGGTTGGTCTGTCAGCTAACATTTGAAGGAAGAGACAGACGCCGAATTGCCGGTGGTTGTCCGCTTGAGCAAATGGTTAGACCTCTGAGCTGGATAATGGTTGAAATTCTGTTACCGAAATACGGGGGACAAACGAACCCGTTAGTAACAAGACGGCCTGGATTACACCAGAAAGGGCAAGAAGCCAAATTGATGGTTCGAGTCCAAATATCCAAGACAACAATATTACGTGGCCACAACAGCTCAGAAGCAACCAGATACGGAACCCCTTCGGGTACTTGACATTCGTAACTAATCCGAGCAACCACTCTCCGTTGCGGGCTAGGGTACACTCCATTTCTCCTTTCATGGGATTTCGCACTTTGACGGCGATGGCATACTCACTATCTCCCACTTCCATGGTGTATGTGTGCCCGAGTGAGAGTGCTACCCTTCTCCGACGTGAAGAAACTAACTTGCCATCGAGGTAGACCTCCTCCTTGCCAGTGATACTGGACCAGAACGCAAACTTGTGACCATCCAACTGGAAGACGAACCACACACCGCGGAGCACGCTCGCTGTGGAGTGACTTGGAATGCTTCGGGTGAGTGCATATTTGACAAGGTCGGAGTGAGGCCGATCCTCACGCGGCAGCTCTAGTCTATCAGGATGCGCGGGAACACCCTCCTGCATTTTCTCGATGGCCGCTCGAACCTCGGACGGTGCATTGCCATAGATCGGCAACACGGTTGCCGCTTTTAAATAGTTCGGGAGTGAGGCTATAGGAACATCCCCAAGATTCACAGGGAGAACCTTGCCCACCGGACTCGGCCATTTGTCGCGGGCGAATTGAAGCTCAGTTAACGTGAACTTGCCTTTTGCGATCGAAGACAAAGTAATTAAGAAGACAAAGATATCGGCCTCCTTGATTGCTATGCGAATGCGGGCGTGAAAGTCACTTCCAGGAGGAAGACTCTGCTCGTCGAAGAAGACTGTGCCTTGGGTAGCTGTGAGAGCAAGCTGAATTTGTTCTGCGATCACATGATCTTCAGATGCATAACAGAGGAAGATTTTCATATTTATTCTGTCTTTGAGAGCTGGCAGCTCGTGGTATGGGAGGCTTAACAGTGATTAGATGGATCCGCATAAGATTCGGATTCTTGAGTTACTGCTCGCTTAGCACGCCTTAGGAGTTCTCGCCGAATGTTTGTGAAATTCTTCACTCAGAAGTCATTAATGAAGGCGAAACTTATAAGTACGGGAGCACCAAAAAACAAAGCATTTTCACTTCAACTTATTTCATAAGTTATTTTTTCCAAGTAAGACTCCACGAATTTCTACGCGTCTAGCAAATTATCGCGGCCTTTTATGAAAATCGGCATAACACCATCTTCTTGCATGGGAAATGGGTTCTCTATAAACACCATAAAATATCTGCATGTCTTTTCTTACTTGCAAGTTTTTTTGATTTTGATGTAACAGGATAAGCGATTCAGTAACATATTCGACATTTATTGTCATTTTATGAATTCAACCCTTTGGTCTTCACTAGAATCCTCCACCTCACTCCCTCAACTCCGCCCTAGGACCAACGCCGGCAATTGGGTCGGACGCTATTTGTATCAGGCGGTCCTTGTCTGAGTGCAGCAAATTGCTGCCTTCCAAAATATTAAAGGACTAATTGTTCAGCAGTCTCCCTTGGCCTTGTGGTGTGGCCGAGCAGTGCAGGCGGCTCCGGGAAAAAGGCGCGCACTGTTTGAGCCCTTCTAGAAGACTCAGGTCAAGCTCCGCGAGTTTGCGCACCGCCGGAGTCGGCGAACCGCGCAGGGAACCCGACGGGCCACACCACGGCCACCATGGTTTTGGGTCCTTTTGCCGAAACAAAATGACCTCGGCTGCCGGTCCGAAAACCGGCTCTTTTTCAGAACTCCATAACTACCAGGGTGAGTTAATATCTTCTTCGTCATCAGCAGGAGAGGAAGAACCCGTGGGCCGATAATACTGGCGGCCTTTTAATTCTTTAGGGAGATGTGTTTGGTCTTTGGCACCCTTTGGATCATCATGGGCATAGCGGTAATCTTTGCCATAGCTTAAATCCTTCATAAGGGAAGTCACGGCATTACGTAAATGTAGCGGGACGGGCAGATTACCTTTTTCCTTGGCATCTTTCCTCGCCGCCAAAATCCCTGCATACGATGCATTACTTTTGGGAGCAGTCGCCAGATAGGTCACCCCATGGGCCATGTTGATTTGTGCTTCAGGTAACCCGATAACCTCCACCGCATGAAAGACGGCTGAGGCAATCAAGAGCCCCTGCGGGTCGGCCATCCCGATATCTTCCGACGCAAAAATCATCATACGCCGAGCGATAAATTTGGGATCTTCCCCGCCTTCCAACATCCGCGCCAGCCAATACAACGCCCCATCCGGGTCGGAGTCCCGCATGCTTTTAATAAAGGCCGAAATCAGATTGTAATGTTCTTCCCCATCCTGATCGTATCGTAAAGCCTTCTGCTTCAGGGCTTGCTCGACTTGCGGTTGATCGATGGTGGTAGGTTTCCCTGACTTCGCATATTGGCCAACGACGAATTCCAGCCCCGTTAACATCGAACGCGCATCGCCATTGCCATACCCAATCAACAGTTGCTGAGCCTCGGGAGTCAGTGAGACGCGTGAAGAGCCAAGACCCCTTTTCGTATCTAAAAGGGCCCGATTCAAGATATGTCTCAACGCCTCCTCGGCTAAGGATTGGAGCACCACCACCATGGACCGCGACAACAAGGGGGCAATCACTTCAAAAGAAGGATTCTGCGTGGTAGCTCCAATGAGTATGATATCGCCCCGTTCAACATAGGGGAGGAAGGCATCCTGTTGCGCTTTATTGAATCGATGAATTTCATCCACAAAAAGAAGTGTTCGCTGCCCTGACACCTTTCGGCGTTGTTGAGCCGTCTTCAATAATCCCCGCAACTCTGGGACCCCGCTGAGCACCGCTGAAAATGGCACGAATGTCGCCTGGGTTTTTTGGGCGATTAAACTTGCTAACGTCGTCTTCCCCGTCCCCGGCGGACCCCACAGAATAAGAGAGGGCACACGATCATGTTCAATGGCCACACGCAGCGGCTGATCTTCAGACAGAACATCCTCCTGCCCCACAAACTCCTCAAAATCCTTCGGCCGCATTCTCTCCGCTAATGGAGCATGGCGTGTATCGGAAGGAGCCTGAACAGGGAAAAGATCTTCCTGGGACTGTGACTCAAATAATTCCATGAAAACTCACTCACCCCCAAGGCATTTTTGCTAACCGATTTCGTGATTACCTCTATATTCTGAGTATGCTATAACCACCGGTCATGCACCCGCAAATGAAACCGGTTTATTGCACGTTAATTGAATCTCTCGAGAAGAATCGATGTGGCTACCTTAGAAGAAAAAGGAGGGAACGGTGAAGGCTGTCATTGATGGAGTCACAGTCGGTTATTCCGATCAAGGGAACGGCACGCCTCTCGTCTTCATCCATGCCTTTCCACTTTCCAAAACCATGTGGCAACCTCAAGTCGATGCGCTGAAGGACACCTATCGGGTAATCACAATCGACCTTGGAGGACATGGAGAATCCGACATCGTGTTATGGAATGATACGTTGGACCATTATGCCAAGGGTGTCATCCACCTGCTCGACCATCTCGGGATTGCTCAAGCAGTCTTTGTGGGCTTGTCAATGGGCGGGTATATCCTCTTTTCAATTCATCGACATTATGGGAATCGGGTGCATGCAATGGTCTTAGCCGATTCGAGAGCCCAAGCGGATAGTGAGGAAGGGAAAGCCGGACGTCGTTCGATGGCTGAAGTGGCTTTTAGCGAGGGAGCATCGGCCATTGCCGACCTCATGCTTCCTAAACTTCTGGCCCCTTCTACCATTGAGCATCATTCTGAAATTGTGGAGCGGGTTCGACAGATGATTCTTCAAACATCAACAGCGGGGATCGTCGTCGATTTGGTGGCTATGGCCGCCAGACCTGATTCAACGGATCTTTTATCAACAATGACCTGCCCGACTTTAGTCATTGTGGGCGAACATGATGTCGCCACCCCGGTCGCAGAGTCTCACTACATGGCCGAGCGGATAGCCGGCTCAACCTTGGTCACCATCCCTGAAGCCGGTCATCTCTCAAACATTGAACAACCCGCCGCGTTTAATGAAGCACTTCGGAGCTTCCTCACGACGCACCGGTTATAAATATTGCTGGAACGCCAAACAGATGAGAAAAATATCCGATCCAGGTAGTTACTAGAGAAAGAGAGAAAAGTTAGGGCTAACAGGAAGGAAGACCAGGTACTCTCAAAGAGAGAGGTTACATGAAAATGCTCTCTATGTGGAAAACTCACATGTAAGATTCATTCATATCCTATCTCATCTTAAGATGGAATTCTTGCACCTGTAATTCCCCCGGACCATCTAAACACAGCACCTGAAAGAAAAAACAAGGATGAGACCGGCGCCTCCTGCGCGACATGCCCTTCCGTGGGGATCCATATGAAAATTCAAGAATGTCGGATTTAACCTCATTCCGAGAAAAAAATCAAATCTCTAGAAAAGAGCAGACACCCGCCGTGTCTGAACGGGAAAGATGAAATAGAGGAACAGTTAATCGCCCTCGCATCCCCGCTGGCGGATGAGCTTAAGAAATTCGTCCCGGGTTTGTTCCTGTTTCCGAAATACACCAAGCATTTCGCTGGTGACCGCCACGGTATTCTGCCTTTCTACTCCACGCATACTCATACACAAATGGCGGGCTTCCATGACAACAGCCACCCCACGCGGCTTGAGCTTCGTGTGAAGGGTGTGGGCAATCTGGACCGTCAACCGTTCCTGGACTTGCAGACGACGACTAAAGGCATCGACAATCCGTGGGATTTTGCTCAAGCCCACCACATGCTTATTGGGAATATACCCGATATGACATTTCCCAAAAAACGGCAGAAGGTGATGCTCACAGAGGCTAAAAAAATCGATATCGCGCACAATGACCATCTCATCATATACGATAGGGAAGAGAGCCCCATTCAATAATTCATCGATATCTTGTTGATAGCCTTTGGTAAGGAAGGCCATAGATTTGGCTACCCGCTTGGGCGTATCGGCTAAACCATGCCGTTGGGGATTTTCACCCAAATTTTCCAATAACTGCTTTACAATGATTTCCAGATTCGCGAGATTGGGCATTCCGACTGGCTGGCTAATGTGTGGATCGACCGCCCGTGGCTTGACAGATGAGGGCCGCTTCGTCTTACTCGGCATTAGTTCTCCTTTATCCCGTTTCTGTTGGAAGATTCGCTGAGCACTCTTGGAGCACCCATATATTCAAAGAAGTTATCTCTGGTTTCAATCACACCAATTTTCGCCAATTGCCCGGAATGAATCTGATCAACCAGTAGATCCCAAATTAAACGCGCTAAATTCTCACCAGTTGTCGTGAGTTGTGCAAAGGCGGGATCAAAATTGAGATGTTGATGATCAAAACGATCGACAATCTTATCCTTCACGAGGCGATCCAAGTCGTCCACGTTTGTAATCAACCCTGTATGCGGATCTATTTCTCCGGTCACCGTCACGAGAACCGTATAATTATGCCCATGTCCGTTCAAGTTATTACATTTCCCAAAAATTTTTTGATTGATATCGTCAGGCAATTGATCGGTATGCAAGCGATGTGCAGCACAAAACCTATAGGTTCTGGTGATTGAGGATATGGTCGGCATGGCAGTCTGTCTCAGCATTCTTTCTTTTTGCGAGAGGTTTCCTCAAAAATACGGCTATGAGGTGGATACCCTCACCTCCTACCTTCTCATGGGAAAAAGGCAAATTCACAAAGATTGTTCTACTTCAGCTTCACCCCATTTTTCTTCGGGGACCTGCACAATCACATCCCCTAACACTCGAGCCTGACAGCCTAATCGATGGTAAGGCTCAGTCAGCGCTTCCCGATCAAGCAAGTCCTGTTCATCAAAATCGATATCAGAAAGATTCTCTTGGCCTGCAATCACATCCACGCGACAGGTCGTGCAGGAGGCGTTCCCGCCACAATCATGATTCAATGGGAATCCGAGTTCCTCCGCGACTTCTAAGAGGGAAAGGCCTTCAGAAACTTCGCCGGATTTACCGTCCGGATGAAGAAATGTGACGCGAGGCATACAGTCTCCTCCTTACTCAGCAACAACTGGAACAGGCCTGAACGGACATCGCCCCAGGCGAATATGTTCTTCGAATTCCTGGCGAAACAGACGTAGGCTATTTTGTACTAATACGGCAGCCCCCGTGACCAGGGTACAAAACCCAGTGCCTTTGACAAAGCCACAAATCTGCAATAGTTTGGCCAGATCGCGCTCTTCTCCTGAGCCATCTTCAATTTTTCTCATCAGGATAGCTAATTCTTGGGTACCAATCCGGCATGGTGGACATTGCCCGCAACTTTCCCGTTCAAAAAATCCTGAAAACTTAAGCGTTTGCTCCACCATACACGTCGCATCATCAACCACGATGACGCCGGCAGACCCTAATCCCGTGCCGGCTTTCTTCAGCGAATCGAAATCCATGGATAATTCCAATTGATCCGCCCCCACCATGGAAAAGGATGGCCCACCGGGGAATACGGCTTTGACACCATGTCCGTTCGGCACGCCCTGCCCACACACCTCAATCAAATGTCTGATGGACGTTCCCAACGGCAGTTCATACACACCGGGTCGATTCACGGCTCCACTGAGCGAAAACAACATCGTTCCTGGAGTGGTACTGGTGCCTACCTGACGAAACCATTCTGGTCCATTTCGTAAGAGTTGGGGAATATTCGACAGCGTTTCAACATTATTGACTAAGGTCGGCTTGCCATGCAGTCCAAACTCCGTGGGATAAAACGGTGGTTTTTGCTTGGGCTGCGCCGGACGACCCTGCATCGATTCCAACATCGCGGTTTCTTCACCCGCCACGTAACTGCC
>BQIZ01000037.1 GCA_021604365.1 Nitrospirales bacterium
GCACAGTGGGTAAGCATGGCAATGAAAATATGATAGGGAAATATGTCAAACAACAAGGGGATGCCTATCAAAAGTTATACACAAATCACCAGTTGGCACTCTTCTAATACCCCGTCCGCTTGCGGCGGGGATCATTTATTAAATCCCCGCTCTTCCGCTGAAACAGGAAAGGAGTGCATCAACCTTATCAGGAGCGCGAAACAGAACGCTCGGCCTAGAAGACCCGTATCCGAATCTCGTGCTATTTTCTTTTGAAAGAAGTCGATGCGGATAGTCACGAATTGCCAGGATTTTAGCAACCGGTGTCGAATACGTTATAGGGCTCAATTGAATCCATTCTTTCAGATCTTTCAGATCTTTCAGACAGGAACTCAAAATACAGGGAACTTACAAACCTTGGCCCTAGCATACGGATGAATCCTTTCCCCTATTCATCGACCTTCGGGAAAAGTCACGCCTGAAAAATTTGGAGATCACATCTGAATTTGATTCTGAATTGTCTTCAAGCCTCTTCTTCGGAAGGGGGAATTGTATCAGAACCATCGCCAATGGACTTTAATGGCAGTTGTGCTGGTTCGATTGGAAATTTAAAATTTGGCGCCCGCATGTATTGGGCGTTTGTGGGTACGACAGAGGTAGACGGGAGATTTTTTGCTGGTGCGGCGTAACCGCACCACACCATGAAAGGAAAAACTCCATGCCGAATGTGTTCAGCAGGAGGTTGCGAATTTCTGGCCTCATCCTACTCGTTATCGGGCTTATGTCGGCCTGCTCGACATTCCCACGGAATTTTGAGACACCGAAGATCTCTATTGCCGGCATTACTCCGAAAAATGTAGCCATCTTTGAGCAGCGCTTTGAGGTGCAACTCCGCATCCAGAACCCCAACGATTTCGATCTGGGTCTCAACGGTATTCGTTTTGACATCGAGTTGAACAACAAGGAGTTCGGTAACGGCATGTCACTGGCAAAAGTGATCGTCCCGCGTTTGGGATCCGAGGTGGTCACGGGAGAGGTGATTACCGGCCTCGGCAGCTTCCTTCGTCAGGTTCAAGGAATGAATGCTTCGGCCGCCAAACTGCGGTATCACCTTAAAGGCACAGCCTTCGCTGAATCCCCCGGCGACTTCACCATCCCCTTCGACGAAAGCGGAGAAGTGGACCTCCATTTTGCGCCGGCAGCACAACAGTAAGAATTAAGTTCGAGTTTTACCAGGTAAACCGGAGGAACCCACCGTTATAATCAGGAGCATTGGTGGAAGGTCGAAGCAGAAGGGGTTGCTTCTGTTTGACATCCAAGCCCGGCGGTAAATTTTCTGACGGAATGACGGATTGAAAAGCCTGGAGGCTGTGCATTTCGACCCCCAATTCAATCCCCGGCAACTTGCCGGGAGATTTCAGTTGAAGACGGGCTCCATTCCCCGATTGCTGTAATACCCCGCTTTGAAGATTGCGTTGAAACAATCTTTCCCCTATTACCTTTTCTTCCGCACCCTCTCCATCGCTATTGGATATATTGGGATACGATTCGTATCCCTCAATTTCCCGAGGTGGATGCACCTCTGCCATCAAAACCTCCTGCACCTTCACGGCAGCTTCGACGGATGCCTGGTCCAGACCGCCTTGAAGAAATCCTGCAAGGGACATGAAGGTGGCGAGTACCACTCTGTTTCCTGTCAATGTCCGCATAAATCCACTCCCTTTTTGCTCTCCCGTTATGTGATGACTGTCATGTTTCTAATTGACACGTTGTGACTCCGGAAGCATTTTCATTGAACGTCTTTGGGATGCCAGCGAAGGACCTTGACCGGTGCAGCCCGTGGAAATTCCAAAAACCCCTGTTGCCATTCTGAGAAGCCCTTCCAGGTCAACAATTTTTCTCGATAGGCATTCCCTTGCCTGGCCACGTTGGCCACCGACCCCTTGAGGCCATGGACCTCCCGTTTCACTTGGTCCTTCATATGATCCTTCATATGCTCATACTCACGGTGGATTTTTTTCCGGGTTCGTAAACCGGACTGGGGAGCCGCAAGCAGTCCCCCGATGAGACCGACCAGGGAACTGGTGACAAATACAAGCCCTGAGACCTTCCACATCACTTTGTCCATTAGACACCTCCTTGAATGGTAAAAGGTTCATAACCACAGGCTTCGTTTCTGATCCAAATCCGGTTTGCTCCTCCAACAACGAGGGGGGCAGCCGGCAACTGATTTTCCCTCTTTACAATATTTTTCTTCGTCAAAATTTGACTTTTCGTCAATGAAGAATAAAAAAATAGTTGCCTCAGGCCCTTCCTACTTGAGCGGCCTCCTGAGGGAACACTTCCTTCAAAATCCGGATTCTTGTCTGCTCATAATCCAATTCGCTGGACAATGGACGCCAGCCGAATCCATCAAGTAACGCATGCATATTTTCCCAGACGGCTTTCCTCGGATCAGTTATTCCCAGAGCATGGAGGTTGACTTCGGAAGACATTAACACGTACGCCCCCAAGGCCCCTGTCCACAAACCAAACGCGACTTCCTCAGGGGTGATGCCTTTTTTCAATTCAACATGCCCCTCCGCCACCGCATCACGCAACACGCCGGCAACGAGGTGCATGTTTTGCTGATTGGATGCATCCATTTTTTTTTGAAAAGTCGGCGAGGCCTTTCGCATGATTGATTCATTTTGAACCAGGAGTTTCGCTTTAAAGTGGTCCGGGTTCAGACACACAAAGAGATCATAACCCAACGCCATGGCTGCCATCCGTTCACGCGGTTTGCCTTTCAGGTTTGAACCCCTGAGAAGAAACTGGCCGGCTTTATCGGCTGACTCGGAAAGCATCGCCACTAAAATTTCTTCTTTGCATGAGAAATGTTGATAGATGGTGCCTTTTGAATATTCTGTCACTTCAGCGATCTGATCCATGTTGAGATCCAGATAGCCACGGTCAAGCAAAAGCTTCCTGGCCGTATCAATAATCAGACCCTCTCGTTGGTCATATTCGCGTTTCTTCCGTTCTGATACAGCCATTATTTATTTGTAGCAAACAATTGACGTTTAGTCAATTTTTTTCAATACGTCATAAATTGACTGCCATTCATTATATAAGAAGAGAAATTTCACAAGACTGTTGAAAGTGGCTCAGATGCCATCTGTGTAAGGAAGGTATGCTTGAAGGGCGGAGGAAGAAGAGCGGTGGATATTCGGGTGAGGCATGCCTTGCCCCGAAAACCCAGGAGGCATACTTCCCCTACCTCCAATGGGAACCATGAGTGACCGCCACGGGTAACCCGTCAAAATCATTGATGACCCAATGTGGTTCAAAAATGATGTAGGTTTCTCCTGAACATTTTATGAACATGAATGATATGGAGTTCAGAGAAAGAGAATCTGAGAATACCAGGCACTATCCTGACACCCCTGGAGAAGGATTGAGAGGTTGGAGCATAGTCTGTGTTCGTTGGATTGGAGCCGATGACAGCAGCCTTTTTCGCTGACGACTGAGGGATTGATAAATTTCATCCCTCGCCGCGAAGACCACCTCCTGCGAAATAGGGGCAGCCTCTGCTGAGGACGCCTTCATCTCACTAACAGCCGGCTGTGGGCGTTCCTCTCCGCGTACCAGGCGAATCACTTCGATTTCGGAGGCTTCGTCGGGATAGTCGATATAGACGTGCATGAGAAAACGATCCATCTGGGCTTCAGGCAGAGCATACGTTCCCTCCTGTTCGGTCGGATTGATGAGTGGCCATGACCATAAACAGATCAGGGAGCTTATGCGTTTTCTTCGCGACCGTGACCTGCCGTTCTTCCATGGCCTCCAGAAGCGCGGCTTGCACCTTGGCCGGAGCCCTGTTGATTTCGTCGGCCACGACAATGTTGGCAAATAACGGCCCTGGCTCGAAATAAAACTCCCCACGCCCATCCACATTATGATAGACCTCGGTCCCGGTAATGTCGGATGGAAGCAAATCCGGAGTGAATTGAATGCGGGAAAAATCTGCGTTGAGTTGGCGGGCCAGACTTTTGACCGCTCTGGTTTTCGCAAGGCCCGGAAGACCTTCAACCAACAGGTTTCCATTGGCCAGGAGCCCGATCAGGAGCCGCTCAACCACGTGCTCCTGTCCGAAAATGGAGCGCGACATCCTGGACTTCAACTCAAGAATAAAATCGCGAGCAATCATAGTGCCTCAAATTCCCAAAAACCATTGGTGAACCCGTAAAAAAACGGCCCCGACCAGGACATCCTGACCGGGACCATTCCTGAGACAAAAGGATTACTCGGATCCCATCCCTGACTGAAGTTTTTCCATCACCTGATCCAGGCTAAAACTCGCCGCTTTTTGGCGTGGTGGAAATTCCTTGAACGTCGCCAGGAATTTCCCGGCATACGCCTGGGCAGGAACAAGCAGAAAGGCATGGTCCAGCAACCAATCGTAATAGGTATTGGAGGTGAGTTGTGCTCGCTCATAGGGATCACGTCGCAAATTGAACATTAAGGGAATCCGTAAGGGGGTAAAGGGATTAGACCAAAGCTTCAATGTTCCTTCGGCCCGTTGTTCCAAAAAGACCAATTTCCAATCCCGGTAGCGCAAAGCGCTGAGATCTCCATCGTCGGTGAAGTAAAAAATTTCGTCCCGGCTGCCTTTTTTCTCCTTCCCCGTGAGGTAGGGAAGAAAATTGTACCCATCCAGATGAACCTTGAACGTTTTGTTACCGGCCTGATGCCCCTTCAGCAGTTTTTCCTTGATGTCGGAATCTCCGGCAACTGCCGCAAATGTGGGTAACCAATCCATATGGTGCATGATTTCATTCGAAACCGACCCTGGTTGGATTTTACCGGGCCACCGGACCATGGCAGGCACCCGCCAGCCGCCTTCCCAATTGGTGTTCTTTTCTCCCCGAAACGGCGTCATCGCCGCATCAGGCCAACTGTTCATATGTGGGCCATTATCCGTCGAGTAAAAAACAATGGTGTTGTCGGTGATGCCCAGATCATCCAGTTTTTTCAAAAACTGCCCGATGTGCCTATCATGCTCTACCATGCCGTCGCTGTACTCGTCCTGGCCGGAAATCCCTCTGAGCTCCGGTTTCACATGGGTTCGGAAATGCATCCGTGTCCCGTTCCACCAGACGAAAAATGGTTTTTTCGCTTTGTGTTGGCGATCAATAAAATCAAGCGCCGCAGCGGAAGTCTCGTCATCGACGGTTTCCATCCGTTTCTTCGTCAAGGGACCGGTGTCTTCAATCTTTCCATCGGCATAGGAATGAATCACACCGCGAGGACCGAATTTTTTATGAAAATTCGGATACTCCTCGGCCTTTGGATAGTCAGGAAGTTCCGGCTCCTCCTCGGCATTCAGGTGATAGAGATTCCCAAAAAATTCGTCGAACCCGTGATTGGTGGGTAGATGCTCATCCTTATCACCCAGATGGTTTTTGCCAAATTGCCCTGTTGCGTAACCTAAGGGCTTAAGCACTTCCGCAATCGTGGGGTCTTCCCCATTAAGCCCTAGCTCTGCGCCGGGCAACCCGACTTTACTCAGACCGGTACGATACACACTTTGGCCCGTGATAAATGAGGAACGTCCAGCCGTACAACTTTGCTCTCCATAATAATCCGTGAAAATCATGCCTTCATCGGCAATGCGATCGATATTGGGGGTCCGATACCCCATCATGCCTTTGGTGTAGGCGCTGATATTGGATTGTCCGATGTCGTCTCCCCAAATGACCAGAATATTGGGTTTATCCTGAGCAAAGACAGTGGAAAAGCCCGCACTCAATACCAGGCCGGCCAAGGCCAGGAGACTGTGACCCGTGATATTCGGGAGGCGTTTTTGAACCATAAGCAGTTTCCTTTCTTCAACAAGGAGTAAAAATGGAAAATTTCCCAATGTCCATCAAGGAGATTGAAAGATGATTGATGGCAAGAGCAAGCGGACCGTGCCGTTTGTTCCTGAATAGATCAAATGAATATTCACCGCAAGTTTGCACTTGAATCGCAGCCCGGATTTTGTTCTCCGTTTGAAGAGCCGTGCGAGGTTGATCGCAGGAATCACTTGAGTGAATTATTCCGCATATTCGTGCCGCATATGGACTTCCGCTCCTTCGGTTATGAGCGCTTCACCAATCAGGTCTTTGGCGACGTCCTCAGGCACCAATTCTTTTTGTTTGAGGGCAATGAAATGCAAGCTTGTGAAAACCTGAAGGAACCTCTCGAGTATTCTTGAGAGGAGGAAATCCTAACAAAATCGTTTCATAAAAGTAACCATGAAAAAGCAAAAAACCCACTACGATTCACCAATGTCAATATGACATGTTGAACTTCTAGTTTAATTTTAAGGGCTCCCGACTCACTCCTAAAGTATACGAATACAATACAAGAGAAAGAAGACCGAAAGGAAGACAAGCGTATGAGGACCATAAAGACAGGACAACTGCTGATACCGAGGATGAGTCTGTTATTGGTTGGTTGGTTTGATGTTGGGGAAAAGCCTTTTTCCTCAAGCCCACAAAGAAATCGATTGAAGTTTCGAGCCGCCAGAGATCACGCCATGCCTGAACCGACAGACACATGTATGGCAACATTCCCCGTCATCCTTCGGACCCTCCACAATCATGAATTCAGGAGATCTATTAGCCATGATACATCTGCGGAGGTTATGGGTGTTGGGGTATTTCCTAAAAAAGCAATCTTTCATACAGGCTTTATAGGATATTGAGATTCAAAAAATTTGTCCGCATTCTTCGCCTGCTGATGGTGACGGCCGCATTTCCAAAGGCTATATTGATTTCGACAAGCGGACTTTATAAAGAAGTGGACCTATGGGTGAACTGAAGGCACACCGATTCAACACCCACTGATGGATCAACGGATCATCACGGCTATCGACAAACAACTGATCGGGAAAGAACTCCAGAAGGTAGACACAAATCCGGATATGTTCAAAAAGAATTCGGGGCGTACCTTGGCAGGCCAGGCCGAAATGCCTCGCTATGAAAAAAGGACATCCCTGCAAAGATAACAGGCGTGATTGAGACCCTGACGAGCGAAACCTCTTCGGGACGTTTCGTATCCCTGTTCATGAAAGATGAACTCAAAAAAACATCCTTGAGAATGTGACCCCTTTCAAAGGAAAGCTGGAACGAAGGTTGGAATGCGTAGCAATATTCAACCCTCGTGAAACAGGCGATTACGGTTCAGCGGCTAAAACCTACGGCAATCATTCAAACAGGTCTCGAACACATTCCAGAGACAGCTGTCAGAAGTTAATCCCGCGACATCATCCCGGTCGATTTTGACAATGTCGGCATAATCCGTGTCGAAAGTGAGCACAGTGTCTTCAAGGATAATAAGGTCTCCGCTCACCCGGTCGCCATTCTGGAGAAAAACGACCTCGGCCTCACTGATGGCCACATGTCCCAATAATGTCAATGTGACTATTGCCAGACCAAGGCTATTTGCGCCAAAAGACCTCGCACGTAAATTCGGTCAAACCATAGAACAGGGAAGAAACGAAATGAGAGTGGCCGGGTTGCCATAGGTTTGGCAGGCAGTACAGTTTCCCCTTCCCGCAGGGTAAAGAACCTTATTCTATTCCTAATCAGTGGAGCCGGGATCGGGATGAATGGGAAAAATAAGGTTGGAAGGTCTCAAGATGCTCATAGATGGCCACCACTTACCCAAGGAAGACTATTCCGGTCGGTGCCACTCATAGAGCTTAATATCGCCCTGTTGATTTCTTTTCCTCTTTTTCCAGAATCAGGCGATATGCAATAAAATATTTGTAAATATTACTCACGTATTGCACGGTCTCCCGGCCAATATGCTTCGCCGCCACGATCTCCACATTCTTAAACCACTGATTCGGATTCAAGCCCATCGACGGGGCCTCATGCCGGAGCTTCGCGATCCTAGCAGGGCCCGCATTATATGAGGCAATGGCAAAGAGCCATTGGTTCAGCAGGCTCATATTGGGATCTTTGAAATACCGGTCATGAAGAAAATGTAAATATTTGACTCCGGCATGAATATTCGGCTCAAGCTGCTTGATATTGGGAATATTGACGTTGGGATCCCGAGCGGTACTGGGCAGGAGCTGCATCACACCGATGGCACCCGCAGCACTTCGCTTCCGTTGGTCCAACATGGACTCCTGGTAGCCAAGAGCCATGGCGAGGACCCAATCAAATCCATATGGCCCGGTAGTTTTTTTAAATACGTGCATGAGATTCTGAAATTTCTTGCGTTCCTGCGTTGCCAGGGCATTTTCAACATACTTGGTATTTTTTAAATACCGGGTGAATAACATATTTCCGATCAAGGTGCCTTTCTTGTTGTTTTTTACAAACCGGTTGACCACCCTTTTCAGCTTTGGACTGTTTTTGCGAAAGGCCCAAGCGATTTCCCCGCCGGTATTAAGAGTAATGTCCGGATGCAGACGAATATGCTCAAAAATTTTCGCCCAAAATTCCGCCTTGGGGCTATCCATGACGAGCATCGGTAATAAACCGGCATTCACCATTTCGAGAAGATCCTCGTCTTCAAGATTCTCCTCTTCAGGGATGAGCGTGATCTCCCGTTTCCCTGCCGACTTAAACGAGGCATTCAAGCGAACAAGATGTTCGTAAAAACTACTGGACTTTCGCACATGGATGGTCTTGCCGGCCAAATCTTCGAGACTGGAAAGACTGTGGCTGCCAGGCCCCGTGACGATAATTTCACGAACGTCGGTGAGAATCGGCTCGGAAAAATCAATGAGTTTCTTTCGTTCTGGTGTAATCGTGAGAGCACCGGCGGCGATATCCCCTATTCCATTGAGCAACCCTGGAATGAGTTCGTCACGGTTGACAGGTATGAATATGAACTGGACCTGCACGATCTTCCGCTTCAAATCTTTATTAATCTGCTTTTCAAATATTTTCATAAGATCGTATGTGAGCCCGCGCTGTCTCCCGCCGTCCAGAAAGTAGGAGGTTTTACTAAAGGGAACAAGCACCCGAACTTGGTTGCGTGTGACCATCCCATCCCAATCACCGGTCCACGATTTCAGTGCCTGACGGAATTTCGCGCCAAGCCTTACATTGTCTAGCTCCTGAGTTGCACCAGATTCGGAGCCAAGGATTCCAAACAGGACAGAGGTCAACACCAAAAGATAAGAGAGACACCTGGTTTTTTGTCGCGTTAGAATCATCATGGTCGTATAGGATGAGCCTATCATGGGCAATTTCCGAAATGCCATTATGAATAGGTTCGATAGATGAAATCCAGGACGTTGATGGGTCGGCATTCAAAAAACCTGCGAAAGCCCTTGGGTAGTACATCTTAGTCAATATCTTCCCCGCAATGCTTGATGAATGGCTCATGTGTTGAATGCTAGCACGAAGTCTCCCATTTAAAATTCCCGTGGAATCGAATTTTTTATCCCCTTATTCCATCATTTATTCCGGTCTTCCTTTGTATACGCACGGTAAGCAAGCCGCGAAAATAAAGGCTCCTCCATTCGTCCTGAGATTGTTGATGAGAGATAGCTTTTCGCACCAGTCCTGCTAAACTACACAAAATATAATCGCCTCTTCTCCTTATCGTACCCATTGATGTTCGTTTCGACTAGACCTCAACCGAGGCTTAGTTGCGCAAAAAAATGTTGTTGGCCTTTCAAAAAATACTATTTAAAAACTGGGTCATGGCAGGGGTTATCCTGGGATTCCTCGGAATTCAACCGGCCCGGGCCGAGGATATTAAAACACTTGCAGAAGAAGTACAGAACCCGGTGTCCGATCTTGTACGATTAGGATTTACGAATGGGACATTTTTCGGGGCTGGGCTCAATAACCATCTTTCAAATGTCTTCAACCTGCAATTCGATACCACCAGAAAATGGGGGGATTGGGCGCTCCTCAACCGGCTCACGATTCCCCTGCCCTATTTTCCAGCCACGGCCTTTGAAGATAAAACGGGAAGTCTCGCCGGGCTGGGGGACATTCAGTATACGGGATTTCTGGCCCGTGATGAATCCAAGCGACGGTTCAAATTGATCGGTGGCCTGGGCCCAACCTTTATCCTCGACACCGCCACGGCTGATCGTTTGGGCACTGGCAAATGGAGCGTCGGCCCTACACTCGCAATCGTGAGCGTACCGGATCCGTGGGTGATAGGAGCCGTCGTCAGTAATATCTGGTCGTTTGCAGGTGATCATCGGCGCCTCAAGGTCAATCTACTTTCAGTCCAACCCTTTCTCAACTATAACTTCCCCAATGGCTGGTATTTGACCTCTACCCCGTTGATCACCGCCAATTGGGAGGCGGAGTACAGAAGAAACCGGTGGACGGTACCCATTGGAGGCGGATTTGGGAAAGTGGTGTTCCGCGGAGAAAAACGTCCGGTCAACATCAAACTCCAGGGATTTTATTATCTGGAAAAACAGGATCGGGCACCTGACTGGACGCTCCAGCTCCAGTTTCAAATCCTGTTTCCGGATAAGCCCGCTTAACCGGCGTTCATCATTTTTCCATTTTCCTCTTTTATCATCCCGCTGTTTCGGAACCTCCTTATTCGTGAAACCATGGTCTGTCCTGTTTGGATTGGGGAGATGGAAATAACCGAAAGCTTTCAATTAATTCCTCTATCGGCAGTTTGTGACGTCCGGCTATCAGTCCGATGAATTGACATTTGAACCTGAGTCCATCGGAAATATTCGTGGCGGATCCAAGGCAAACACCTCATCATTGGCGGATTTTCGTATCCGATCACGTCCTCGATTTATCCAATGGAAACCATTCCCCGATATCCTGATATTGAAATTGCTTCGACTCGTTCATGATGTTGAACAACTTCGCCACATACCATGTTCAAATTCACCCTGAAAAATTAAAAATACTGCTGGCAAATAAACATCATGGTTAGCCATCGTCAATCATTCATCCGGGAAACAAAAATAAATGAATCAGATGTGAGGGATTATGTTTTTTACTGCTGTCAGCCTGTGGTTTTAGACAGCAGTGGGTCAAGCCTGGCGCGACAGAATCAGACTTGCGATCGGCCATGAGGTTTGTAACCGCGCGAATGTTCATTTTGGCCGGGATTGTATTAGAACATCAGGCACGGGCGATAAAGTCACTGTCACCAGCAGACAAAAGCTCTACCAAAGTAGCGCAGGAGAGATGAGGAGAGAGAAATGCCGTGAAGGGCACGGATGGAGACGTGAGTTCGTCGAGTGAACCGCCCGGCTTCAATCGCGAAGCTACAAGACTTTCAGGATTCCATGATTTTTTCAGGATTCCTGGCCACCTATGAATAGAGTCGGGTACGCCGGTCCGGCAGGATCGGGGCCCTGCATGCGGGGCCCCGATACTAAGATTCCAGGAAATTTCCTATCAGCCGTATAGGGAAAAAGCACATCCCCTTGCGGCCAAGTCATGGCATGGAGTAATAGTGCAATCCCAACCCACGAGGACTCTCGTGTTAATCCGCACAGAGCGTTCTATTTCTCCGTGGAGGATATTGGGAGTCCAATTGGCTAGAGGAGTCCCTGTCTTGTCCGGTTTCCCAGATACGGATACATTTCGCCTTAACATAGAGCAGATCTTTTCGAGGACCAAAGACATTCACCAATGCTTTTTTTGTTCCTTCCACGGTTCCTTCCATAAGAAAGATATTCCCCCGGGTGGTGTAAAAGTCCTTTTCCCGTTTTCCGACAAATCGGATAAGAAAATGCCTACTCCTATCGGATTGACCGATCTTTGGCCCTTCCTCAAGTGCCATTTTTGGATAGGGCAGCCATTCAGCTAATATGAGATATCCTTCGTCTGTTTGATCGATACTCACCACTGCACCTGCGAGCCTCTTTTCCTGGTGCAGGAAACTTGACGAATTGTCAGCTAATTCATCGAACTGCTGATCGGTGGTCACCGTCTTTGTCCCATTCGCTTTGGACAACAATAGATCAGAGCCTGGTAATGCCGCGCATCCTATCTGCAGACTCACAAGTCCAAATATGCCAAGTGCGATAATCCCTTTCCTCATGAACATCCTCCTTTGTGTTAAACAACAAGTCCTGACAATGCTGAAGGAAACAGCAGGATATTGATTCCCGTTGCATGGACTAAATCTTTTCTCATTTGAGAGACCTAGCCTATCTCGAACTCATTGCGGACGGGTCAAGGGTTTGTTACAGAACGGTTAACTTCCACTTGTTCCTTAACTCAATATGCGGCTATCAGGCGAAACGGATGGGACCTTCAATCTCCCGATGTTCAGGATCCCTCATAAACCAATCTGTTCCAACCTTATTGCCCCAAGCATTGGTGCAGATCGAAGGGGGCCTGAAAAGGTGCGAAGGGAAACTGGTCCGTTTGGGTATGACTGAGCCTTCTCATTCGTCCCTGTCTTGGGCCAATTTTCTCCGATTGGAAATGCCCTTCGCGCGGGTAAGCCGCAGGCCCCATGAAGTTGGCACGGCTGAAAGAAGCGGGACACGCAAGTTCCGATTCAAGCATACACCGGCCAGCTTGGATTCCTCCGTGATGGATCTGTGTCTTTTGCGGAATAACTGAGGGAAATTTCGGCGCATCAAGGGCTAGGACCCTGTCGGACTTAGGAGATCGAAAGCGAAAAAGCGGATGAGCGAGGCCAAATTTTGAGGGTCTTGCCGGCCCATAGTGGGACTATCGTTTAAGAAAGTGGCGAAATATGGACCGCTTAGACGCTTTTACAGCCGATTCATCCTAAGTCCGAGAAGCTTCTAAGTGAAGTTGCCTTTGGTGCTGGATCCTGATGGCTATCTGCCCATTTTCGGCCTGATCACGGGGAAAGGGCAAGATGTATCCGACTGACCGTATGAGTCGGGGTTTCCACCGCTTTGGAATCGGCCGCCTTATAGTAAAACAGATGAAGTACGGGACTATGAAGATTTTTGCGGGACAGTCCCTGTGGTCAGGGATCGTCTGCTTTAGCCAACCTTATACCCTTTCCCCTCCATGCAGGTACGATGGGCACGATCAAACGTTTCCCGTGTGCGCTGATTCTGCGCTCCGGCTTGTTGGACCTGCTGCTGATACTCCTGCTCAGCCCCCCGCTGTCCCATCATGCCCAGCCCGCCGCCGGCAGCGGCACCGATGGCGGCTCCCATACCTGGATCGCCTGCAATGGCTCCTCCGATAGCCCCGAGAGCGGCACCACCCATTGCGCCGAACAACGCACCTCCGCCTGATGGCGGAGGAGGCGCTGCAGCCAGATTCGGATGTTCCGGATCGTAACCCGTCTGCTGCTTAGCCCATTTATAGCAAGTAAAATCATCCTGTTCCTGCTGTTCCGGACTCTGTCCCATTTCCGGAAATACAAAGGTCCGCGCCTGAGGAGGAGGCGCGGAGTCGACAGGAGAACCCGATGGCTGTCGCCCACCCTGCTGAGCGCCCACACAGCCTGCCAGCATGACCATGCATGACAGAATAACACACGACTGCTGTACCCTCATCGTCCTCTCCTTTATTCGGTCAAGTGCCAAAGCCCTAACCAATCTTGTACCCTTTGGCTTCCATACACACGTTATGCGCACGGTCAAAGGTGGCCCGGGTCTGCTGGTTCTTAGCCGCAGTTTGTTGGACCTCTTCCTGATACCCCCGCTCAACCCGCCGTTGTCGCATCATGCCCATTCCGCCGCCGGCAGCGGCACCGATCGCCGCACCTTCACCTGCATTGCCGGCAATCGCTCCCCCAATGGCTCCGAGTGCGGCCCCACCCATCGCCCCGCGCATCGCACCACCGCCCGATGGCGGCGGCGGCGTTGCGGCCAGGTCCGGATGTTCCGGATCGTAGCCCGTCTGCTGCTTGGCCCACTTGAAACAAGTAAAGTCGTCCAATTCCTGTTGTTCCGGACTCTGTCCCTTTTCAGGGAACACAAAGGTCTGCGCCGACAGGTGGGACACATGGAGAAGCATCCCCAATCCAAGCGCCAGCCCCAAGACCAAATATGTACGCATCAATGCCTCCACGTCTAGAAAATGATTTGTTCAGCACTTACTTCTGGTCAGGAATATGATAGGTCAGCTCTGGCCACACCGCGACACCCTCTCCGAGTTGTTGGGCCGATTCAACCCCGCTGACCATGGTAATTTCTCGCGACTGGATCTTCGAAATCATTTCCCCCTCACCCGTAATGCCGGCAAATTTGCCTGTGCCGCCGGTGATTTTAAATATCCCCCGGCACCCTTCCACATCACCGGTGCAATTGAACTCTGCAAAGACACGATTGCCCTGTTCTCCCGTGATGACACATTTGGCATAACCCGTTTTCGTTCCCTTTTTCAAATCGGCATCTACGGTGCCTGGACAGACGATCGACGCCGCATGGAGCGCTCCCTTGGCGTCATCCATTAACATCACGCCACTGTAGACGGCCACCATATACACTTGATCAGGTCCAACCGGAAATGCAAAGCCGACCCCTTTCCACGGAGACATTGCTTTAACGCTGCCTTCTTCTGCATAACCATTCACGCTCAGCACCAACGTGACCGCAATGAGAACTGTCATTGTTATAATTCCACTCACCAAACGCTTCATAGATTCTTTCTCCTTTGTAATAGCAAAAATGTAACGATGCAGGTCAATATAGCAAAATTTTTCACGAGGGCAAAAGCTGCATCGCATCCCGGACCACACATTTTCTTATTCCCATACAGCAGAATCGAGGAGAGACTTTGGTCTTTGGGAAAAACAAAGCATGTTCAGTATCTTTTGGCTTATCATGAATGATAGTAGCCGGTTTGCACACTACCCGTGGCCAAACCTGATCCGAATTGTCGCCTGAAACACCCGCTCAAAAAGCCCACGGCCTACCCGGCACTTGAACTTGTCATCTCTCCAACAGCCGAACGGCAGCTAATAGTTGTCCTCCCCTCGAAGTTTTCCGCAGCCAGGTAAACAACCATCGTGTAAGGAAAAATGCTCAGGCCCAAAAGCCTGAGGGCATGTTCTCTTTTAGGGGTTGTTTAACCTACAATGTCCCATTGATACGCTTCACTGGTTTTCCCTGATTATTTTGAACCCTCACTACTACCCATTGTGAAAAGCATTCTTCCTAAATTAAATACCCCTGTCGGGAAATCCTGGACGAAACAATTGAACACATCCCACAATTATCCAACCACTGGAGGTCTGTCATGAAATTCCTCACGGGTCTCGTCCTAGGTATCTTCGCCATGACTGTGGCGGCAGGATGCTCCTCAACCAAGATCACCGAAACACATCCGCTGTACGGGAAAGAGAAACTTCCCAAGCCCGAACGCATCTATGTGTATCCCTTCGCCGCCACCCAGGGAGATCTCCCGGCCTGGTCCTCGGCAGCCAAACAGCATGATCCCCCTACCGAACCTCCATCGCCAGAGCATCTCGAGGCGGGACGCAAACTGGGTATCACCGTCGCGGAGGAGCTGGTATCGAAAATTCAACAAATGGGTCTGACGTCCTTGGTGGCGGGTAAACAGACGGCTCCCCGGGTCAATGACCTGTTGATTGTGGGGTACTTTGGAACATTTGACGAAGGCAGCAGGCTCAAAAGGATGTCATTAGGGTTCGGATCCGGAGCGGCCGAAATTACCACGGCAGCGGAAGGATACCAGTGGACGGCCAATGGTCCCCGTCAACTCGGATCCGGGAAGATGGATTCCGCGGGAAATAAAATGCCGGGAATGGCCTTACCTATTGTCGTCTTGGCTGCCACCGCTAATCCGATCGGATTGATTGTCGGCGGAGGGGCAAAGGTGTATGGGGAAATGTCGGGAAAAGATACGGTTGAAGGTGCTGGGAAACGAACGGCGGAGGCCATCGCCGAACACCTTGAGGGAAAATTCAAGGAACAGGGGTGGATCCATTAGGCCATCGCCCAACCTGACAGCCAATTCAAGTCGGTGGGAACGTCGGCTCGGGGAAGGATTCGGTTGTGCCGGTCTTCCAGATGGTGCAAAAAGGGGGCAGATGATTCAACCGGGTCACCTGTTGAGGTTCAGATCATGAACTCGGCAGGTCAGGAAACCTGATAGTCTCGTGCGTTGCCTCAATCCAAGATGAATAATTTACTCAAGGAACCTCTCATACATTTCCTGCTGGCGGGAGCCCTTGTATTTGCCGTATACGGATTGGTCAACGATGGACCCGCCATTGAATCGAAGGAAGAGCGGATGGTCCGCATCACGGCAGGCCAGGTCGAATGGCTGAAACAGACCTGGATCCGACAATGGGGTCGTCCGCCGGACCAGGATGAACTCCAGGGGATAGTCGCCGGGTATCTGAAGGAGGAATTATTGGCACGGGAGGCTCGGGAATTGAAATTGGATGAAAATGATACCATCGTGCGACGACGCCTGGCGCAGAAAATGGATTTCATGGTGCAGGATACGACACAGCTCGCCGAGCCGAGCGAGGAAGAGCTTCGTCAACTTTTTGAATCCAGCCCTGAACATTTTCAGATCCCGGAGAGGATTACCTTCACGCATGTCTTTTTCAACCATGCCACACGAGGAGACAAAACAAGTACTGATGCACTCGAAGCCCTTGAGCAATTGTCGCAAGCGGGGACAGGAAACCCACATGACTTTGGTGATCGCTTTCTATCACAGTACGATTTTGATGAAGCCGAAGAGCAGGCAGTGGCCGGCGTGTTCGGTCAGGAATTCACACGCCGGGTCTTTACGGTTGAACCCGGAAAATGGCAGGGGCCCCTTGAGTCAGGATATGGCCTTCATTTGGTTCATGTGACAAAGAAAGAACCCGCAGCCTTGCCCGACTTCGAGATGGCGAAAGAGGATGTGGTGACTGTCTGGCGCCACCAACATGAGCAGGAAGGGCTGGAGCGTTATTTTTCGGCCTTATTAGAGAAGTACGACGTGGTGGTCGATGAAAGCGTCAAGTCACTCATTGGACCCCTGGCGTCATTGAGGGGGAAAGGAACCGTAAATCGAGGGACGAGATAGGGGATACCAGGTAAGTTCCGAAACATTTGAGGTCTGGCAACTTGTTTGGGAATGGTCTGGGGAGATTCACCTGATACGCCTCGATGAATTACCGAAGGTCGAGGTGCACGAAGAAGAGGGATTCAATTTCGCCCTTTCATGAAGTCGGTGAGGGAACATCGTCAAAGACAATGGCCGGCGGCGCTACAAGCAGGATTTCATTCGATGTCCGACCAATGCACATGCCGCTTGGGACGAAACCATGGACCACTGCGAAACACTGCATGAGGCAGGCTCACTGAATATCCTCTTCGCTATGAACGCCTCCATGAACAACCGGACCGAGTAGGCGGCAGATTCAACATACTCATGAAGAGCATCGCAGCCCACCGTCTCTGAGTCCGGGTCCGTGGAGTACAACCTGAATATAGCCAGACCAATAATATATGAGCGTATTATCCGGCATTTCGCCTCGCACATTGCACATCCCGTATCTCCCAACCCAGATTTCGAATGGTGAATCTCTGATCCCCTATCTGGCTTTCCAGGCCTCGCTTTTCGCAATTTTCTGCTTGGCACCGTTGATGGTTTTTGCACATGAGGTCAGACCTGCCTATTTGGAATTACGGGAAAGTCAATCCGGGGAAATGACCGTCCTCTGGAAAACCCCTATGCGCGGGGAGAGGCGTCTGGCGCTGCAACCGGAGTTTTCCGGACAAACGGAGAATCTCACTCCTATCACCACGCGGGAAATAGGCGGCGCAGCCGTGCAGACATGGCGGATGGGAGGCGGCGAGCCATTGCAGGGACAAACGATTCGGATAGCGGGGTTGGAAGGAACCATGACCGATGCATTGGTACGGGTGGAATTTGCGGATGGGAGGATGTGGGTGAAACGGCTGACGCCAACGGAACCGTCCGCGCAGATACCAATCGATCTGAGCGGATGGAATGTCGCCCGCGAATACCTGACATTCGGTGTTGAGCACATTCTAATCGGCATGGATCACCTGCTCTTTGTGCTAGCGCTATTGTTGATTTCATCAGGGCTGTGGCAACTGGTGAAAACAGTTACCGCCTTCACCCTTGCCCACAGTATCACGTTGGGCCTTGCCACACTCGGGGTCATCCATGTGCCGGCGGCTCCGGTCGAGGTGGTCATCGCGCTTTCCATCGTTTTCGTGGCAGCGGAGATCCTTCATTCCCGTCGAGGACGGGAAGGTATCACGGCGCGTGCTCCCTGGGTTGTCGCCTTGACCTTCGGGCTCCTGCACGGATTAGGATTTGCGGGGGCTTTGAGCGAAGTGGGCCTCCCTCAGGGACACATTCCGGTGGCTTTGTTATTCTTCAACCTTGGAGTGGAGGCCGGTCAATTGTTATTCATCGCTGCCGTCATGGGTGTCATGGCAGCTTTCCGACATGTTCACATTCAACTTCCACAATGGACCGAATATATCCCGCCATACACCATCGGCAGTGTGGCGATGTTCTGGGTATTTCAACGCCTTTCAGCATTGTAAAAAGGAGACTGCCCGATGAAAACACGAGTTGTTGGTCAAACGATCCTCAGCGGAATGATGGTTTTAACCCTGAGTTTTCCTCTGGCCGGTACCGCTACTGGCGCCTCGCCGGGGCTCAGCGCCCCTGAGAAGGAAACGGTGGAAAAGGCGTTTCCATCTAAGCCCCCCTACTCGCCCTATGCCGGCCGCAATTTTCCGACGAGACCCTTCTTCGGCGACACCCATCTGCACACGTCGTTCTCGATGGATGCCGGGGCGTTTGGCGCACGGCTCACACCGCGTGATGCGTATCAGTTCGCCAGAGGCGAGGAAGTCATCGCATCGAACGGCCAACCGGTTAAGCTCTCACGGCCGCTGGACTTTCTTGTGGTTGCGGATCATTCGGACAACATGGGATTTTTTCCCGATCTCTTCGCCGGAAAGCCCGAGATCCTGGCCAACCCGACCGGACGAAAGTGGTACGACATGCTTCAATCCGGCAAGGGAGCGGAGGCAGCCATCGAGATTATCATGTCATTTTCGCACGGAACCTTCCCGAAGCCATTGATGTATTTTCCCGGTACGCGACCCTATCGAAACGCATGGCAGGAAACGATTAAGGCCGCCGAGGATTTCAACGAACCCCGCCGCTTTACCGCCTTTATCGGGTATGAATGGACATCCAACACCGGTGGCAATAACCTGCACCGCAACATCATCTTCCGCGACAATGGTGATAAGGCCAGCCAGGTTGAGCCATTTACCGTTTATCCACCCATGGGTAGTGATAATCCGGAGGATCTCTGGAAATGGATGGCCGCCTATGAGCAAAAAACAGGCGGCAGCGTGCTGGCCATTGCCCACAATGGCAATTTGAGCAACGGCCTCATGTTTCCGACGATCGAGACGTCTGGCAAAACGATCGATCGCGGATATGTCGAGACCCGGGCAAAGTGGGAACGCCTCTATGAGGCGACTCAGACTAAAGGCGACGGGGAGGCTCACCCTTTCCTTTCACCCAATGATGAGTTTGCCGATTTCGAGACCTGGGATAAAGGCAATCTTGACGGAAGCGTGGCCAAAACAAAAGAGATGCTCGAATTCGAATATACCCGCTCAGCCCTGAAAAATGGCCTCATGCTTGAAGAGAAGTTCGGCACGAATCCATTCAAGTTCGGCCTGATCGGCAGCAGCGATGCCCACACCGGTCTATCCGCGCTGGAAGAGGAGAACTTCTTTGGCAAAACCACGCCCCAGGAACCCAGTCCGGAACGGATGACCAAAGTCTTTTTTAATAATCCCAAAACCGGGGTGAAGGTGATGGACTGGGAGGTCGCTGCGGCGGGGTACGCTGCGGTATGGGCAACAGAGAATACCCGCGAGTCGCTCTGGGATGCGATGGAACGAAAGGAGACGTATGCCACGACCGGACCGCGCATGCTTGTTCGCTTCTTTGGCGGCTTCGATTTCAAACCGGCTGACGCCCACAACCGGATACCCGCCAATATCGGCTACACAAAAGGTGTCCCGATGGGCGGTGATTTGCGCGATGCCCCCCAGGATAAATCGCCCACGTTTCTTGTCGCCGCGCTGAAAGATCCTATCGGCGCGAACCTTGACCGCATCCAAATTATCAAAGGATGGATGGGCAAGGACGGGGCTCTTCAAGAAAAGGTCTACGATGTTGTTTGGGGAGACGCCGATAAACGCCGGCCCGGGTCTGACGGCAAGCTGCCACCTGTGGGTAGCACCGTGGATCTCGAAAACGCCACCTGGACCAACACTATTGGCGATCCGGAATTAATCACGGTCTGGACGGATCCGGATTTTGACCCATCGGTTCGTGCCTTTTACTATGCCCGTGTCCTTGAGATTCCGACGCCTCGCTGGACCGCCTACGATGCCAAACGTTTTGGCGTGATACCTCCACCGGATACCAGAATGGTGCTCCAGGAACGCGCGTACACATCACCCATCTGGTACAATCCGGGGACATAATCCTCAAAACAGAAATCGGCTTAGCAATCAAAACGGCCGGAATCGGCCAGAAGGAAATGAAATAGTCGATCCATCGATTTACTTTACTCAAAATCTCATGTGCGGCGAGATTCTGATCCTTGCCCGTCGGAAGGTCCGCTCGATGTCCCGCGTGAGACCGAAGGCGATGAACATGCCCTCTAACCAAAGGAGATCCGCCATGAAGGTCTTCATGCGATCCGCAGTATGTATGTTGTCCCTCGTGGTTACAGTCGGATGCGCCTCGACTGAGACATCGAACCGCGAGATACTCGTGACCGAAAATGTCGCTCAACCCGCTCACATCTGGGTTTACGACTTCGCCGCCAGCTCCAACGAGGTTCCGGCCGACTCCGTGCTCGCCGGACAGCATTCCGATCATCCGACTCCCCAAACTCCCGAACAGATCGAGGCTGGCCGTCAAGTGGGCATTCACATTGCGGAGCAACTGGTCGAAGAAATTCGCTACATGGGACTACCGGGCAGGCGGGCCTTGAGTGGAACCACGCCACAAATCAACGATCTCGTGATCCGGGGCTATCTCCTCGCAATCGATGAAGGCAGTGCGATCAAGCGCGTCGCGGTGGGATTTGGCTCCGGTGGGTCGAAGTTAACGGTCGCGGCCGAAGGCTTCCAAATGACGGCCCAGGGGCTGCGAAAACTTGGATCCGGCACCGTACATTCCGGAGCGAGTAAAACCCCTGGAGCCGCCGTAGGGACCGCCGCCCTCATTGCCACGGCCAACCCAGTGGGCCTTATCGTTGGAGGCGGGATGAAGGCGTACGGGGAGTACAGCGGTAGCGCCAAAATTGAGGGCCGGGAAAAGGCCATAGCCAAGGAGATTGCTGATCAGATTAAGCCCAGATTCCAGCAACAGGGGTGGATCGAGTAAACAAACCGGATCAAACCGAATGTGTTTCCGCCAGGCCACGCCCCTCACTGAAGGAGTGTGTATCATCCCAAAAGCCGTCAACATAGTTGAGCTTGATGAAAACCGCCACGCGGGCAGCCAAGGGTATCCGCATTGATCATCGGTGTCGCTGTCACGGATGAGCATCGCTTGCGGTTCACCCGCGACCGCGGCAGGCTTACGGAATCCAATGACCCACTGCAACCGAGAGAATGACCATCTTAGCCGGAATCCCATTCAGAGCGTTGCTCCAAAACCGGCAGAGAACGTCATGCCCACCCGTCAAAATACTTCCTAGAAACGGGCACCGGGGAATGAAGGGAGCCCTACCTGGAAAGTCAGAGTTGGAGACTTGTGCCCGTTGACCGAACCCTCTGGTCTCGAAGGAAAGTTCAACTCAAGCGTGCCTCTGAAAAGATATAGGAATTGACGCAAAATCTTTCTGCATTTACCCATGAAGCTTCATGAGTGAGGAAGAACAGTCTCTCACAAAATCCATGGATATATGGGGAATGAAACATTGTCTACCAAAAACTTAGTGGCGACAGATGGCAACATTTACACCCCGAAAAACTTTTTCACCGAGGATAAGAAACTAAAAAAATATGATCCAGGTCTTTGGGATCATATAGCTGAAACAAAGCATTTGCTGGGGAGCAGGGAGAGGTTCCCTCAGGAGGGAAGCCTTTCGCCCTGACCATGCCGCACGTTGTCGGCAAACCCGAAGACATTTCACTTGCAGTCATGGTGGGGCGACTGCATACCCCGTGGGTAGATTGTGGATTTGGCGTAGCAGGTGACCGGCAATTTACAATACTGTTGATGATGTATATCATCGCCGATATCCTAATCCGAGGCTCCGAAGCCGTGACAGACGGCGCTGGAAGAGCCTAGATTCCGTCACCGCCGACTTCGTCAGCGACTTCGAGCGCTATAACAACCAGAAATATCGGAAGCAACTCGGCAAAGACCGATCACCGTGGTCATCGGTCTTTGCCTGGCAAGGCCCAACAGAGGAGCGGCTGCTGGTAAGAGGGAACTTTGCCGCCAACCCGAGCCAATGCTATATCCGTTTTCCGTTTCCGGAACTGTTGGGTCGCACCATACGGCACAAGGACCAGATGGGCGAAGCCTCCTATGATCGTGATGGAAACGATCTCCTCTCACAAGACCTTTATCTCGATCTGCCGGCCTGGGGCTATCGCGTCTTCGAGTTGAACTTCGGGACTTGAACGTGGAGGCAAGAGGAGTGGTACAGTCGCGGCTCTAACGAAAACCAAATTGATCGAAAGAGTCAGGACCCAAAGGGAGTGCCTGACGAAAATAGCGGCAACCATGGTATTTCCAAAGAGGCTTCAAATCTTAGTGTCCTTTTCAGCGCGTTCATTCTTGCGAGCAGTGGGAAGTTAGCCATACCGGATACGGAAAGCCTGTTGCTCCCCAGCTTTCGATGGTCTGAAATCATCGGCTTTGTGGCGGGCTTAGGAACGACCGTTGCCGCCCTTCCCGACTTAATCGGAATGCTCAAGCGGAGGTCAAGCAAAGGCATGAATCAGAGGATGGCTGCCATTATGCACGCGTTCCAAATCCTCTGGGTTTATTATGGGTTGTTAATCGTTTCAAGACCCGTGATCCTTTGGAATATCATCGCGGTGGCGACGAATTTCATCAGTGTGGGCGCCTATTACTATTACGCCCGCCGCGATGGCGGATATATACGAGCCGCTGCATCTTTGTCAGGATGATCCAGAGGCAAAAGGGAAATGGCATTCACATGGCTTTTCGACTTTTCGACCATGGTCGATACCGGCGAGTAGGCCCATCCCCGCTCGTCACGATCCAGGCCAATTGAGCCGTGATCACACACCAAATTAAATTAAGAGGCTTTCTATGAATTGTGACCTATTCGTTGGAATAGGGAATGGGGTCTGCTCATGAATACCACTTCCCACACACAGGACATCACGCGCACGGTATTGGCGGTGTTGTTCATCGGCGGGCTCATCGCCGGTTCGCTCTGGATCCTTCGGCCGTTTCTTCCTGCGGTGATCTGGGCGACGATGATCGTTGTCGCGTCCTGGCCGGTCCTCTTGCGAATTCAAGAGTGGTTATGGGGGCGGCGTTGGCTCGCCGTCACAGTGATGACTTGCATACTCCTCCTTATCTTTGTCGTGCCGTTCTCGCTGGCAATCGTCACCATCGTGACCAACTCCAACATCATCGCTGGCTGGGTCGAGGCGGTTGGCACACTTCAACTGCCACCACCACCGGATTGGCTTCAAACTATCCCACTCGTCGGCAAGCAAGCGGCGCAGACGTGGGGCGCTTGGGCTGCCTCAGGGCAGGAGGACCTTGCCAACAAGCTCGCGCCTTACGCAGCGGGGCTTGTTCGTTGGTTCGTGGACCAGCTCGGCAGTTTCGGCATGATCGCCATGCAGTTCCTGCTCACGGTGGTCATGGCCGCTATTTTGTTCGCGACCGGAGAGACGGTGACCGAAAGCGTGCGTCGCTTCGGACGGAGGCTGGCCGGAGTCCACGGGGAGAATGCCGTGATCCTTGCAGGTCAGGCGATTCGAGGCGTTGCGCTCGGGGTGGTCGGGACGGCATTCGTCCAGGCCACGCTGGGAGGCATAGGCCTGGCCGTCACCGGCGTACCCTTCGCGACAATCCTGACGGCCATGATGTTCCTGCTCTGCATAGCACAGATCGGACCGCTACTTGTGTTGTTGTTCGGGGTTGGATGGCTTTACTGGGCAGGATTCGCCGGCTGGGCGACGGCCCTGCTGGTCTGGTCGATCATGGTCGGTACTGTGGACAACGTGATCCGGCCGATCCTCATAAAAAGAGGCGCCGACCTGCCGCTACTCTTAATCTTGACAGGGGTCATTGGAGGCCTCATCGCATTCGGTCTGGTAGGGATCTTTATCGGTCCGATGCTGTTGGCGGTCTCATATCGCCTGCTTCAAGCCTGGGTCTGTGAAGAGCTGGCTGAGCCCGCGCCTGATGCGAGAACGCCGTAACCCTGTTTGCCCAGACGTACCAAGGATGCGTTTCCAACAACATGTAGCCCACATGAACCGTATTCAAGGAGTCAATCAATCAGGCGCCGGAACGTATCTTCTATTATTTCAAATACCGAAATGGCTGTAAAAAAGGCCGTGTCTAAAGTTGAGAAAAAACAGAAGCGTCCTGGTGAACCATTGATCGTTTGGAAAAATAGTGTTCTATTTTCCGTCATTTGAATACTCCAGGCCTACAGGATGCAACTCCACCCCCACCACTTCACCATAGGAGGTTCACCATGAAGTCTTGTATCCGTATTTTCTCATGTCTGTTTGTACTGGTCTTCGTTGCCGGGTGCGCCTCAACCAAGTCCACCAGCCATCCGTTGGCCGTGGGCGAAAAGCTTCCTCGGCCCGATCACATCTGGGTGTACGACTTCGCCGCCACACCCGACGAGATTCCGGCCGACTCCGCGCTCGCCGGGCAGCATGCCAATCACCCAACGCCCCAAACCCCCGAACAGATTGCGGCCGGCCGTAAGGTGGGCGCCGAACTTGCGACGGACTTAGTCGAGGAGATCCGCAGCATGGGAATGCCCGGAATGCGGGCTTCAAATGGCACAAAACCGGAGATCAACGACATTGTGATCCGGGGCTATCTCCTTTCGCTCGACGAGGGTGATGCCACCAAACGAGTCGCAGTGGGATTTGGCTCCGGAGGATCCGAATTGAGCGTAGCGGCCGAAGGTTTCCAGATGACGGCTCAGGGGCTGCGAAAACTCGGCTCAGGCACCTCGAAGTCCGGCGGCAGTAAAACCCCTGGAAGCGCGGTGGGGGTTGTCGGTTTAATTGCGACTGGCAACCCAGTGGGCCTCATCGTTGGAACCGGGGCCAAAGCGTATGGGGAATATAGCGGCAGCAGTAAGATAGAGGGCCGAGCCAAGGCGACCGCCAAGGAAATCGCGGACAAGCTCAGACCGAGATTCCAACAACAGGGGTGGATTAAGTGAGGCCAACCTGGCGTTGTCGCGTGACATGCAGGCAAACAGGGCAAGGACAAACGCGGACACCGGCACAACCCATGTGGGCTTGAGGCCGATGCGGGAAGTCCATTGCGTGGCTTATGCTTGATCGAATTTAAAAAGCTGAACTTCTTTTGTCGGACAGTGTCGGGTCAAATGATGAACAGGTGGCCTGTTGAAAACGAAAGGTCTTCGGCCAACCCGGAGGCTCCCTTCCTCGTCATTCCCGACATTTTTTATCGGGAATCCATCTTTGCCTTGTTCGGATGGATCCCCGCTGACGACTGGCGGGGATGACGGAATTTGATGACTTGGATTTCCGACACCAGCCTGCGTGGATCACGGCTGCTTACCTTTCCGCTTAGCCAACAGACTCAAATGGCATCTGACACTGTCCGTTAACCGATATCTAATTTATTAGAATGGTGTTTACCATATTGGCCACAACCTTGCCCCGCATGCGGATAAACCGGACTACAGGGTCCTGCCGATCCACCAACCCACATACCTGGCGATCACCGAGTTGGCGGCACGAAAGACGACCGCCCCGCCGCGATTCAACGCGAATGCGACGGCGGAACGGAAAGGATTGGAGTGCACTCAAAAACCTTGCCATTTCCCTACAAAAAGGGGCCGCCTCGCTCCCACCCGTTTCGGCGACACGTACAAACTGGCCGGAGGAATTCATGTCCGGCCTTCACAACCATGGCCCTGATGACCGGCATGGCTTATGTTTCCAACCCTGTTGACTCGAAAGACCGCCGGGCCACTCTTCCGGTCGACCGGCAAATATCTTCCGCGGGGGGAAGGCCAAACCAATGCACTAAGAGCCTGTCCTCCGAAGACAACTTTGAATATATCGATCTTGGAAAGGACAAGAACAACGACCTCCCGACCAGAAGCGATTTCAAGTGAAATGAGCTATACTTTGTCAATCACCATGCCAACTGGAAATTATGGAATTTTTCGCCTGACGGAACAAGGAATCCACCTGGAAGCCCGGCACGGGGTCCATGCGAGAA
>BQIZ01000038.1 GCA_021604365.1 Nitrospirales bacterium
GAAAACGTTCGTGAGGTGCCTATGCATTTACTCTTTAAACGGTTTTTTGTATGGGTATGGATGTGTTCATTTTTCATGGCAGCCATAATGGAACATACTCATGGCCAGATCCTGTCTGTCCCTGCAGCAGGATTCGACGAAGCCATTACTCCCGGAGCACATGATCCGCCATCGGCCGGCGATATCCATGTGCGTTCAGACGAAGAGATACGTTATCGCATTCACCGGCGTTTGGAAGTCAGTCCATATAAGAATGCTGAGATCACGGTTCACGTGGGACAGGGCGAAACGGTACTCTCAGGATATGTCGAAGATCAGGATGCGTTAGTGGATGTGGTCGAAATCGCCTATGACGCCGGAGCCACGAATGTCAATAATCAACTCCGCATCAAAAACCAGGACCCTCCATGGAAAAAAATGACCGATCAGGAATTGAAAGAGGGGGTTGAAGAGGAACTGTATTGGAGCCCATTTGTGAATTCGGTTCCCATTCGTGTCGAAGCTCACAACGGGATCGTCACCCTTTCTGGAAGAGTCGAAAATCGAGGAGAAATTGTGGATGCGGTGGAAAACGCTTACGAAGCCGGAGCGAAAAACGTTCGCATCCGTTTATGGATCGATCACACGTTAGATTAAATTGAACGTGCCAAAAGCTTCCCCCCTCCATACACGAGGTCCTCAACATGCTCAGCACAGAGACAACCCATTGAGTCTCATTGATTTTCTATGTGAAATCCTGAGGAAGGGCGAACGCCTTTAAATTTCCCAACAAAAAGTCGCCTTCCTCCCGGCCACAGACAACGCTCAAAAGCATCTCATTGTTCGGGCGTCTTTTGAAGCTGGTTCGGTTGTCCCAACGGCTCACTCTCTTTGACCCGAGCCTTTTCCGGAGTCGAGGGATCGGTGGGAACAGGTGAGACATCCGGGAGAATTTCGGGTTCGTCTGTGGGTGATTCGGTTCGAACCGGAGGAGTGGAAGATGCGGTACCTGAAGCCCCGATGTCGGGGGGCGTCCGGACCCCTCCCCCTATAAGAGGGGAATCTTCACCGGACGTATTGTTTGAATGGCCATTGGATTGAATGCCATCGGAGGATGTATCCTGTGAATTCTCCCCTAAGGCCACTTCCGGTAGGGAAAACGCTATAGCAAACATAACACACAGGCAGCGCAACGATACGATAAAGACCTTGTCTGCATGGGCCGGTTTTTTCATAGGGCATTCTCCTCTGCTGAGAACCCGACACCGAGCTCGTCAACGCTTCACTTGAAAATCTTCGCTTTACAAGGCTCGAAGATAAGCGGAAAGATCCGCTTTTTCTTCTTTTGTCAACTGGACTCCAGTGACTAAGGCAAAAAATTCTACCGTGTCTTCGAGAGTCAAGAGACGACCGTCATGCAGATAGGGTGGGGAATCTTTTATTCCCCGGAGGGGGAACGTTTTGATAGATCCCTCCGCCCGGCCATGATAAAACCGTTCCATCCGCAAGTCATGCATCAAGTTATCAGTAAAATAGGGAGCCGTGTGGCAGGCCACACATTTGGCCTTACTAAAAAAGAGCGCTTCACCTCGCAATTCTTCTTCGCTGGCTTTTTGAGAATTCAATCGGCCAAAAAGATCTAATTTCGGCGCAGGAGGAAAATCGACAAGCTTCTGAAACTGGGCCATTTTCATGACTTCGGTACGGGTCAAATCACGGCGACCCTTTTTTTCGGCAGTCGCCAGATCATGATCGAAATAGGCAGACCGGTTTTCAAATTCGGAGAAATCCTCAACAGACGACAGGGCCCGCTTGGATCCAAACACATTCTGAATATTGACGCCCCGTAAGGACGGCGTTTCGATGCGAAACCGTGAGAATTGAGGCCGGTTATCCGGATTCAAATGAATGGCGCCATTGGTATGTCCGTTCACATGGCAATCAAAACACGAAACCCCGCGGCTGGGGGAGATGGTTTTCCGGTCGTCAGTCGCATTAAATTGCTGCTGGGGAATCTTTTCGACCAATAATCGCACTCCGTCAAATTGCACGGGCGAGAGAATCCCATCGAACAACGCGTAAAAATTTTCGTTGGTGATTTCCTGACCTTGTGAGACATCTCCTAAATCCGGCCGGTTTGTCAAAAACAAGGGCGGTGGAAATTCCGGTAAATAATGATCAGGCACATCATGAAGCACATCAAACCGTTCACGCTCAGGATGAATGTCTGTCATCAACGAGGGAAATACCATGCCGCCTGTAGAATGAAGCGGATGCGGCAACGGAAGGTAGGGAAAGAGATCTTTGGCCTTGATGTCCTCCGGCGACATGTGCGCGAGGTGTTCAAAAGTGAGACCCTGCGGCAATCGGGCGGTGGGCCCTTTGGGAATAGGCTTCCCCCGAGTCATCGTCACCCCTTCAACAAACTGAGGGGACAAATTATAGCGCTCCTCAAGCAATTGTTGCTGTTCTGTTTTGATCTTCGATCGTTGTCGGCTTTCCCGCTCAATCACCTTCTCAAGTGGATCCTTGGGACTCAGATCAAAAACAAATGAACTGGGGGTCCGCCCACCCAATGTATGAATGCCGGGAGGATTGGGTGTCCCCGGCTTCGCGTCCGGAGCCTCTTCGGTGTCGCCTTTTCCGACGGGTTGATATTGTGGGTAGGCACGTTGCCAGTCCTTAACCACGGCCGGGGGACCAATGTCGGGAACCAACTCTTTCGGCCCCGCCACTGCTTTCCAGCTTTTAGTATTGGCCTTGTCCTGATCCGCCGCAAACACCATCCCAAAAAGGCCACTGGCAATCACTAATATGATCCCCGTAATGAACATTCGCTTTATCCTCCAGGTCGTGTTCATCAATGTTGAATCGGTAGACATTGATCTCCTTCTTTTATGCCTTATGTCGTGACATGTGGTCTTCATTTCAGGAAAAAAAAAGGGAATAAATAACATTTATTCATATGCTATAGCTTTTCCCACAGAGCTTTTCCATCCGCATCGAACAACCGAACCAGGGGGCTCCCGTCCTTATTCAACACGACTTGAACCCGGGGATTATCCAAATGATCCCGCAAGACGAACATAGGGAGGTCGTCCCTCTGAACTTCCAATGCCACACGCCGCTTACAATCCTCTCCATAGAGAGTTAATCCGGTTCGCTCTTTTCCATACACCGCAAGAGAAGTTCGACGGTCACATTGCTCATCTCCCATGATGAGTGCCGGATGATCACCGTCCCACAGGCTCAGGGTGGCACGGACCTGACCCTCCCCGTTCACGATATGTAAGGCCGAAGTAGAAATCGGCTCACCGACGTTGGTCGCTGACAACTCTGATTCAGTGGGGTTTGTAGAAGCTAATAGCATCCCCCCCATCGAAACCAACAACAATGATCCAAGTACTATGGTCAACCATGTGGTTTTTTTTAAAGGCATAACAAACTCCCTCACTCTTTCTCATGATGAACAAAAATGATTTCGGAGCGCGGCTTACACTCTGCCTGTCAGAGCCAGAATCAGCACGATCACCAGCACCAATCCAAGCCCACCACTGGGGTAGGGACCCCAGGATGAACTGTACGGCCAGACCGGCAAGGCCCCGACCAGCAGAAGAATGAGTATGACTAGGACGATCGTAGACATAAATCTGGTCCCTCCCCTCCGGCTAACAGGCTTTCATATCAGGGCGAGTCCTTTCCTTGCAGGACTGCAAGGAAAGGGGCAAGTCTGTGACGGGCAGAGCCAACTTGAGCACCACTCGCCGGGGCCAATCTCCAAACACACAACGGGACATTCTCCTCTGCACCAACCCCTTTGTATGGAGCGTTTCCTGTTCAAGACTTGTGTTCATGGGTGTTGTTCTCCTTTTGGTTGAATCCAATTGGCGATCGGGCTAAAAGCATAATGCCAAGGATGTCACTTCTTTCTTTTCCTTGATTGTCTTATCTATACAGAATCGTTTGGACGGGAAGACCTGAGAAAAACCCTGGGTTGATTGAGCAACAACCCTGGATGACCCGGTGGGTGCACACCTGGAGCTTTCACTCTTAGACAAGACTGTTTCGTTGAGGCTATACTTTTCCGAAATTCGTTCTTTCACGATAGGGCCGCAACGTATTTCTGCTTAACCGCAGCCGAGGGAGAGCAGCATCCTTCTCATCATTCGAGGTCATGTTGGGTGTCCACTTTTTTCTTATTTACACAAAACCGGAATGGACATGCTGTTCTTCAGTTTTAGAAGGAAAAGTGTGAACGTATGATGACGGTTCAAGAACGGCTCAAAGACGGTGCTCACACAAAAAATTTGGATATCATCCTGCCGGTAACCATCAGCGTTCTCATTGGCGGAATTTTTGTGTTGGACTTATTCATCAAAACAGGAGTCGCGATTGGCATGTTATATGTGAGTGCCATTATGCTGACTCCCTATTTACCGCATGCAAAATCCCCATTTATCGTCGCGGGAGTCTGCACGGTCTTTGCCATCATTGGACTAATCTATTCACCCGGTGTGAACGTGGTGTATTCGGGCAGCACCGTTGCCGGCAATGCGGTGACCAATCGTCTCTTAGCGCTTTTTATGATTTGGGCCACCGCCTTCCTCACCTATCAATATCGTCAGGGGATGGAGGTCAGGCTTCGGTTAGCCTCCATCGTGGAATCCACCCATGACGCCATTATCGGACAAACACTCACAGGGCAAGTTACAAGTTGGAACAACGGAGCCGAACAGATGTTCGGATATTCGTCGCAGGAGAGCATCGGCCAGTTCATGACCTTTCTTTTCCCTCCAGACCGGATTGCCGAAGAAAAAGATATTCTGGGAAAACTCCAGAGTGGGAGGCAGATTCAAAATTTCGAAACGGTTCGATGCCGAAAGGACGGACAGGAAATACCGGTGTCCCTGACCATTTCTCCCATTATCGACCGATGGGGAAACGCGATCGGCGCCTCGAAAATTGCCCGGAATATTTCCCAGCAAAAGGAGTTGGAAAATCTTCTGGCTGTACAAAATCTGACCTTAGCCCATCATGCAGCCTCGCTGAAGCAATCAAACGAGGATCTCGAACAATTTGCCTATATTGCCTCTCATGATCTCCAAGAACCCCTCCGCACAATTCATGGCTTTACGCAATTGCTGGCGGAACGCTATAAGGACCAATTAGACGACCGGGGTCAGGAATTTATCGGATTCGTGACCGACGGAGCGAATCGCATGCAAACCCTCATTCAAGACCTCCTGAAATACTCGAGAATTCAGGCCCAGGAAATGAATCCTGTTCCGGTCAACGCCGAGGAGGTGCTCAATGAAATCCTCAAACATCTCCGCATGGTGATTGAGGACCAACAGGCTTCGATCACACATGACGCTCTGCCGACCATCCAGACCGATCGGTCGCATTTCCACCATCTACTCCAAAATCTGATTACCAATGCCATGAAATTTCACGGCCCGAACCCGCCACATATACACCTATCGGCCCAGGAAGGAAGCCACGAATGGATCTTTTCGGTCCAGGATAACGGAATCGGCGTCGGCTCGGAATATTTCGAGCGGATCTTTCTTCCGTTTAAACGTTTGCACACGAGGGAAGAGTACCAGGGCACCGGAATCGGTCTGGCCATATGTAAGAAAATCGTGGAACGTCGTGGAGGCCGCATCTGGGTCGAATCCGAATCGGGAAGAGGATCCAAGTTTTTATTTACCTTACCTAAATAAACCGGAGATTTTTCATGCAGAGCCCTATTGAAATTTTACTCATAGAGGACAATCCCGCTGATATCCGTCTCACCCAGGAAGCATTTCGGGAAGCTCGCCTCCAGAATACCCTTCATGTGGTTCAAGACGGAGTCAACGCCATGGCCTTCATCCGGCAGACAGCACCTTTTCAACAGGCTCCCCGGCCGGACCTGATTCTTTTAGATTTAAACCTTCCCAAAAAGGACGGGAGAGAGGTTCTAAAGGAAATTAAATCCGACATGCACACTCGCACCATTCCCGTGGTGGTGTTGACCACATCCGATGACGAGGCCGATGTCTTGCGTAGTTACGATCTTCATGCCAATGCGTATTTGGTCAAACCCATTGACATTTTGCAATTCATCAAAATGATTCAATCACTCGAAGATTTCTGGCTCTCTGTGGTCAAACTCCCTCCAAAAGGGTCAGAATCATGAGCGATCTCCCATCCCCGACTCATTCCATCCTGCTAGTGGAGGACAATCCTGCCGACGCAGAATTAGTGCGCGAACGGCTGAAGGATGCCTCAGGTTTGTCCCCTTTTCATATCACCCGCGCATCGACTCTGAAAGAGGCTCTGACCATTCTTCACAGCACGCCGTTTGACGTCATCCTTCTTGATTTAAATCTTCCGGAAACCAATGGGCTTGAAACGTTGAAACGAATCCGGTCGGCTAACTCCGCTATTCCCCTTGTGGTGTTAACCGTGAATGAGGATGAACCTCTCGCCCTCGAAGCCATCAAATTAGGAGCACAGGATTATCTCCCTAAATCCTCCATGAATGCCGTGTTGCTTTCCCGAATTTTGCACTATGCCATGGAACGGGAAAAGAATGAGCGGATTCGCCGGGAGAACGAAAGAAAGTACCGGTTATTTGTTGATGGCGCCACCGGTCTGGCTTTTATCATGCTTGATTTGGAAGGGAACATTACCCATTGGAATTCCGGAGCTGAGCGGCTCCTGGGCTACACAGAAGACGCGGCACTGCATAAACATTTTTCTATGCTCTTTACCGCTGAAGACCAGCGCAATGGTCGTCCGGCAACCGAATTGCGAAGGGCGGAAGCCTTAGAAAAAGGGGACGATGACAATTGGCTTGTACGGAACGATGGGTCACGATTTTGGGCCAGCGGCGCGGTGACGGCCATACGCGACCCCAACGACGAGCTGATCGGATTTGCCAAGGTGGTTCGAGATAAAAGCGCTCAAAAAAATACCAGTGACAAATTAGCCGAATTGAATCGCACCTTGGAAGAGCGCGTGATCCAACGCACTCAGGAACTCACTCGCAACCAGGAACGGCTACGCGCCATGGCTTCCGATCTCACGGTAACCGAACAACGCGAACGACGCCGGTTGGCGACGGACCTTCACGATTATCTGGCACAGCTCCTTGTCGTCTGTCGACTGAAATTAAGTCAAGGTCAATCGATTTCCGATAAGGAAACCCTCATAAAGGTGATTCAGGAGGCGGATACCCTCCTGGACCAATCCTTGACTTATACACGGACACTGGTCAGCCAACTCAGTCCGACCTGTCTCTATGAATTCGGACTTCATGCCGCTCTCGTCTGGTTGGGAACTGAAATGGGAAAACAGGGATTAACGGTCACCTTGAAAAGTCCGGATGAGACGCCAACCATGCCGGAGGATCAGGCCGTTCTCGTGTTTCAATCCGTTCGGGAGCTGTTATATAACGTACTCAAACATTCCGGCGTAAAGGAGGTGATGGTGAATTTATCTCTTCAACCGGATAACCATCTACTGATCGAGGTGAAGGATTTTGGCTGCGGGTTTAGTGAAAGTACTGAAGAGAGAAATGAACAGTCCCCAACCAATTTTGGACTCTTTAGTATTCGTGAGCGATTGGAAGCCCTCGGCGGAGAAATGATTCTCCACTCAGCCCATCAGGAGGGAACTCAAGTCCTTTTGCGTATTCCAATTGAACACAGTAATGAGGACCTCCAACTACGCGCTGCCAAACCGATTCCGGTGCATGCCGTCAGGAAAGCTCATGTTTCCCATCCTCCTTCAGAAAAAATTCGCATTCTTCTCGCAGATGATCATAAGATGGTCCGTGAAGGGTTTTGCCATATCCTGAATGCTCAAGTGGATTTTGAAGTCGTGGGAGAGGCGGAAGACGGGAAACATGCCGTTGCTCTCTGTGAATCACTCCGCCCCGACGTCGTGGTAATGGATCTTCATATGCCCAAGATGGACGGTCTGGAAGCCATCAGAACAATCAAACAAATTCTTCCCGACACACTCATGATCGGATTATCCGTTTACGATACGCCGGACGTGGCCCGATGGTTCCGAGAGGCAGGAGCAGCCGCATTTGTCACGAAGGGAGGTCCGGCTGAAAGCCTTGTCACCATCGTCAGGAAATATCGGTATCCCCAAAAACCCGCCTAGCCTTCTTGCTTATTTCTCGTTGGTATTTTGCACCACCATCATTCCTGAGGCCCTCTCGGCCCTCGGAAGGGTCGACCCCGTTAAAATCTGATAGGCCTGCAACACCGTATTGACGGGAGAGATCTGCATCAGAAAAGGCGTCTGCCAATCATCGTCTTCTAGGAACTGATCTTCAGGAATAATGACTCTCGGGATATGTTCCGCAAAGGCGGCCTGGATTTTCAGGGGGATTCCTCCCACCGCCCCGATATGACCATCCTGGGTCACTTTACCGGTCATCACACGATTCAGGATTATTGAGTTATCGTTAGCCATCGCCAGAGCCACGACACTGACCATCGCGGTCAAACTATCTCCGTAAATCGTCACACCGGGATTCGGAAATTTTAGAAAAATATTCCAGGTCTTTGGATCAAGACCTGCCATACGAGCCGCGGAGACGATTCCGGATTGAATCGCCACCTGAGTAAATGGGGAAAACTTTCCCGGTCCGCTCGAAAAGGTCACATTCAGCGCTTCCTGGCCTTTCTGTTTCCGAAATGAGATGTCCAGTTCAGCCACAATTCCTATGGGTTGACCATCCAGGTCAAGCGTGGTTCCCAGAAAAGCCATGGATTGCTTCTGCCAATACGTCTGTTCGGCCACAGCCGGTTGCACGAAGGGGAAGGCCCATCCACCAGCGATCGCCCATGCCAGCATGCTGAGTATTAAGGTTGTCCTTCCAAAATGATGCATAAGCTAGTTCTCCGAAACCGGCAAATACGGAATGATGTAGTCCTCATCTCCTTCCACCCGCTGATCGACAAATTGATCGAAGACACCATCTCGATTGTCATCCAGCCAATAGAACAAGGGCCATTCAACCGTTTCAACCACCGTATTCCAAAATTTGTTATTTTCATAAAAAATAATTTGGCGGGCCGTTTTATAATCGACGATTCCATCTCCCTTTAACGAGTATTCCCGGATATACAATCCCGTGATGATATTCACATCTTCATTGATAAGATTGGCCTCATCGGGTTCCTTCGGTATATCCGCGGCGATGCCGCTTCCCTCCATGAGGAGACTCAGTAGAATGCCAGACATCCAGTAGTAACGGCCTTTTTTGTTGTTCATAATTTTTGCCCTTAATTGTGACCATTTTGCGGTCGAACCCACCAGGAATGAAAGCCCCTGTTTTTACCGGGTCATGACCAATCCATTTTCACGATGACGCGGCTGAGACAGGGAGTTTACGGCCGGAGTTTCACCTGAATGTTTTCGCAAACGGTTCAGCAAAATAAACGGGTCGATGACGTCACCACATTGAATACAGTGCTTGGCCTGAAACTGAAAATCCTCATAATCGGAGAAAATGTCCATATACGTCTCCTCGATCATCGTTCCTCCGCACCGTGAACAATGTGATTGTTGCATGAGATGAATCAATTGAGGGAACACATCGGGATGCTCGGTTCTCATAGCGTCCAGGGTAAACGTTTGCATAACGCCTCCTTCTTTAGGGTGAGAAGATGATTTATGTTCATGATTTGACTGTAGTTTCCCACCCCAAAAGCGGCTACTACCCAAAACCCTTGGTCTGGACGGGAAGATCCCTTGAAAAATATTGAATGGAATATGAGGGTATTGAATGGACGAAAGAGAGAATCAAGCCATCGAGATTAGCCCATAAATAGGAAGACATGACGCAGCTAATCCTCAATGTTGATGGCATCGACAAGACTATGGAGCCGACAAGCTCTCAGACGAATTGCGTCTGATTCAACAGCCGCTGAGGACACCCCAAAAACAACCAGGAGAAATCCGTCCCGTTGTCAATCTCTCATTCAGACGTGTTGACCGGCGTGGAAGGTTCAAACCGAAGCGAAGATTTCTGACTGAGCAGATCTCGAAATCGTTGCAATTGAGGCAGAAGGGATTCCAGCTCTTTTTGATACATGCTTAAGGTATACCGACGACCGGTGTATTCAGCTCGGGCCATACATTTCTGCAGGAGAGCCACACGCTCCTCCATGAGGCGAAAGGCCGTCCACAAAGCCTGGTCCAGGCTATCAGATTTTCCCGCCAATAAAGACTGCTCGGTAAATCCATGTCCCACGTGACAGTGATACCGGGTTAAGGAGCCCTGGGCTTGTTCCCAAAGGGTCCCTCCGCATTCAGGGCAACTGAGCCCGGCCACTTTCCCATTGACTTGCCGAGGGGGAAGATGACTCATATACGCATCGACAGTAACGTTTTCCTCAACCAGGTCTTCAGGAGGAGGAAATTCCGGACCTACGCGAGTCTTGACCTGTTGTATCAATTGGCGGGCCAGATCTTCCACCGGCAAACAAAAATCCACGTGCATATGATCCAGCGCATTATTCGGCAGATCCGGAAACAGCGCCTCCGCGGGATCCTGAACCATAATCATCCCCCCGCACCGCTGGATGGCCAGAAGACCGGCAACCCCATCATCCAGATATCCTGATAAAATAATCCCCACAACCCGCACGCCATAGGACACCGCCGCCGAACGAAATAACGTGTCAATAGACGGCCGCCAAAGGTTTTCACGCGGTCCCTTGGAAAGGACCATCACATCCTTATCAATCAGCAGATGAAAATCCGGAGGAGCCACATACATTCTCCCGTAGGAAATGATATCTCCATTCTTGGCAAATGTGGCCGACACAGGCCCGGCCTTCGATAAAATGGCATCAACCGTGGAATTCGAATAGGATCCGAGATGGAGAACGACCAATATCGAAGCTTGCAAATCCTGAGGAAGATAGGACACGAATTTTTTGAGCGTGGTAATTCCTCCTGCCGACGCTCCAATGACAATAATGTCCGGATGTGATGACTGGATCATGGGGATACGTAGGGATATGTTGCCAATTGTGGGAGCCTCAACCTCTGTAGAGACGCGCCGGCTCCCCACTCACTATCGAATACTGGTAGCACACAGTGAAGCAGAACACGAAATCACACGACATGGACAAAATGTGGGAAGACTCACATGAAAAATACCATGCTTCCTTCCTGGTTCAAGTGAATGGATGGCCTTTACCATTAACCTGCCACGAAGAATTCATCCTGAGAGGGCTGCTGAAAAAAGCTGCCAGCGGCGTTCCCTGCCTTCGCCGGGCCTCCTTCGCCGAAATAGCTACGAAGGCTGAAAGCGGCTTCGCGTCTACGCGCTGAAGCAGGCTTCGGCGCGCAAGCGCGCAGGCAGGTCGCCATTTTTTCGTGCTCACGTACTGGAAGTACGCTCTGCGCGCAAAAATGCCGAGCACGATGCTTCGCCTTCGGCTCCGCATGACACCGATATTGTGGGTCGATCATCTTCCAGTCCCTCCGCTTTGTCATGCTCAGCCAGATGCGGCGCCTGGCTCAGCATGACAACCGAAGAACTGGGAGGTTGCGGGAAATCAGGAAGCGTTAAGCGGGGGGCACGAGCGATTTCATTTTTTCTCCCAACAGGTCATTCCGGCGGCTGTACGGGTTACGCATGGCATTCAAAAGACATCACCGATTTTTTTGACTGGATCGAATGATTTCAGCGAAGGAACCGAAGGAATCCCCTTTGGACACATATTCGTCACCTCCAGCCTCAGCAAAGCGCGTGGTCACGATCTGATCTCCATGCATGGACAACCCGATGATATAAACTGACGGATGGTTGGCTTTGATGAGACGGGTGGCTTCTATTCCGTTCATGACCGGCATATTGATATCCATCACCACCACATCAGGGTGGAAAGCCTGAACAAGCTCAATCGCCTGTTCGCCGTTTTCGGCTTCTCCGACTACCTGAATGTCGTGACAGGCATTCAACATGGTGCCCAATCCTTCACGGAAAATGGGGTGGTCATCCGCAAGAACAACCCGAATGCTCTCCTTCATTTTCCCTGGGATCAGTGCCTGTTCCCCCATGGGAGGAGAGAAGGGCCGAATGGGCTCCAAGTCAGCGTCTCGAAGGGAAAAGGGCACCTTGATCCGCACTCGAGTACCCTCCCCCATCGCGGAAAAAACCTTACATTCTCCCCCAAGACTTTCCACGCGTTCTTGAACGTTCAACAGGCCGAATTTTTCAAATTGGAAAGGAGTGTGACTGACCGAAGACAGATCAAACCCACATCCGGGGTCTGCCACCTCTATGTCAATGAAATCCGAGCCTTGATTGATCACAATGGAAGCTTCCTGAGTTTGGGCATGTTTCTTCACGTTCAGCAATAATTCCCTAATGACTTGATACAGGATTATCGAGACCGATTCGGAAATGTTCAATTCATGATTCTCAAGATGGGACGTCACCGTGACGTGCAAATCATATCGGACCATTTTTTCGGCCAACCATCGAAGGGCTGCCATGAATCCGAATTCATATAAGATGGGCGGACTGATTTGAGGAATGAGATCCCGCGTGTATTGCAACGCCTCATCCAGAGATTCTTCCATTTCTCTCACAAGGGGTGCCTGCTGACTCGAAAGATCGGCTTGTTGCAATTGACCGACCTTTATCTTCGCGACTACCAGCAACTGACCCAAATAATCATGCAATTCAGTGGCAATGCGACGCCGTTCCCGATGTTCGGTGAGAATGAGGTCTAAAGACAATTGACGACATCGTTGTTGGTGCTGAACGAGATCCTGCGTCCGCTCATCTACACGGCGTTCCAAGGATTCAGTCATGGACTGCAATTGGGTTTCGATATTTTTCCGATGTATGGCCGAGGCTAAAATATTGGCCATGGCTTGCAGGAACTCCACCTCCTTCTCCTGGAATTCCCTCCTTGATGACGTATGCACACCGAGCACTCCATGCGGATTCCCTTCCTGATCCCGGATGATGCAACTCATCCCACTGACCACCTGATGATCAATCAACAGGGAAGGACCGGAGAACCGGTTTTCCCGGGATAGATCCTCGACGACAACCGGCTTTTGGCTAATCAGTGTATAGCCCGCCTGGGAATTGCGTTCGGTGCCCACCACGGCATGGCCGACCAATCCCTCTTTCCATCCGACCCCGGCGCGAAGAAGAAGAGACTGTCCTCCCGGCAATAATTCCAGCACTTTGGCCATATCGATCGGTAAGGTCTGATCCAGAATTTTCACGCAGGCGTCCATGACTCTCTGCACATCTCTTTCCTGAAGCGCCAACTGCGCGAACCCCGCCACCATCTTCTGTTGTTGAGAGAAATGAAGCAGTTGATCTTCCACATTGCGAAGCGGCGTGATATCCACAAAGGTCAGCACGACTCCCTCTCCCTCATTGTGGCTGGTTTGGTAGGGAGTCATTCGTGAGAAAAATGTCCGCATGTCATGAGAAAATCGGCCCGTCCGTTCTTTAGGCTGTGAGGTGCGCAGCACTTCCCGAATATCCCCCATTAACGTTTTATCCTGAGAAAATGAGGACAATTGGGTAATGGACCGGCCGAGATCGGTATCCAAAAACTGAAACAGTTTTTGCGCGGCGGGCGTGTATTTCTGAATACAGAGCTCGGCATCCAGAAACAGCGTGGCGATATCCGTGGTGCGGAACAAATTTTCCATATCGCTATTGACTCGATCCAATTCCTCCACCTTGCCGGACAATTGAGCGTTGACCGTTTCTAACTCTTCATTAATCGATTGCAGCTCCTCCGTCGACGTTTGGAGTTCTTCATTGGCGGATTGCAGTTCCTCGTTCACGGACATCAATTCCTGGTTTGAGGATTTTAATTCCTGATTGGATGTTTCCAGATCTTCCATGGCCATTTGCAAATGTTCCCTGGTGGTCTGGATTTCCTGTTCCAATTCGCGAATAAGGTGGGAGTGGTTTTTGGAAGATTTCTTCCGGACCTCCGAAGGGCGTCGATCGGGACTATGATCACGAAACACCACCATGAGCAGATCTGACGATTCTTTGTCATGAAAGAGGGGACGAACGATTACATCCACATGGTGGATATCATGATTGACGGCTAACCCAATATTGGCATGCACCACTTCCCTGCCGGTTTTTATGGCTTTGAAAATGCCGGATCGCAACGGAATACGTAATTCCCGTGGAACCATATTAACGACATTGACATTTAACGAACCCGGAGGGAGCTGCAGATAAGCCCGTGTCTGCCCGGAAACGTATTGCACCTGACAATCTTTATCGATCAACACCGCGGAGGGGCCATACTCCTGCCTCACCAGTTGATCGAAGGTATGCGTGAATTGGTTCGGTCCCGGTTGAAAAAAACCGGTTTGCGGAACCGGTGGGGCCCCTTTCGGCCCTCGTACGGGAAAATTCGGGAATGCGCGACGCACGACCTCTTTTGGTTGAAACACCCGATAGCGTTTATTGACCGGACGAAAGAGCCGGGATTGCTCATCCGCATGTTCCGACGCGCCAAGAAACAGGTAGCCCTCCGGGTTGAGAGAATAATGAAACAGAGAAAGGATTTGATTTTGAAGGTTCCCTTCCATGTAGATCAGTAGGTTCCGGCAGGAGATGACATCCATTCGAGAAAACGGAGGATTATTGATCAGGTTGTGAAAAGAGAATACACAAAAATCGCGTACGATCTTGGCAACCTGACAGAAAGAATTGTCCTTTTCAAAAAACCAAAAAAGATGGTGGCCCGGTAAATCTTCGTCAATTCTCGCCGGATATTGTCCACGACGGGCAATGGCCAATGCCCGCTCATCGATATCCGTCCCAAAAAGTTGAAGGGGAATACTGAGATTTTCCCGATGCAGATATTCATAAAAGATGATGGCCAGCGAATAGGCTTCTTCGCCCGTCGAACATCCCGGCACCCAGATCCGGATCGATTCTCCTTGTTTTTTCGATTTGACGATTTTCGGAACGATCGTGGAAGAGAAATACGCAAAGGCCTCCGGGTCTCGAAAAAATTGGGTCACTCCTATCAGTAATTCCTTAAACAACTCATCGACTTCGGGCTGATCTTCTTGGAGTCGTTTGACATAAAGTGCGGGTGAGACAATATGAAGAATCTGCATGCGTCGTTGGACCCGCCGGCCCATGGTATTTCGTTTGTATTGACGGAAATCGTGTCCGGTCCGACGGTGGAGATACGAACAAATCTCCTCCAAATATTTCAGAGCATCTAATCGAAGTTTATCCAGCCCTTTCCCGTTTCGCAGTTCGTACAGGTACTTTGCATATTGCATGAGCACCCGGGCGATGTCCTCGACGGCCAAGATATGGTCAATCAATCCGGTCAAAATGGCGCTCTTCGGCATGCTGTCAAATTGTGCGGTTTCGATCGCCTGAGCAATCGTGAGTCCGCCCTTTTCTTTAATGGCCCGTAGCCCGATTGCGCCGTCCGATCCGGCACCCGAGAGAATGATTCCAATGGCCAATGGACCTTGATCTTGTGCAAGGGAATTGAAAAATGTATCAATAGGCGCCCGAAGGCCATGAACCTCCCTGGGCCGGCCTACCCGTAAAAACCCTCCTTCGATCGTCAATTGCGTATTGGGTGGAATAATATAGATATGATCGGGTTCAACCAATGTCTCATCCGCCGCCGCATGAACAGGCAGCGACGTCTTCCGCGCCAGTAAATCAGGCACCAGACTTTCACGATCGGGAGATAGATGTTGGATCACCACAAACCCCATCCCACTTTCCTGCGGAAGAGAGGCCACAAATCGGGACAAGGCCTCCAATCCGCCTGCGGAGGCGCCAATGGCGACAATGGGAAACGTATTGGCCGATGAGTCGGGGGAGTTTTTTTTGTGGGCAGAAGGACGGGGTCGTGGCGTAGGACGCGCCTGTTGGTTGCTTGACGACTTCCCTCCTTTTTTATCTGTTGACGATTTTTTCGGTGAGAAGAGAGACGCGGGTTTCGAGCGAATCTTGGATGGGGTTTTTTTTGCAGGCACAAACAGACCTTGCTCTCATTTGAATGAGTTTGAATATTACCCTAACACACGATTTCAAAGACAGTGTGCGTTCAAGCTCATCCCTTTTCATTTTCAAGTTGTGTACGACTGGAAGACCCAGAAAAAATCATCATGTTGTCGGGTTTCAATTCCAGGTCCACAATTTTCGCCACAGGTTATGATGATCAATGAAGTGGCAATTTCGTGAAAGTCGATCACAACTAAAACCTGTCATCATCTGATCATTCAGAAATACATTTCTCACGTCGGGCGCTTTTTCTACAACGATGCCATTCCGGCTGAAGATACTTGTCTGTCCTTTAATGAGGTCTGCAAATTTTCCCCATTCGCACCTGATCTCGGAAGCCGGAAATTCCCTTCTAACACATTTCCGAGCTCCTCCTTGGTATCGATTGTGGCGGATAGTTCAAATATTCCTGCCTCTTTCAAATAGGGTTGTATGGATGGTTGCACGTTATACAGGAATATACCTTTCCCCTGTTCCCTGGCTTTAAATACAATCTGGAAGATGGTCCAGGTCCCAATAGAATTCAAACAGGACAAGGACCGTAAATCCAAAATGAGTAAGGTAATCGGTGACGAAACCACACGATCCAATAATAAATCGGTTCGGCTCAAATTTGGGGTATTAATACTGAGATCCACGGAGAGTGTCAGGACCACATGTTGGCCAGGGGTGCTGATGGTGCATTTCATACAATGACCTCCCTATAGGTGATGAGAACACAAAAGTTATAAAAAAATTCTTTCAATTTTACGCGTCCCGGTTCTTCGCGCCACTCTCCTTAACCCTTGAGGGTAATTACGTAAGTCTGCCTTGGAGAAGGGCTCCTGCCTTCCATTGGCATTCAACACGGGAAAGGATCGGGGGTCAGCGTGAAATGGGATTCGTCCTGATCTTGACAAGCCCGACTTTCAACGTCGGGCATGCATTCCTTGACCGGACAAATCAAAAGAAGTGAGAGCGTTTCCTACTCGCAACCGGTTGATGACGATCGAGGCTCCTGCCTCAAACGCCTGCTGTTCCGCCAAAAGTCGTTGGTGCATATGCTGAACTGATCCGGACAAGGTCGCCTGGCCATCTTCCACCGTCGCCACAATATCCTGGCTCGATAAGAAGGGGCTCCACCACACCTGATTTTCGAAATCCAATTGGATTTCCCAATCCGTTTTTTCGACTTCGGGACGTGAAAAGCTGATGTGATTGGTCAGGCTTTTCACACCTCGAATCCGGGAAGCCACGTTTTCGGCATGGTTTCGTTCATAAATTGAATCGACGGTCCCCGTCAGCAGGACGGCTCCTTTTTTGACCGATCCCCCAAGGGAGAAGGGCTCCAAGACAGGATTTCGTGAAAACGCGGCGAATAACCGGGCCTGAATAACGGAATCCTTCGGAGTCGTTTTGGACCGGACGTTTATAAGATTGTTCACGGCTTGGACCCCGACTGTGTTATTCGCGTTTTGCTCAGCCTCACGTCTGATGGAGAGAAAGGGTACGCTTCCTTTCAAGGTCACTGTCCCATCTTTAACCGTCACACTGATCCCGAATGGCGCGACACGGCGATCATAGGCCAGCACTTTCTGAATGGCATTGGAAATTGCCCTGTCCGTAAACATGGGACGCTGAGTCCGCATCATCGGATCCGGCGACACCCAGTTGATGGTGAGACCGCTCACATCCACGTCCCGCACACTTTCGACCCATGCCAATTCGGCAATCCGACTTTTTTCGTATACGCTTTCCACCTGTCCTGTCAGAATCGCGCGACCTTTTTCCACCTGGACATGTAAGAGGGATGGATTGACCACCCAGACATCAAATGCCAGGCGATGGGTGATTTCCTCCCTCAGGATCGAGTCCGGCCTATCTCGAACATTCTCCACCTTCAGAAGGTCCCGAACCTCGCGAATGCCTTGGACCATTTTGGCTAAATTGAGCGCCGTACGTTTTTCTTGCCGGGAATGCACCCGACCCTTCAGGGTGACGATCCCCTTGACCACATCAACATGAATGTCGTCGCGTTCCACAACCGGATCTTCGAGGAAGAGGTATTCAAGATGCTTCTTAAGGCCAGAATCGTCAGTTGTACCGACCGGTCCCACTGTAATGCGATCGATTACCCCTCGAACGCCACGAATAGCCTGAGAAAGTTCCGTGGCGCGCTGCTGAATCCAGAGACTGTCGGCTGTTCCGGTCAACGTGGCAATGCCATCCTTCACCGATACTTCGATTGAAGAAAAAGTTTGGCGATTTACCCGGGACAACCGGTTTTTAATGGCCACGGCTATACCGATATCCTGAACCTTTTCAACCTCTTTTCCAGTAACCTCGGCAGTATTCTCCACATCCTCAGCAGCCATTCCAAGACCGGCTGATAGCCCAAAAACCAAAACAATTATGGCCGTGTAAATCAGCAAATGCGCCCCCAATTGATTGAAATATGAGCAGGAACGGTCTTGGATACAATGAGGAAAAACCCCGGGAATGTCAGTTGACAAATTTGGCGGGCATGAACAAAAAATATCCGGGATTCAGAAACTGCGTTGAGGCTTAGCTAAAGTTTTTATGCATCCGGACTATAGTGGCGATCATGCGATACAGTTCCTGTCCTGCAGATTCTTTGGATAAATATGCCGCTGCACCCGCTTCACGCATGGCTTGTTCCGTTTCCTTATCCTGACGAACCGATAATCCGATCACATGAATATTGGGATTGTGTTGACGAATCTGCCTGGTGGCTTCAATACCATTCATGTTTGGCATATTAATATCCATGACCACCACATCCGGTTGCAGGGAATCTGTCAGACGGATGGCCTCAATCCCATCCCCGGCTTCTCCGACAACCTCGACGTCGGACCAGGCATCCAGCAGACTTCGCAATCCCTGACGAACCACGGCATGGTCATCCACCAAAAGGACTCGATAACCCGAGGACATTTGCAGACTTGATGTCTGACCGGCTCCCTCGGCTATCAAAGGTGCATGGTCTGTAAAAGATAAGGCCGCATTCGGTTGTTCCTGCTCAGATAGCGACACAGACAAGCGGATACGTGTTCCGGAACCGGGACTCGAGACAATGACCATCCGTCCGCCTAACAAGGACATGCGTTCTCGAATACTGAACAATCCGAATTGGTTGGACGCATGGCTAGGTTTATGGATGAGATGGGGATTGAAGCCAACGCCACGATCCGAAATTTCGATACAGACCTCATCCGATGAAGAAAAGTTGACGGACAGATAGGCTCTGTCCACGCCGGCATGTTTTACCACGTTCATCATGAGTTCACGAATGGATTGAAACACGAGCACCGCCTCATTCTCCGTGAGCGTCAGATGATCGCGCTCCATCTTGACTTCCACCGTGAGTCCATATTGTTTCATATCCTCTGCCAACCACCGCAATGCTTTTAGTAACCCGAATTGATACAGCACAGACGGGACCAATTGTGCCACCAAAGAGCGTGTATACCCCAACGACTGGTCGAGAATGCGATCAATTTCTTGAAGAGCCGGAAGCATATGTTCCTCGGCACCTACTGTCTGCTCAAGTCTGTTGACTCGCATCCGGCCAGCCACAAGGAGTTGAGCCAGGAAATCATGAAGTTCCTCGGCAATCCTGCGTCGTTCCCGCTGTTCCGTCAGAATCAGTTCACCGACAAGTGCCTGCAGGCGCGAGTGATTATGACGCAGCTCCTCCGTGCGTTTGGCAATCCGGGTTTCTAATTTGGACGTCAGGTGTTGAAGTTGCTCCTGGGTGGTTTTTAGTTCGGTAATGTCGGTATTGGTGCCGATCCATCGCACTACCTCCCCATGCTGATTCCGAATGGGCACCGCCCTTGAGAGAAACCACCGGTATTCGCCGTCCTTGCCCTTGAGAGGAAAGGTGTCTTCCCATATGTGCCCGGATTGAAAACACCGGCGGATTTTTTCCATCACCCGGTCGACATGATCGGGGTGGTGAACTTTCCTCCAACCCCACCCTTCCATGTCCTTCAGCGTGGTACCGGTATAGTCGTACCAGCGTGCGTTGTACCAAAAGATCCATCCGGTCGAATCGGCCATCCAGGCAAATTGGGAAATCGTATTGGCTAGCGTGCGAAATCGTTCTTCACTTTCCCGATGTTGTACCTCCACATCTTTCTGATAGGAAAGGTCCAGCACCAAACCGACATACCCCAGATATCTACCGTCCGATGCAAAGCGGGGAGAGGCGGAATCCAGAACATAGTGATACTCACCATCCGCACCCCAAAGACGGTATTCCAGTCGAAAAGATTGTCTTTTTCGGTTCGCTTCGCAAAACGCCTGTTGAATGGATGGGCGATCGTGAGGATGAATGGCAGACAACCATCCCTCACCGAGACCGCTTGCCTCTGTCTGTCCGGAAAAGTCGTACCAGGTTTGACTGAGAAAGACACAGTCCCCGTCTGCATCCGTAATCCAGGACATGATCTCAGGGTGATGGGCCAAATGCTGAAAGCGCGATTCATATTCGTTCGCTGCACAACGCATCGCAACCAATCCAAGTATTTTTTTTACTCGTGCCAGAAGCTCTCTCCCCGAAAACGGCTTGACGAGGTAGTCATCCGCACCGGTCAGCAGCCCATCTATTTCGGCCTCCTGACCGGCCCTGGCCGATAGGAAGATAAACGGCGTCGATTGAAAATCCTGATTGGACCGAAGGCGTGTCAGCAATTCATTTCCATCAATGCGAGGCATCATGATATCACTCAGAATAAGGTGGGGGCGGACCGTGTGAATCCGCTCCAAGGCTTCCTGCCCGTCACAGACAGAAACCACCTCATAGTCGCCCCACAATAATCGCGTCAAATAATTCCGCATATCCCGATTGTCTTCTACCAGTAGAATTGTGGGACGTGAGTGATCCATGTCCTGGAGGGAAACTTCTTCATTCTGAAGATTTTTTTGGCTGGCCGGTTAATGATCCGCGCCTCCGGTCCATTGCTCGGATTCCAAAATGAACGACTTCGCCAAACGTTCGTCTTTTGGTTGCGTCGCCGTGTGGTAGACCTGCTCCGGCGGGAGGTGATGAAACCCGAACGGCACCGTCACGGTAAACACACTTCCTCTTCCGGGTTCACTCTCCACATGAATCTTTCCGCCATGCATTTCCACCAGCTCTTTCACCAAGGCCAGACCGATTCCGGACCCTTCAAATGTTCGTCCCAGCGCTTCCCTGGCCCTAAAGAATCGGTCAAACACATGATCAAGCGTCTCCCGGCTCATCCCGACTCCGGAATCCTCAATCCGGACATCCACGTTCTCCGCATGAGGACATACTTCCACGGACACCCGTCCTTGCAACGTAAATTTCAAGGCATTTGAAAGCAGATTCAGTATGATCTTTTCCCAGGAGGTACGATCCACGTAGACAGGTTGAGACAGCGTGGGACAGGACACGAACAATTCCAGACCGGCATTTTTCATAGCGGATTCAAACGACGATGCCAGGTCAATGGTCAACTCACAGAGATCCACCGGTTCAAACACGGCCTGCATGCGGCCTGCTTCCAGGCTGGAAAAGTCCAATAGCGTGTTCACCAGCTTCAGCATCCGCACGGCATTTCGGTGGGCCACCTCCACACCTGGAGCCATGGCAAAAGTGGTGGTCTGCATCGCTTCTTCCAGAGAACCGAGAATCAGTGTGAGAGGTGTTCGGAACTCGTGGCTCACATTACTGAAAAATTCGGTTTTTGCCCGGTTCAGTTCGGCTAACGCCTCAATCCGTTTACGCTCTTCGGTCCGGACCTGCGCACGATTGATGGCTCCCGTAATCCCCTTCGCGAGCAGATTCAGAAACTCACGGTACCGGTCATCAAGGGCCAGCCTCGAACTGATCCCCACAATCAGATAGCCGGATTGTTTTTGTGTCTCCCACGACTCCACAGGCAGCACCATCCCCTGATCGGGTGGCTCAGGCCACGGCCCTCCCGGTCGATTCAGCTGCCGGTCAATAGTGAATACGGTCTCATCCCGCTTGGGGGAACGTGACAGCGGCCACCATGGCTGAGGATGGAACGTGTCTCCATCTATCGCGAGTCGAAGTGGAGCCAGGGGTGAATCTGGCCGAAAACCTGATTGTGCTGCCAGACACAGAGAGCGTTCGTCCCTATCCCACAAATACATGAGACTGAACGGGATATCAAAGAAATTGTCTGTGAGAATTTCAGCCGAGAGACGGCAAACCTCTCCCACAGAATCAGCTTCTTCCGTCACTGCGGAAATTCGTCTGAGAGTATGAAGCCTTCGCCCTTTTAATACCTGGCTTGTTTCTTCAGTACAGGCACAAAAGAGTCCTAGAATATCTCCGTGTTCATTCTTAATCGGGCTGTAGGAAAATGTAAAAAATGTTTCCTCTAAGTATCCATGTCTACGCATAAATAAAGGAAGATCCTCATTCCATGTGGATCGACCTTCTTGAAAAACAATGTCGGCCTGGGGCCCAATCACATCCCAGATATCAGACCAAATATCCGATGCACAGGCACCCAAAGCGTTCGGATGTCGGTTTCCCAGCATCGGGATATAGGCATCGTTATAGATATTGATTAAATGTTTCCCCCACCAGACGAACATGGGATATCTCGAATCCAGGATGATTTGGACGGAGGTTTTGAGCTGAGCGGGCCATCCGGCCATGTCTCCTAGTGGGGATTCCAGCCAATTTTTATTCCGAATTTTTTCTGCCATCTGATGTGAAGACAACATGCACTATGCCCTTTCGCCTCTATGAGCCTGCTAGGCTAACAATGAAGAAAGCCGGAATCTTATGGAATTCGCTGGATGTGGCAGTCTCAAGCCTATCACACCTCCCCCACCCTTTCAGTTGACAAATCAGGGGTTTGCGTCCTCTGTTAGGAAACAGTCCTCTGATACCTACGTTTCTTCCTTTGGAACTTCCAAGTCCAGCCATGACATCCCTAGGGTCGGTATCATGAGAATCAAGGGATTTTAACAGTACAGAAACGGGGGGCATCTCGATAGATTTGTACAACAAGACAACTTGATGACCTTAAGGAGATTTTCCATTTTTTTCATTCTCTTTCATTCCCCCAAGCTAAGGAGGACAACCTTGAAGACGTTATCCCCATCAACCAACGCTGTGATTAATAATCCTGAAGAATTCAAACAGTTCATTCCGGCAAATTTTTCCTATTTTTTAGAACGTTCTTCGGGCCTGATTCGGCGTATTTTGCAAGACATGGGGCAATGGGCCGACAATTCGGCACATGAAAAACTCTTGTTGCGTCTTTCGTTTGATCTGGTTGAACGGTTTATCGAATACTGTCCCTCGCAACTCCCCTGTCGGCCTTCCCTGTTGTTGGATGGGTTCATATCTGATTTTTTTGGGAGACCCCAGGAATCTAAAGCAGCATCAACCTCCAATCCCGTTTTGTACCGGTATCTGGATGGCCTGCTCAACCGTGCCGTTCTCAGCCGAGATGCCTTAATTTGTTTGTTCTACCACTTTTACGGCATGAAGCCGGTCGAAGTCGGATTCCTTCTTGGTTTGGAAGAAGGGCAGACCCAGCGCATCTATAAAAATTTTGCACGATGGCGGCAAAAGGGATGGTTCCAAGCGGCAGAAGAAGTCGGATTAACCGCCCAAGATGTACAATCTTTGGTTGAAGATCAAGCTTCTAACCCAGAATCTTTTCATCTTCAGTTGAGGGACAATCTGGAAACTTTATTGCCATTTTATCGAAAAAGCGATCCACCCTACTACCCATGCCTTGAGGATGCGAAATGGCAGGAGATGTTCAGGGAGGGGTATGGATTTGATTACCGGATGTGGCATTTACCTCTCTGCCTGTCCTGCATGAAGGTCATTACGGAAGTCGGCGACTCTTTTCTCCTCAACCCCGAGGTGAGGCTGAATTTTCATGTCTCTCCTCATTCGTTGAGGGAGGAAGAGGTGTTTTGGCCGGCCCTAAAAAATTTCTCTGCGGATAAAAAACGCCGCAATTTCAATCGGAACCTTCAGATGGCCTAACTTGGCCCCCTCAAGATTCCACAAAGATTTGGCTAAAAACCGCAGTATCGAATGTTCATCTGGACACTGCTACTCAAATATCTCCTCTCTACCCGGGGGGTTAGTTGGGAAAATGCCTCACCAATTCCCTACAGGCTTGAAGAAATAACCTGGGGTTAAGAGGTTTTTCGAAGGTATAGGATGCTCCCAGCAAATGAGCAAACCTTTTAATATTAAACTTTGGCGCTTGATCGGCTGAGAAGGTTGCAATAATTGGAGGATGGTTTTCTTTGGAGGTAATTTCCGCAATTAACGAAAACCCGCTTTTTTGAGACGGAAACAAGTCTACAACAATGAGGTCGACGGATTGTTGTGTCGAGAGACTGATTCCATCAGAAAGATTTCCTGCAACAAGTATCTCGACTCCGCACGAATCACCGAGACGCACCCAGGACTCGTGGGAATCAGGATCGGAGTCAATAACAAGAAGAATACTCATCATAGTCTGTTGAGCCAAGTACCCCTGACCTTCGAATTATCCAGATAAGAAACCCGCATCCCTAGAACCCGTTCCCCTCTTCTGTCTTCCCTTCGGTCAACGTTAAACCTTATGCGGCAAAAACGAACGCTAGGCCATTCATCATAAAGTCGTGACCCAATTCGGATTTCGTACTCGGAGAAATTGAATGGGCGGACGAATCTCGCCTCGCTTCATGCCCGTTGCTGATTCAGCATCCATGCTCATCTGTGCGGTTGTCGACAGGAGATTGCCTCCCGATCTCGAAGGCAGGATAGAGACATCCCACATTGCGAAAAAAGGTCTTTCGGTGTCGTCAACTTGAACCCCACCCCAGGGTTGCAATGAATAGATAAAGGTCCTCCCTGCCCCTCCCCTAAAAATAGAATTTTCATGACGGTCCTTCTGAAGTCTATGACTTTGAGTGGAATGTGTGGGCAAGCCTACGGCAACAAAGGGGGTTATATGAGAAGCCCACAGAAGACCTGTAACCATTACTCCCGCTACCACATTAAAAAAAACCAGTATTCCACGTTTTTCTCCATATTCAGCCTGTTGTATTGTTCCTGACATCGGCGGCGTCCCCATATTTTTCCGTTATTTGTAAGAATCCGAAATCTTCCTGATCGGATTCAGCTTTACCATATAACGACAAGTGAACAAATGGACATTTGGCTTCAGTTTTTCGTAAAGCTTGTCGCGCAAAAATCCGCCAGGATACCTGAGGTGACCCGCGACTCAGGGTGAATGGGAAGAAAATCGTAGCCGGGGTTGCTGCATAATGGAAACGGGCCCGGACATTCCTTAAAGTGAAATATCCGGGCCCGTCGTTTAGCACACCCATTATATGAATTCGGCGTACTCAAGACATTTGGTTGTTCAAATTCATTTATCCCAACGTTGTATCCGGGAAACGGCTGATTAAAAAGCGATTACTCCGAACAACCATAATATCAGCACCAGACTAAAAGGAACCCCTAAAATCCACAATAAAATTGGCATAATTTCCCCCTTCCTATTGGACGATAGCGTGATGTATAGCCTTCATTTCTTACTTCCCTCACAGTCATAAGAGAAAATTTCTTCCCGCAAACGAGACGGAAACCCCGGCCCGGCTATCGATCAGGAACTTCACCACATTTTCACGAGAATCCTTCAAGTATCACACGGAAAAGCATATACAGTATCTTTTTCCGCATTACTAATGTTTTCCCAATTGTGTTCGTCCCCTTGTTCCAACCTTTATAAATGCCGGGAATGGGAGCATGGCAATGTATCCATCCCCACGCAGTATTTCCGTCCGGGCTTCTGAGTTAATTTGCAAACCTTAATTGATTATTGACACGTCGGGCTCCGGCCTCATAGGCATTCTCGACCGCAGCGGCCATTTCGTTCTTATCTTCAACGGTTCCCTGAAGCGTCACCACTCCTCTCCTGACATCCACCCGTATAGGATCAGTATCAACGAAGGGACTCCATGCTAATTCTTCCCGCACAGCCTTTGCCAAACTCCTATCACTCATCTCTCCCCAAGGTCGCTCATCGTATCGAAATATTTGCAATTGGTTTCGCACTTTTCGAGCGCCCCCCTCATAGGCATCATCAACGGCTTCCACCATGGCTTCCCGATTTAACACCATGCCCGTGAGCGTCACAACGCCATGTTCCACCCTGACTCGAACTCTTTCCGTACCTTCTCCAAGTTCAGCGATAATATTTCGGCGAATGGTTTCATCCGTCCGCCGGAGGTCATTGCGATCCCGGGG
>BQIZ01000039.1 GCA_021604365.1 Nitrospirales bacterium
CAGGATCAATCGAGCAGTCGACTGGTCTGCCGTCTCCATACCAAGGAACAGGGTCGAGAGGTTAAAGAACTATCCCTCAGGACTGACCCCGGCACATATATTTTCTTTAATGGCGATAAATTGCATCATGCCGTGACGCCGCTTGGGGTTGGGGAAGAGCGGATTGTGCTGACGCTTCAATACGTCACTAATCCGTCAATGGGACTGGCTCAACGGTGGTTCTCGAATATGAAAGATGCTGTGGGATATTTTGGATGGTCGGCCATCTTTCGAAAACCTCACCGTTAATGGCTGGTTCCATATTCTTCCTCAGTGCAACCCAATCAACACCACTGTTGTATTATCTTCTCCACCTAATTGGTTGGCCGTACCCACAAGTGTACGACATATGGCTTCAGCGTGCGGAGCTTCCTGGCCGACAATAGTTTGAATCTCCTGATCAGTCAGCATTTTGGTGAGCCCGTCTGAACAAAGCAGAATGAGATCTGAGGGTTCAAGCGGATAGGTTTGAATAATGGGTTGTGCCTCAGGATTGATTCCCAGGGCTTTGGTCAACACATGACGAAGAGGGTGTGTGCGAACCTGTTCAGGGGTAATGAGATTGAGGGCCAACCGCTCCTCCATGAGGGTATGATCTTTTGTCCAGAGCGAGAGCGAACCCTGTCTGAAGAGATATGCCCGGCTGTCGCCAGCATGAGCTACACTGGCCTGAAATCCCGTCGGGGAACGACTAATGGCGACCACGACAATGGTTGTCCCCATTCCTTTCAGTCGTTCATGTTCCGCGGCTTCATGTCGAATGCTTTTATTCGCAGACTCAAGGCCTTGATTCAGCAGCGATTTTATTTTCTCAGGTTGAACGTATACAGAGGTTTCAGTCGCGAGTTGGGTTCGAATGACATCGGGAATGGTTTTAACCGCAATTTGGCTGGCCAACTCTCCCCCAGCATGTCCGCCCATTCCATCTGCCAATACCCATAGTTGTAAGGTGTTGTCGATCGAAAAAGCATCCTGGTTTAGTTTTCTAACCAGACCAATATCCGTCAGTCCTATGCCAGTCCACTTGCCAGATGGTTGCGGTGATGTCATAGGGAAGCAATGAATTCCGGGATTCCATGACGTTGAGCCAGACGATTGTAAATAAGGTCGGCCAAAGGCTCAAGGTTTTTGCAATCTGCTTCATTGTATTGGATGAGTGTCTCTCTAGAGGCCGCTTGTCCGAGTTGCCATTCTTCCCACAGACGGACGGCATCCCACCCCGTGAGTCCTTCCAGCGAAGCCGGGCGGTAGCAGCCTATTTCCGACTCAATCGCCTTCAATCCACCTTTTAATCCAAGGCGTCTGGCCGAAAAGCACAAGTCGATATGGGGATGGTCAAGCACCAAGTCTGGATATTTGGCCTTCAAAAATGGTAGGTCAAAGCCTGAGCCAAAGAAGGTTACGAGAACATCGTAGGAGGCAAATTCGGCTTGCAACTGCTCCCCGGATAAGTTTTCTCCCTGAATGAAGGTTGTCATGCGACCTTTTCCGTAAATACCCACCACCGTAATCTCGCCATCGGGCAACGGGATTCCATTTGTCTCAATATCAAGAAACGCAGCCTGAGATCGAAAGTTGGGATAAAGACGCCAGTGGTCGCGCGCTTTCAATATGTGTGTAAAGAAGCGGGAATTTTGCGCTTTCCACTGTTTTTGCGCTTCCAGAATGGCCTCATCGTATTGCGCTTTCCGAAACGAAGAAATGCGAGGGGCGATAGTTTTCTCGAGAAAAGCTTCCCATGTGCCAATACCATCCCCCCACCAGAGGCGTTCGGTAGATTCTCCAATACCAGGTAAAAAAAGAAATGTGGATTGTAACATGTGTCTAAACAGGAAATGGGCTTAATTCTAACCTTGATTTCACCAGGAGGACAAGCTACATTCGAAGCAATCTTCAGATCGTATTTCATTCGAAACCTAAGAGAGAATATATGGAATTCAGTCCACAGAAAATCAAAATGACCATTGGTGGGATACAGGTCATTGCACAACTGAAGCCGAATCGAACCGCACAGGCTGTGGTCGACGCTCTTCCTGTTGAGGTGCCAGTGAATCAATGGGGAGAAGAGTTTTATTGCAACATGCCGGGGGTCAAAGACTTTCGAGAGGTTGCCACTACTCAGGTAAAAGTTGGAGATGTGGCTTTTTGGGGCATGGGGGGAATGTTGGCCGTCTTTTTTGGGCGCACTCCCATGAGTCTCGGCGATGATCCGGTTCCTGCTGATCGGGTGAATGTCATTGGGAAAGTGATAGGTGATCCGAGAGTGTTGATGGAGGCCACAGGGGCGTCCCTCATGAAAGTGGAACGGCTTCCTGAAGGAACCTGATGCGTCTCAATAAAGTTCGCGTGCATCAGATGGCCGTCTCAGTCATTGAACGATTACAGTCGAGTGGATTATTGGAAATTCACGGAAAATCTGAAGTGGTCATTCAGAAATTGGAATCAGCCATTGTATCCGAGTTGCAGGTGGAAGATCGGTTGAATGCGGATGTCCGGGAAATGTTGAAAAAATTTGAACGGGAGTTTGCAGAAGGTCGAGCGGATTATCAGAAAATGTTTACGATGGTGAAACAAAAGCTCATCAAAGACCGCGGGGTCATTTTATAGGGCAGACGGAAGAATGTGATTAATGCCTGAACGATTGGATTGATGATGAATACTCCCATCCTCAGCGACGAAAAACAGACACATCTTGCACATGTGATTCTGACCAATGTCACAGAAATGCCCGAGGTGAAGATGATCGGCGATTCTGCTCACGCCCTTCGTGAAGTGAAGCGCGTGTTGGCCGATCACATGAAAGCTGAAGAGGAACTGGTTCAAAAGGTTCGAAGTCGATTGCAATCGTATACCCGGCCGATTCCAGAAGGTTCCCAAGAGTGGGATGTCTTATATCAAAAAACCTACCAGGAAGAATTACGTAAGCGGAACCTAAGCTGAAAAATTGTTCTTTTCTCCTCCCTCCAGATTTTAAATTTCCTGTGAGTGTGCCCCAATCCTTTTTTAGCGCTGATTCCTATCCCTGGAACTCTCAAGAGGGCCAATGGTATGGTTTGGTAGAGCCACCCTGATGAATGATCGTGAAAAGACCATGCATGCTCTTGGAGCCGCCACTCTCTCAATTTTACCGGGAATCGGCCATCTATACTTAGGTGTCAAACGCGGGAATATATTCTTGGTCTGTGGGATTCTTTTAATGATTATTTCCAAGTTTTTCTGGCCGACAGGGTGGTTAATTTACATGCAATTTGCCATTCTGGCAGGCTTCGATGCTTTTGCATTTGGTAAGCGCGGGAGAGGATTGTTTTAATATCTGCCAGGTATATGGAGATCGTAGAATGAAGCAAGGCGATCGTCACGTGGTTTTCTTTGTCCTATTAAATTTGGCTATGTGTCTTTTTGTGACCGTGACAGGATTGACGGCCTCGCTGGCTCAGGCGGCAAATGTGTCGGTGACTGATTTACTCACATCTCCAGGAAAGCCTATTCAATTACAGGCGCGCTTAACCAATCCTGAGGCAGAAGGGGAAATTGGTTTGCCGGATCAGCCTTTGGAATTTATTGTTCATGGCCGGAGAGTGGGGCAGGCGAATACGGACGCGAAAGGGTGGGCTCGGCTTGACTTTGCTCCGAGTATGCGGGGGAATTTACCAATCATTGTGAAGGTGGTGACGTCATCGAAGGTGGATGCCATTCAAGGGAAAGGGGTCCTCTTATCCTGGGAACGCCGCCGCCCCATATTGCTGATTGACCTGGCGGTGTTAGTGGAAGGAGAGTTGGTCACGGAACCGCCTCCGCCTGAACTCTATAAAGATCCCGGCCTTATATTAGGAGATGCCCATCCTGCAGCAGCGTCGGAATTAGGCAAGCTAGCTGAATTCTATTACAACCTTGTGTATCTGGACTTGACCGGGCGAGGGCATCTTGAAGATATTCAGGATTGGGTGCGGGAGCATCAATTCCCTCCAGGAATGATTCGAATCCTTTCGAAGACGCCCACGGCATTGACCGAACTTATACACGATCTAAAAAAAGAGGGTTGGGAAAAAGTGAGTGGTGGGATTGGGCGCACGGCAGATTTTGCGGAAGTTCTCGTTCAAAATAGGTTGCAAACCGTGATTTTACCGTGGCCACAGACAGAGGACCGGTTTCCACGCAGGGCCATTGTCCTCAAAGATTGGTCACGTGTCCGACGGCATCTTTGATGACAACAATAAGCAAATAGCCGGTCGATGAATGATCCGGCGATGAAGGTTTATATTTCCCCATGCAAATAACTTTCTGCTCATGTGATAGATGGTAGGGGAGATGTTCCGTTGAAGGCCGCACGACCTAAAACCCGTTTTGTGTGTCAGGAATGTGGACATCAAGGCGTCCGCTGGAGCGGGCGGTGTCCGGAATGTGCGCAATGGAATTCCTTACGGGAGGAGGTTGATCGAGATCTTTCAACTCTTCAACAGCGCAGTGTCGCCGGGGGAACGCCAGAGGCTGTTCCTATCAGCTCCATCGTGCAGACTCAGGAGTTTCGTCTTCAGGCTGGCATTGAAGAATTGAATCGAGTGCTTGGTGGAGGAGTGGTTCCAGGATCGGTTATCTTGATTGGAGGTGATCCTGGAATTGGTAAAACGACACTCCTGCTCCAAACCCTAGCCTCCTTGGGAACGGCCAGACAGGTCGGGTTGTATGTATCGGGAGAAGAATCCCCTCAGCAAATTAAAATGCGGGCGGATCGCATAGGTATTCAATCGCCCAACCTGTATGTGGCTGCCGCGACATCCCTGGAAGAAATTTTCAAAGTGGCTGAGCAGATGAATCCCGGTGTCATCGTCGTGGATTCAATTCAAACAGTCTTTACCCAGGAGCTCACATCAGCGCCGGGTAGTGTCAGCCAGGTTCAGGAGGTGGGCTGTCGTCTGATGTGGTTTGCCAAGCGGACGCATGTCCCTATTTTTATTATCGGGCATGTGACGAAGGAAGGGGTGATTGCCGGGCCAAGGCTTCTTGAGCATATTGTTGATACAGTGTTGTATTTCGAAGGAGATAAAGGACAGAGCTATCGAATTCTTCGGGCGGTGAAAAACCGGTTCGGGCCGACCAATGAAATCGGGGTCTTTGAAATGAAGGATGAGGGACTGACCGAGGTTGGGAATCCCTCAGAACTATTTTTGACGGGGCGAATCGGACATGGCGCCGGGTCTGTGGTCGTGTCGAGCGTGGAAGGCTCTCGGCCTTTATTAGTGGAATTGCAGGCTCTGGTAGCGGAGACGACCTACCCTATGCCGAAACGTATGGCCAAAGGTGTAGAAGTGAATCGAGTGTCGTTGCTGTTGGCCGTTCTGGAAAAGCGACTCGGGTTGCACTTTGCCGGGTACGATGTGTACGTAAATGTGGTGGGGGGGCTTCGGATCGATGAGCCAACGGTTGACGTGGGCATCGTATGTGCTGTGCTTTCGAGCTTTCGAGAACTGGCACTGGACCCACGATTGGTTGTGATGGGAGAAGTCGGGTTAGGCGGAGAAGTTCGGCCGGTACAGCATGCGGACCTGCGCATCCGTGAGGCGATGAAATTGGGGTTTCAACGTTGTGTGGTGCCTGAACCGAATCTGAACCATTGGAAACCTGTGGCGGGCATGGAAGTCGTAGGGATTCGTGACATTGGCGATATTTGGGATACGGTTGTCAATCAGGCCTCATAAATGGCACGTGCAGGCGGACTGTTTACGATGAAGGCTACAAGTCGATGGGCTCTGTTGCCGATGGTATTGCTCGTCGGATGCGCCGGAATGATACCAGAATCGTTACAACTGCTCGAGGACGGGCAGGAGCAACAGGTACTTCAAGCCTTGCGTCAAAAGGAGTTGACTATTCTCACCCTACGTGGATTGTTTCACGGGTCAATTTCCGGTTCCGGCGTTCCTCTTTCCCAAAATATTCTTGGAACAGTTTCGTACGTGCGTCCCGATGTCCTGGATCTGAAAGGGTTTATTCGAATGGGTGTTCCCGTGATGGATTTTCATCGCAAGGGGAACGAGTATGAACTGTATTTTCCCGCTGAAGGTAAAGTGGTCACCGGAAAAATTGATGAAACCCAGGAGCGCACAGCATGGGATCACACTGTGCTGCTGAGTATTCGTGCCCTGGATGCCGTGTTGGGAAAGATTTCCGGGGGATCGAGTAAAGAGGCCCGTGTGTGGAAAAGTAACGAACGTTATCGCATTGATCTTCCTGAAAACCAATCCTCAGCCACGGCATCTCAAGACGGTTTCACCGTCAGGACCTGGGTGGATGTCCAGACTATGGACCTGATATCTATTGAATATCGACGCTCGTTTGATGGTATCGTCGTATCAGTGGAATGTGAAGATTATCGAGAGGTGCAAGTGACCACTATCGAAGAGAGCTTGCCTGTTCGATTGCCTTTTCTAGTGCGGGCGACAGATTATCGACCCAGCGGAGGATCCATTACCCTGTACTTCAAGGAATTTATCGTCAATGCGGCCTCGTAGGCGTCCTGATGCGTCAAGCTACCACTAATCAGTAAGTCGGGAGTCAATAAGCTCTATGCTGTTTTTAGCTCTAGAGTCCGCCACCTCTCATCAGAGTGTGGCCGTCTTTCGCGACGAACAGCTGTTAGGCAGTCTGGATTGTGAGTCAGGCCAACCTCTGACCCCGCAACTCATCCCCACAATCGATCGGCTATTATCCTCGGTCTCTTTGCATTTATCAAATCTTGAAGGTTTGGTCGTGTCCATAGGTCCGGGGACGTTCACCGGATTACGAGTGGGATTGGCGACCATGACGGCCTTTCGGCTGGCTTTACAGATTCCTTTGGTTGGGGTTTCCACACTTGAAGGGCTTGCCTGGAGTCATCCTGTTACCGATCTCCCTCTGCTCAGCACTATCGGTATTCGCCAGGGAGTCGTGTATTGGGCACTGTTCCGTTGGGAGAATCACCAGATGGTGTGCATGGAAGAGTCTCAAATCGGGGACCTCATTGACGTCTGCGGTGCCCTGTCGGAACCCACCATTGTACTCGGAGATGGGTGGATACAGAACCGGGAGACTCTCCTTTTAAAAGGGTTCTCTCTTGTCGAAGCTCCTTCCGAGGTACAATGGCCATCGGCCAAAGGGACCGGAATGGCAGGACGGGTACTTCTGGAACGAGGGGTGCTTCTTCCTCAAGGCTGCACCCCAAAGTATATTCAGCCATCGTATGCAGAAATATCAAAAACAAAAAGCGTGATTCCCATCAGGTGAGACTTCTTGGGTATCTGTTCGTGCGACATAGAGGAGTGAAGGATGTTTACAAAGGACCGGGTTGTGGATACTGATCCATTTCACAATGAGGCCATTCGATTAGCCACATTGGCTGATTTGGATGAATTGGTGAGTCTGGAAGAGTCCTGCTTTGCTGTTCCCTGGTCGAGAAAAAGCTTTGAAGTCGAATTGTACGGGAATTCTTTCAGCCAAATGCTTGTCATTCCAGGGCCAAAGGAACAGCCGGAAATTCCGTTGCTGGCCTATATCTGCGTATGGGTGATATTTGAAGAAATCCGCTTTTTAAATCTGGCGGTTCACCCTCATTTCCGTGGAAATGGATTGGCTAAGCAGTTAATTCTACAAGCATTATGCATCGGGAGTGCTCAGGGATGTTGTCGGGGCATGTTGGAGGTTCGGGACTCCAATCAGACGGCAAAAAAGCTCTATGAGTTCTTTAAATTTAAGGAATATGGCAGAAGGAGTTCCTACTATACGAATCCTAGCGAGGATGCTATCCTTATGATTCTGGAACCGATTTCAAGGGAAATATCCGATAAAAATGATTTAGGGAAAATCCAGGTCGAATGCAAATAGGAGACGCCTACTGGTTCAATCACTACTAACACGGGAGGACACCGAAAGTGACGGACGAACAAATCGCCGAAAATTTGCGGTCATCCAATGTGGAGTATCAGGAGTTGGAGGAATCCCATCACCGGTTAGATCTAGAACTCCAGCAGTTATTGAAACATCATGTGTTGACTCCTCAGGAAGAAATTCTTAAAAAACATTTACAGAAAGAAAAACTTGGCAAGAAAGATCGAATGGCTGCCCTGATTCGTGAACATCGTGCCTCATGTGATAATGCCAACACACCTGGATAATCCGAACGGCTGCTTCGCACGCTAAGCCCCCCTTTCTAATGGCTGCCTTTTCCCCTACCATGGCCATGAATGCGGTGGTGCATCCCCTTCAGCGCCACATTCGTGATATTAAACGCCGATTATTGATCGTGGGAGCCACGATCATGGTGTTTTTTGTTATAGCGTTTTCATACTCTTCCATTCTGATCGATTGGTTCAAGCGGCCCTTTGAGGATGATCTGATTTTTTATGCCCCGGCCGAGGCATTATTTGCCTCCATTAAAATTTCTTTTATGGCGGCGGTGATTGCGAGTGTCCCAATCATTCTGTACCAATTTTGGAAATTTATTGAGCCGGCGTTGCTTCAGAAAGAGCAACGATGGGCGGTGCCGCTCTTCTTCCTCGGGTTGGGGTTTTTTCTCTTGGGGTTGGCTTTTTGCAATATGGTGATTCTGCCGCTGGTCATCGACTTTTTTGTGACGTTTGGCATGGATCGAGCCATTACGCCGGAATTAGCCGTCGGAACTTATGTCGACTTTAACGTCAAGTTTCTCCTGGCATTTGGCTTTGCGTTTGAAATTCCACTGGTAGTTTCTCTTCTGTCTCGTGCGGGGGTCATTCAGGCGTCTGTCCTCATTCGGTTCCGCAAGCATGCCGCCCTGGTAGCCTTGATTCTTTCTGCCGTGATCACCCCGGATGCGACAATGTTCACCATGTTATTAATGGCTGTCCCGTTGATCATCCTGTATGAAATAGGCATTTGGGGTGCAAAGGTCTTTGGGCGTGTTCCTCAGCCGGCAGGGGAAAAGAGTGACGCGACTGAAGAGGGAAATGGCGTGGGCGATGAAGAAAAAGACTAAACGGATGGGATCAGGTATCCGATTAACACGAATGCCAAGACCACTATGGAATTGCCTTGTGGGCACAGTTGCTTCGCTCTGCCTTATCGGGTTTTCTGGACTTGGAGACAGTCGTCCTCTGTTATCGTCGGTATATCCGGTTTCGAATATTCCCTCTCTTCATCCTAATGACTCTAAAAATACCCACCAAGGGTTTGCCCCGAGTATTCAAACCCTTGTGGTGACTCCAGATGGAGTGGTCTATGCGGGGTCATTTGGAATGGGGCTGTTCCGGAGCCAGGATAAGGGGAAATCCTGGGATGCGTTGAATCGAGGTTTAACGGACCCATTTTTACTGTGTCTTACCGTGATTCCAGGGAAGCACATCTATGCCGGGACGATGCGTGGTGGGGTCTATCGTCTTGGGCTCAAGGGTACGACGTGGGAGTCCATTGGAACAGGCTTACATGAGGCGGAAGTCAAATCATTCTTGGTTCACGGGGATGCCTTATATGCGGGAACAGGAAACGGGGTGTACCGGTGGGTAGAAGCCGAAAAACAGTGGGTCATCGTCGGAGTCGGATTGGATCGAATTCTGGTTCCTGGTCTGGCCATCATGGATGATGGGAAACTTTTGGCCGCGACTTCTGGCAAAGGACTCTTTTATCTGGAGACTCAACACGCTTCTCCCTCTAAATGGGTGGACTCCCAATCCATATTTGTCGATCCACGGGAACGGTTGCCACATCGCTATCTTCGAGTCATTGCCGTCAATGAGGCGCAACACATGTTTTTAGGAACACAGGATGGGGGGATTTTCCGGAGTACGGATCGTGGCCAATCCTGGTCGTCACTCAGCCGGAATCTCCCCAATGATTCAATTAGAAGCATTGTCCCCGATCATGAAGATATTATTGTGGCGACTGGAAATGGAATTTTCCGGTGGAAGACTGATCAGCAACTGTGGATGGGCATGAACGCCGGGTTGACTAACCTGGCTATTCAAAGTCTCACGCTATCGGATGCCGGCGAGTTGTATGCTGGAACCAGTAGTGGAGCATTTCGAAGCCAAGACGGGGGTGCGCATTGGACGAATATTAGCCAAGGGTTGGGTGTCCAGCTGGTTCCCAAAGGCCCTTATGAATAAATCCAGGTAACGGAAAGGACGGAAGATGAGCGACGCAACTCAGAAAGATCAGACAATCATTATCCATATTCAGGTGAATGGCGATTCCTGGGGTGATATCCACTTAAGGCTTTTTTCGGATGTCGCGCCCAATCATGTTCAGAATATTCTGAAATTAGCCAAAGAAAAGTTTTATGACGGCACGACGTTTCATCGGGTGATTCCCAACTTTATGATTCAAGGGGGAGACCCCAATAGTCAGGAGCAGGATCGTTCACGCCATGGAATGGGTGGGCCGGGCTATCGGGTCAATGCGGAATTTAGCTCCAAGCCTCATAAGCGAGGGACGCTATCGATGGCGAGATCGCAAGATCCTAATAGCGCGGGTTCCCAATTTTTTATTTGTGTAGCGGATTCGAGTTTTTTAGATGGTCAATATACGGTGTTTGGTGAGGTGGTGAGTGGGATGGAGACAGTTGATCGAATCGTCAATGCGAAGCGGGATGCCAATGATAATCCTACTGATCGAATTGAAATGACCATGAGTGTCCCTGAAGCGAATGCCTAAGAAGTGGTGGTGGGTCTGGCCTAGGTGCGTCCTTGGTGGATGGCTATTGGCGGGCTGTGTTGCTCCACCGTTTTATTCCTACCTGGTCTACGAGAATCCCACATCGTTTGTTCGACTTGAGGTTTCCCCTTGGGTCGACACTGATGTTCCTCAGACATTGAACGAGCATCCTGCCACCATGTCTCGACATCAAATGATCGAGGCCCTGAGAGGATTGCGTGTGCGTGAGTATCGTTCCGGCCCCATCCGATGGTTTCGTGGCCTTGCGGATCCTGAGCCGGCGTTTTTGAAAGAGGAAATAGAATTATTAGCCCCACGCTTACTCGAGGGACTAGGTTTAGCTGTGCCACAGGAACTGGTCACCTTTTACATCAGTCACCCGGTTAATGCCACTAAACGGGAAGTGACCTCCGGAGGGATGTTTGTCAAGGATGGGCATCTCCACGTCATCATCAGTAATCACCGAACAACTTATGAAATTCCCCCTGCAGGGCTGATCTATGATCGGCGGTATCCGCTGTTTTCTCTGGCTCCCCTTGATGTGGATTTACTCTATGAGGCAGAAGAGACGGTGATGCCAAAAGAGAAAAATTTTTGGGAAACTGTTTTGGGGGATGAGCACAGTGGCGAGATCGTTCTCGATCTTTCCCGATTGTCGATGATGAAAATGTAAATGTCTAATCCTGAGTTGGACATGTAGGGGATGTAAAGGGGCAGAGAGACGTCTATGAGTCTTTCATTGATGAGGTTGCCCATAGAGAAGACCAAGGATGATGAAGGAGTCTTTCGTAGGTTATGGAGACCATTGGTCATCCCGGAGGTATTTCGTTAGTCCAATACGATCATGAGAAAAATTGTCCCTAAAAGTCTGAAACCTTCTGGCCGGGGGGAGGTCTTGCCTCAAGAATCCGTGTGTAATCGCTTGCGAGATATACGAAAAAAACAGGGAATTTCACAGGTGGAGTTAGGGGCCATGGTGGGCCTGACACGACAAGCGGTATATGCCATAGAAGCCAATCAATATTTGCCAAGCACCAATGTTGCTTTACGGTTCGCTCGTACGTTGAAGTGCCGGGTTGAGGATATTTTTATCCTTTCAAATGAAGAAGAAATGGTCGAAGCTGAGTTCATTGGTGGCCCAACGAGGTTGGGGCATCCGACAAGGGTCAAGCTGGCATACGTTGGATCAAGGATACTGGCCAGGCCGATGGCTGAACTGGGCGATGTGTTGAATTTTGTGATGCCAGCAGATGGAGTGGTTGTAGAGCAGACGAAGAGATCTTCCGGCCCCAAAAGGCCATATGTACGCGTTCAATTACTGAATTCTCCGGAAGTCATCAAAAAGGGCATTCTCATCGCCGGATGCGACCCGGCGTTATTTCTAGCCGGGGAGCATGTCCGCAAGGTAAACGCCATGGCGGGAATCACGAATTGGACCATGGGAAGCGCAAATGCGCTCCGTGCGCTTCAACGGGAAGAAGTCCACATGGCGGGCTTGCATCTTGTGGATGTGAAATCCGGACAAAGCAATGTTCCTTACCTGAAACGGCATATCCCCGGTCAGGATTTTGTCGGAGTGCGATTTGCTTCCTGGGTTCAAGGTCTGTTAATTCACCCGGGAAATCCTAAGCACATTCGTACTGTTGAAGATTTTGGCGAGTCCGGGCTTCGTCTCGTCAATCGGGAAGTAGGAGCCGGAGCCAGATTTCTTTTGGATACCCTTCTTCAGAAATCAGGATTATCCGGAGAGATGTTATTGGGGTATGACAATGAAGTGCCGTCTCATCTCGAAGTGGCTCGTCTGATTCGAGATGGCATGGCTGACGTGGGAATTGGAGTGGAAGCCGCGGCGCGTCATTTTGGTCTTGATTTTATTCCGCTTCGAGAAGAACAGTATGACTTGATTATGCGTCGGGAATTTCTTACATCCCACCCCGTGATGTCTCAATTTCTAGATGCCATGGTCAGTCATCCCTTCAGGCGGGAAATCGAATCACTTGGGGGATACACGGTGACCGAAATCGGAAAAATTCTTCATTGGTAACTTTGTGCCTCCTCCCATCTCTCGGGTAGGTCAGGAGATGGGACACGATCGCAACATACCACCCTTTTCTCATGGAAATTGAGGTATTGGTTGCACTGCCACCATCACGTCCCCAGTTTTTACCATATTTCCCAAAATGGGGGAGTCAGGGGTTATGGCAATACTTTCTAATTCGGAAAAGCTGTCAGGAATAGGAATATTGTGCTACGGCTCATTGAGGGAACGGAACTCAAAGGACATCGTAGAAAAGTGGCGGTTAGAATTTTACCGTTGAGAAAGTATTAAGGACTGCAGGTCCTGCCATTGAACACTCTACAGGAAGAACCACTTCTGGCTAGTTTCCAGGATTTAACCAATGGTGGAGTAGGGTCTGGTCGCATTTCGACGATCACGTCAATGATATCTCCCACATCCAAAGTTTTCAGTTGAATCTTTCCTTCTTCTTCAACCTGAACCCATTGAATACCGGAATCAGTCGTAATTAAAAATACGCCTTTTTCCGATTCAATTTTCATAATGGGACTGTTGAACTTCTGGAGTGAGGTTGAAGCTTCGGCATACACCTGTGACCCAGGCTGAAAAAAAACAATCAACCCTAGCAGAAAAGCAATCAGGTGATGGAGGTTTGGCATAATTTTCTCCTGTTGTTACTTTGAGAAGCCTTTCTCATTATCGCAATATTCTTAGGAGAAAGTCTATGGGGTTGCACCAGAAAATTACAGACATGCTTTGGATGGCCTGAGCTAGGGCATGGTTTGGATGGGAATTTCTGTGGCCTTGGATTCTTGGATGCGGTAGGCTCGAACCACCGGCTGCTCGATATGCTCTAAGGAAATTATCAGGTGAAATGGTTCCGGGAAATTTAGTTTGGCCCGATAGCTTTCAAATTCCATGGCGATGGTGATATCGGTTTGAGAGGGCCTGGCCGGACTAAATGTGTGAGAATGATAAAATCCTAAAAGGTCGAGACTTTTCGAACGAATGTCCCGCTGAGCCATGGCCATTTCTCTTGCATCCATCTGAAAGGCGATATCCGCTCGCTCCTCCGGCGATAACCGATGAAGGTCAGACAATTTTGCTCCGTCAAAGCGTGAAAGTTCTTGTTCGGATAACTCAGCCAGAATATTGGTAATGCGATAGTATCCGGTGATTGCGCTTGCGGTTCCTGAAAGAATGCCACAACATTCATGAGGTGCTAATTCTCGCGCATGGGCAATCATGTTTCTGATAATACTGGACGGAATGGCAAGCATAGACCTAGATACTACAGGAAACTTCTTGTTCCACAAGTTTGGTGATGGTGGGATGGGGCCCACAGAGAGGACAGTCTGGAGATTTTGGACGACCAACCTTTCGGAATGTCATATCAAGGGCATCGTAAAGAAGAAGATGTTTTGCCAAACTTTCTCCAAGTCCGAGGACTTCCTTAATGGCCTCGTTCGCTTGCAAGACACCAATGGTCCCGGCTAAGGCGCCTAATACCCCGGCTTCTTGACAATTCGGCACAAGGCCGGCTGGTGGAGGCTCAGGGTATAAACAGCGATAACAGGGAAAGCCTTCATGGGGTTTAATCGTGGCTAATTGCCCTTCAAACCGAAAAATACTCCCTGAAATGAGTGTTTTTTTTGCAAAAAAACAGGCATCATTGACGAGAAACCGCGTGGAAAAGTTGTCAGATCCGTCTAGAACGATGTCGTAGGCCTCAATTAAGGCAAGGATATTGGTGACACTGACATGTTCAGGGTAAAGATTGAGAGTGTTTTCAGGATTGAGGGCTGATAATAATGTCCCGCCGGATTCAACCTTTGGAACACCAATACGGTCGGTTGTATGTAGAATTTGCCGTTGCAGATTGGATAGGTCCACGACATCGCCATCAGTCAGACCTAAGGTTCCGATTCCGGCCGCAGCAAGATACAAAGCTGCCGGAGAACCAAGGCCTCCGGCCCCAATCACCAGGATTTTGGCATCCTGCAATTTTTTCTGTCCTTTACCGCCCACTTCCGACAGAATAATTTGACGGCTGTAACGCTGGATTTGAGATTCAGTAAATTCCATGAGAAGGGAAATCCTTATTCAACGACGTTCAGTTCAATCGGATCAACCATGCAGCCCTTTTGACGAAGACCCTGAATAGCCCGGTCAATTTCATCTGTTTCTCCAGAAAATTCCACATCCATCCATCCGGTGGTTTCACGGACATCGGCCCGTCGAATACTGGGCACGACCTGATATTCCTTCCCGATTTCATACAGAATGGGAGAAGGAATTTTATCTTCGGGATATCGAATGTGAAAGCGTAATTTGGCCATCATGCACCTCCTGCGATTGCGGGAATGATGGAGACTTCATCTCCGTCTTTCAGTGGGGTGTCTTTGCCGGTTAAGAACCGAATATCTTCCTCATTGACATAGATATTGATGAATCGGCGAACCTCTCCCTGTTCATCGTAGACCCGTTCCTTAATGCCGGGATGGGCAGAGTTCAGGTTGTCAATTATTTCCGACACCGTGTTCCCCGCTATTTCCACTTCACTTTTTCCCCCGGTCATGGGGCGCAAGGGAGTGGGGATTCTGACCTTAATCATGCTGACTCCTCTATGGCAAAAGTCTTAATAAAGTGACTGAGACTGGGTGGGATGCGGAAGGGACGTCCGACGGAATCGACGACCGCTTCCTGAGTTTTCAGTCCGTTCCCGGTAATATAGGCCACGGTCACATCATTTTTTTGAATGCGCCCTTGTTTCACTAATTTGCGAAGGACACCAATAGTGACCCCCCCGGCGGTTTCAGCAAAAATCCCTTCCGTTTGAGCCAGAAGCTTAATGCCTTCCACTATTTCATCATCAGTGACGGCGTCCATGGCCCCTTGGCTTTCCGTAGCGGTTTTTAATGCGTAGTACCCATCCGCCGGATTGCCAATGGCCAGCGATTTGGCAATGGTGTGTGGTTTCACCGGTTTAAAGAAATCACGGCCCTCTCGAAATGCCGTGGCAATGGGAGAGCAGCCTTCTGCTTGCGCCCCGTTCACTTTGGTGTTCACTGAATCGACCAGGCCCAACTTCTCAAATTCTTTGAGGCCTTTCCAAATTTTTGTCAGCAATGAACCAGATGCCATGGGCACCACGACTTGATCAGGAGCCCGCCACCCTAATTGCTCGGCAGTTTCAAAGGCCAAAGTTTTCGAGCCTTCAGCGTAATAGGGGCGGATATTGATGTTGACGAATGCCCAGTGACGTTCTCCCGCGATTTCACTGCAGAGTCGATTGACATCATCATAATTTCCTTCAATTTCCACGACATTCGGACGATAAATCAGATTGCCCAGCACCTTCGCGGCTTCCAGGTCTCCGGGAATGAACACATAGCATTTCATTCCTGCCGAAGCTGCATGGGCCGATACCGAATTTGCCAGATTGCCGGTTGAGGCACAGGCAACGGTTTCAAATCCCAGTTCCCTGGCCCGAGTTAAGGCGATGGCCACCACGCGATCCTTAAACGACAACGTCGGATGATTGACGCAATCATTTTTAATGTACAGGTTGTCCAGTCCGAGGAAGGCCCCCAGATTTTTGGCATGAACCAGCGGGGTAAATCCGGCATGAAGACCGATAAAATTGGCGCCTTCCACGGGGAGCAGATCCACATATCGCCAAAGGCTGCGAGGGCCGGATGAAATTTTTTCACGCGTCATGACCTGTTTGATGACGGCATAATCGTATTTGACTTCCAGTGGGCCAAAACATAATTCGCATACATGAATATCCTGCGTAGGATATTCTTTCCCGCACTCCCGACACACTAGAGCTAGCATTTTTTTCATAGCATCATCCTCCCCTTTTACACGGCGGGGTTTATCCGTTGGTTAGCGTTGTAGCCGATGGTTGAAGTTGGCACGCTTCCTGTTCATAGTCGATGAGTTCCGTCAACGAAGGATTTGGACCGCAAAGTGCACATGTGGGATTCCGTTTGACGCGAATTTCTCGAAACGCAGTGGTGCGTGCGTCAAAATCCAGAATGCGGTTCGTCAATGGCGTTCCAATGTTGAGGATGAGTTTAATGGCTTCTGTGGCCTGAATCGTTCCAATGAGTCCCGCAACTACCCCGATGATCCCGGCTTCCTGACATGTAGGGACCACCCCGGCCGGCGGGGGATTTTTGAAGACACAACGATAACAGGCTGACTGGTTTGGAATAATGGTGAAGACACGTCCTTCAAACCGGAGAATTCCTCCATGCACTAGAGGCTTGTTCTCCAGGAAACAGGCATCATTAATCAAGAATTTTGCGGGAAAGTTGTCGACCCCATCAATGACCACATCATATTGGCTAAGTAATTCTTGAGCATTTCGAGAAGTCATTCGTTCTTCGTGGATGTTGACCTGCACATCAGGGTTTATCGCCTGAATTTTTTCCTTAGCCGAAACGACCTTAGACCGTCCCACATCAGGGGTATGGTGAAGGATTTGTCGTTGAAGGTTGGAGAGATCAACCACATCACTATCAATCAATCCAATGGTGCCAATGCCGGCTGCCGCAAGGTAATAGGCTACCGGGGAGCCCAAGCCTCCCGCGCCGACAATAAAGACTTTCGCTTGTGACAGTTTTTTCTGGCCTTTACCGCCCACTTCCGGCAGTAATATGTGGCGGCTATATCGAGTAATTTGGTCTTCTGTGAAACTCATATGACCTCTGACCTTTAAGGTGCTTAATATTGGTTCATCCTCGCAATCCGAGGAGAATGAGGTGAGCTTGATCAAAAAAATTATTGGGCCAGGGGAATCATTCTCCAATAACCCTTTGCAGAGCACATCTCAGTTATCCTTATCTTGTTGAGGGAGGGACGTTGTCCTCCCCAAATTCTTCCTTTAGGGAAGGGGCTCCGTGGAATTGCACTAAATATTAAAATATTTCTCAATGCTTAGATATCGTTCGCCTGTATCGCAGAGAATGGTGACCACATTCTTATTCGGGCCTAAGGCTTCCGCGACCTTTTGAGCGGCAAACATATTGGCACCTGCAGATATTCCCACCAGGAGCCCTTCTTTCCTGGCAAGTTGCTTTGTGGTTTGGTAAGCCTCTTCATCTGTCACAGTCATAATTTGATCGATGAGGGACCGATTCAGAACTTTAGGAACGAAGCCCGCGCCGATCCCTTGAATCCTATGCGGCCCGGGTTCTCCTCCCGATAACACGGGGGAGCCGGTTGGTTCTACCGCAATCACCTTGACCGCAGGATTGTTTTCTTTAAACAGTTCTCCGCATCCGGTAATCGTTCCGCCGGTTCCCACGGCAGCGACGAATGCATCCACCTTGCCCTCCAAGGCCTCCCAGATTTCCAACGCCGTTGTCTTGCGATGAATGGCTGGATTGGCCGGGTTAGAAAACTGGTTCGGCATGAAGTATTCGGGATTTTGCTCCAAAATACTTTCTGCTTCTTTAATCGAACCTCGCATCCCTTCTCGAGCAGGAGTCAACACCAACTGCGCGCCATAGGAGGAGAGCAGGCTGGCCCGTTCCAGGCTCATCCCCTCAGGCATAACCAGAATTAATTTATAGCCCCGAACGGCAGACACCAAGGCTAATCCGATGCCGGTATTACCGCTGGTCGGTTCCACGATGGTGCCACCGGGCTTGAGCAGTCCCTTATTCTCTGCCTCATCAATCATATTCAGGCAGATGCGGTCTTTGACGCTGCCGCCGGGGTTGTAAAATTCCGCCTTCCCATAAATTGTGGATCCTCCTGCAGGGGAAAGCCGGTTTAATCGCACTAAGGGAGTATGCCCAATGCCATCCGTAATATTTCGAAGATATGCAGCACTCACGCGCCACCACCCATGAAAAACAAAAATTCCAGTTTATCGCCATCCTTAAGTGAGGTGGTTCCCAGTTGTTCCTGATCAACCATCTGCGTATTCAGTTCCACCGCAACGAGTTGTGGGTCAATATCTTTGGTTTTCAAGACGTCTAGCACCGTAGAAACCTCCAGGGTTTCGGGTTTACCATTGATCGTCAATTGCATGCCGTGCTCCAAACGTAAGTACTGAAAATCCCTAAACAAAAAACGTAACAAACCCCTACGAAGGGAGTCAAGAAATGGTGCGATTAGGTGTCTTGACGTAAGAGCGGCACCAGTTCTTTGGCACGGCCCTGAAAGGACACGTCCACCATGGAGGAATTGGGCGTCGGATCCAAATTCAATTCGACCACCAGGGCACCACCATCTTTGGCAATGGGAGCAAACGAGGCTGCCGGATAGACCACGCCTGAGGTCCCAATAATGAGAAGAATATCACAGGTTCGCAATGCCTGATAACTGCGGTTCAAATCTTCCTGATCCAAGGACTCTCCAAACCACACAATATGAGGGCGTAATATCCCCGAACAGTCCGTGCAACTTGGTGGATAGACCAGAGGAAGATCGCGATTAGACGAAATCCGGTTGCACTGTGTACAACGCACTTTCCAGATATTGCCATGGATTTCCGAAAGCCGTTGCGAGCCGGCCAGGGCATGAAGCCCATCGACGTTTTGGGTAATGAGCCAGAAGTGTTCAATTCGTCGTTCAAGTTCAACGAGAGTTTCATGTGCCGCATTCGGGTGTTTGGTTGCGACCAATTCCCGTCGCCAGTTATACCATTCCCAAACAAGTTTGGGGTCCCGGGCAAAGGCCTCAGGTGAAGCCAGTTCTTCAGGGCGGAAATTTTTCCACATGCCTTCGGGGCCCCGAAACGTTGGCACGCCGCTATCTGCGGAAATTCCCGCACCGGTAAGAACCGTGACCGATCGGGCCATGGCTATCCGGTCACGCACATCAAGGATTGTCATTCCATTAGACATAAAATTGTTTCAAATTCAGAGAGATATTGACGACGGCCGTGTTGGTTTCTCGAGTCTATTTCTTCATGATTGTTATGGTGTTTGTCAAACGTACGCCGTTGGGGAGATTCCCACCCTGGCGTTTCCAGGATTACTCTTTATTCCTTATAGAGGCGAATGGTGACTTTTTGCCCTTTAATTCTAGTCCGGCCCAGAGCCTTAATGATGCCATGGACATGCTCTTCCGGCACTTTAACCAGAGAGAATTGATCAGAGACTTTGATGGGGCCAATCACATTCGAACTGATCCCGGCCTCGTTAGCAATGGCACCGACTAGATCTCCTGTCCGCACTCCTGCCATTCGACCGGCGTTTACGTGCAAGGTCGCCATACTTGTGGATTGACTGTGACGGTCCCGTCTGCCGACCGGCCTACCACCACCTCCGCCTCTGAGGACTCTTGGAGCATCTGGGTAATCGGATGCCCCTCGCCTTGGCCGTCTGGACATCTGGGTTGTGCCGGATGCCCTGTCCCGTATCGCAGGAATGTCTTCTTCAATTCGATCGCCCGTCTTTGACCCGTAGGCCAATTGAATCGCTGCCGCGGCGACATCCGCCTGGTCAAATTTTTCAGTGAGGGTGTTGACCACGACTCGGAATTGTTCAAAGTCGTTGGCCTTGAGAATGTCTTGAATGGAAACGCCAATTTGTTCCAGCCGCTTAGTTTGAAGGTCGGCCACAGTCGGGAGTGTTCCCATTTCGACTTTTGATTTGGTCAGCCGCTCAATGTTTTGCAGCAGCCACCGTTCGCGTGATTCCACGAGTGTAATGGCTTCACCGGCTCGTCCTGCGCGTCCGGTTCGCCCGATACGATGGACGTAGGCTTCCGGAGAGGACGGAACATCGTAATTCACCACGTGCGATACGTGAGGAATATCCAGCCCTCGGGCCGCCACGTCTGTGGCGACAAGCAACTCCGTTTTCCCGGCGCGGAACGATTGCATCACGCGATCGCGTTGAGCCTGGTTCATACCGCCATGCAGGCCTTCTCCCCGATACCCCCGGCCATTGAGCATAGAGGTCAACTCATCGACCTCCAGGCGTGTTCGGCAAAACACCAGTGCGGATTTTGGACAGGACATATCCAGGATTCTGGCCAGCGCAGCCACTTTGTGAGGTCTAGCCACGAGGTAGGCGGTCTGATGCACCCGAGGGGCCACCCCGGCCTTTACCGGTTCTTTAATGATCTGAATCTCGATGGGATTGCGTAAATGCTGGCGTGCGATGGAGGCAATCCGTGGAGGCATGGTCGCTGAAAACAGTGCCGTCTGCCTGGTTGGTGGCGTTTGCTTCAGAATGGCATCCAGATCTTCGGCGAAACCCATATTGAGCATTTCATCGGCCTCATCCAGCACCACAATCTGAAGGTCCTTGAGCTGAAGGGTTTTGCGTCGGATGTGATCCAGTGCCCGTCCTGGAGTGGCCACGACGATATCGACCCCGCGTTTCAACGCGATAAGCTGTGGGCGGATGGCCTGTCCGCCATAGACGGCGAGGATGGCAATGTGCTGTTGTTTCCCGTAACGCTGAACAGCCTCGCAGACTTGTATGGCCAATTCGCGTGTGGGCACGAGAATAAGGGCGGAAGGGTTCGGCTGCTTGGCCGAATGGGCCAGGCGCTGGAGGAGGGGAAGGGTGAATGCAGCGGTTTTTCCTGTTCCGGTTGCGGCACGTCCCAGGAGGTCCTTTCCGGCCAAAAGCGGTGGAATGGCTTCGCGTTGGATAGGGGTGGGCTCTTCATATCCTAACGCCTCAAGCGTGGTCAACAGCGCCGCTTCAAGGCCAAGGGCCGCAAAGCCGGGTGAGAAGCCCTTCATAGTAGGAGCTGTGGGTGGATTGGACGTGTCGTGTTTCATGACGGTTTTGCAACCTTTCTGGATGAGGTCCTAAGTTGTGTGTAGGCCGACTTGAGCCGGTCTGCCGGTATGTGATGTTCGTTAAAGACGAGAGAAAGGGACGGTTCTGATTGAACCGGCTTCCCTGGGCTGGATGGCCTCATCTTAAAGAGACCTGGCCTTCTTACCGTTGTCCTACCCCGCGATCCGCTGGTCCTGTCGCGCCGGGCAGCATATGGTCCCTGACCATGATGAAGAAAACGTGAAAGGTCACGACAACTCGTGACTCTTTTTGAGGGATGTCTGCCTGTCGTAATGTGGGGTGGTCGCCTAACGAGCGTTTCCTGTCCATAGTTCTTTTACCAGGAAAGGTAAACCAATTCCTAGCTCCCCTCATTAAAAATGGACTTTGGTGGGACCCAAAAAGTAGTGGGAGAGGGGGCGATGAGGGATCCTCTGCACGAAAAAGACTTGTGAATCTGGTTGAATTTTGAGAGATTGACGGGTCTCAGCGTTTCCAGCATGTCAAAGCAGCAGGCTGTCCCATCTGTCACGCGTAAGGAGGTTGGTATGGTAAAGGTTCTTGGTCTTGTGAGCGGGTTGGTGCTGGGCATCCAGACGACGGTCTGTGCAGGCGTGGTTTTTCATGTCGAGACGACCTTTCCCAATCGGGCAGAAATGTCTTCCCGAAACGACGCGATAACGGTCGACGGGAAGAAACTGAAGATGACGATAAATGATGCGGGGAATACTCAATCCACGGTCATTTATCGAGGCGATCGGGAGGAAATTCTGCTGATCAATCATGGAGATCACACCTGGCGGGCTATGGACAAGGCCACGATGGTCAATCTTGGCCAACAGATCAACCCCGCCATGGAAAAAATGCAGAAAATGTTAAAGAATATGCCCCCGGAACGACGTGCCATGATGGAAAAAATGTTTGCCGGTCAGGGGATCAATCCCGCCATGATGGGCGGGAAAGTCGAGATGCAGGTCAAGAAAACCGGCGAAAGCCAAACCATCAATGGCTACTCCTGTGTGAAATATGAAACCTGGCGGGAAAAGGAAAAGGTCGCAGAACATTGCGTGAGTGATTGGAAGCAGGTTCCCGGCAGCCAGGAAGCCCAAGGCGTGTTTCATGATATGGCTTCCTTTTCTCAGGAGGTATGGCAAGGGGCATTCAAAGGCGGCGGAGGCCCAGCGTCGTTTTTTGAATCATTAGGGAAAATGGAAGGCTACCCGGTGTTGACGCGAATTTTCTCCAATGGAACCGTTGTCACAGAAAGCCGGTTGACCGGAGTGGAGGAGAAGTCGGTTGCCGCCAAAGAATTTGACCCTCCCAAAGATTATGTTAAAAAAGATTTCTTGCCAAAAAATCTTCCCTCCCATATGAAGCGATAGAAGCGAAGTACTTGGAAGTTAATGAAGACGACTTGAGAGGACAAAGGATCTCACTGAGTCTCAGGTTTTTCGACCTGGGATGAGATTTTTCGCAGATCTAAATACTCACGGTCCGGTTCGCACCTATCGTGATCCTTGTGCATGGGTGTGGGGGATGAGGCCATTGTTCCTGGTGATAGACTTTTCGCTCAAGGAAATCAGCAAGGCCTAGGGCCGGTAACGGTTTCACAAACCATCGGTTTGGTATCCGGTTTCGTATTTCCGCTCTTTCTGACAGTTTCGGAATATGAAGAAAACTCCTATCGACATTTGGGTGACGGACCCGCTTACCAGCTTTCTTGGAAGGCAGACCACCAGTGGCATAGTGTTGTTTGTTGCCGCCTTGGTGGCATTAGTTCTGGCAAATTCACCTTTTGCGGATGGCTATCACCATTTTTGGCACAATGAATTCTCAGTCGGTTTCAATGATTTTCTTATCAGCAAGACATTGCATCATTGGATCAATGATGGACTGATGGCGGTGTTCTTCTTTGTGATCGGGCTTGAACTGAAACGCGAGGTTATGGCGGGTGAACTGAGGAACCCCCGTGATGCTCTTCTCCCTATCATGGCGGGGGCAGGCGGGATGATTGTGCCGGCGTTGATCTACCTGGCGTTTAATCCTTCCGGCGACGCGAGCGACGGATGGGGCATACCCATGGCCACCGATATCGCCTTCGCGCTCGGCATTATCTCCCTGTTGGGCAACAGGGTCCCATTGTCGCTTAAAGTGTTTCTCACGGCCCTGGCCATCGCGGACGACCTTGGTGCGGTGTTGATCATTGCCCTCTTCTATACGTCCCACATCGACATCATGAGTCTTGTCGTTGGTGCGGGATTCATGATCCTGCTGGTGACGTCCAATCTGCTGGGGGTCCGCAACATCCTGTGGTATGGACTGCTGGGAATCGGTGGCCTATGGCTGGCCTTTCTCTTGTCGGGGGTGCATGCCACCATTGCTGCGGTGCTGGCTGCGTTCACCATTCCGGCCAATGTGAAGATCTCGGACAAGGGATTCGTTTCGCGTATCAAGGCTTTGGGCGACAGATTCGAGGCGGCAACAAGCAATGATGTGACCCTGGTCACCGATGAGCAACTCCATATACTGGAAGACATTCGCGCAGTGGCCAGGGAGGCACTGACTCCGTTACAACGCTTGGAGCATGCCATGCATCCCTTGGTGGCGTTTGTGGTGATGCCGGTCTTTGCCTTGGCAAATGCGGGAATCAGCTTTCCCGCTGACTTCCTGAATCAGTTGGCCAGTCCGGTCACCTTAGGAGTGGCATCAGGGCTGCTGGGGGGAAAAGTGTTGGGCATCATGGGCATGTGCTACATCCTGATACATTTTCAGTGGGCCTCCTTTCCGGAACAGACAGGCTGGCAGCACCTCTTTGGTGCTGCGATGCTGGCCTCGGTCGGGTTCACGATGTCGTTGTTTATCACCGAACTGGCCTTCAACGATGAGGCATTGATTCTCCAAGCCAAGTTGGGCATCCTGCTGGCTTCCCTGGTCGGTGGGGCTGCAGGATACTATCTGTTGAGGCGGGCTGCGTGATCTGCTGAAAAATGGCAGGTCTGGCACTTCTTAATTCTCAAAACGTAGACAGCATCATTCAAACAATTTTACTGGACTCCGATAATAAATAGATGGGGTCTAGGTAGGGGAAACATTCAAGAAAGGGAGTCGGAAGCAAATGCCAAAATTTGCGTTGGTAGTTTTGTAATAGAGCGCTGTTGAAAATTTTTCTCTCAGGGCAAATACAGTTGAAGAAGAGACGTCGATCATCAGTTGGAGGATAACCTTCAAAAAAGCCCGTCCAGTAAGACTGTAGCCATAACAACGCGCAGGGCGTATATTAAGTCCGTGAGCACGGCAAAATGGCAAAAATTCCGCTGGAGGCCATTTTCAACTTTCCCACTGACTTGCCTTAAGACGATTGCTTGCCTCTCTCCCACCCATATTTTTCATAAGAGTCTGCATATCGATCAACGCATAAAGCCGTTCCTGGCCAATGCTGGTCTCTCTCAATTTCAAGATTTTGTCAATTACTCTGCCGGGACGATCGTGTCCCGCCCTTCCAAACGACATGTCCGCAGACTTTCTCTTGAGGTCGCAGGACAGAAAAAGACGTACTTTCTCAAGCAAAGCGGTTTTCAATCTTTTCATCTGTTTTTGAAACCAGGGTGCCGACTCCAAGTGCCTCTCTCGGGCACGGCCCGAGAGCTGTTACTTCTCGAGTTATTTCGAGACCAGGGCATTCCGGTGATGAAGGCGGTCGCCTGGGGAGAACGCACGGTTTTAGGCTGGCCTGTAAGGGGTTTTATTTTAGTAGAGGAAGTGATGGGTCAGGAGTTTGTGGACGTCTACCGAGGAGCATCTCTACGAGTTCGTCGGCGCCTGTTTCGCCTGTATGGTGAATTGATGGGGACTCTACATCGAGTAGGGATCGATTCCAAGGTTCGACCCGAAGATCTCATCTGTGTTTCCGATAACTATAAAGATTTTCGAAATTGTTTTGTCGTGATCGACCGCGAACATGGACGACCTTATTTGATGGGACTTTCCATAGAGCAATGCGGAATCCGCTTGGGTGATATCTGGGCCAAGGGAATGTATCGAATTGGACTGGGTGAACATAGCGAATTGCTGGCGTTTCTCTCCGGCTATCTCAGAGGCGCCGGTCAGCGAAATGTCCGTGAGGCGCGTGGCGCGATCTCTGCGAAT
>BQIZ01000040.1 GCA_021604365.1 Nitrospirales bacterium
TATTCGCGCGTTCATCAATTAAAATCTGCTGCGTTCCATTTCCCTGTGCAATTTCCCCAGGCCATTGCAAGAGCATGACGTAATTTAATCCATCCAAACGGGTGTCATTGAAAGCCCCCTCTTCAATATACCCCGAGCCCATTGCTTCGCAAAATCCGTTTGTCGAGGGGGCATTAAACTGGCACCCACATCCATAGGTACAGTTGCAATTGGAAAACTCGACACCACGCAGCATCCATTGATCAGCCATCGTGCGCTCCTTTCAAAAGCAAGGCCGGATACCCCCTCAGTTATTTTCATCTTCTACCATGCAGGCCACCAATATTTCCATCATCACCACGAGCATTTCCCAACCACGAGAGTTCTCGGGCGAGACCCTCTGCCCTGTTTTGTATTTCCTTCCAAATTCCAACTTTCCACATCACGCCATCTATACTTTTTCTCCCAGGTTCGCTACCATTCGGCTCCGAACGGCCCCGTAAAAAGGCGGCACCACTTACAACACAAGGAGCACACTCATGGGCAAGAGCCAGGACGCACGCAAAGAAACCAAAAAGAAACCAGCTAAAACCATGAAGGAAAAACGGGCCGAGAAAAAAGGCAAAAAATAACTCCGGGAATTACTGCCCAAAAGACGAAGACTTATGCATTGACGAGGTGGAATGAAACACCCCCTCGTCAACGCTCACCAACTCCCCTTCAGCACCCACAAACCTGGTGATTCCAAACCACCCGGCGGATCTTCACTCTCCAATGTATCAATAGGGGCGCGGGGCCCAAAGAATCACTGCCGCTCCGACAAGACACAAACCAGCCCCGAGCACATCCCAACGATCCGGTTGCATCCGCTCAACAGCCCAGAGCCACAAGAGAGAAGCTGCGATATACACTCCGCCATATGCCGCATAGGCTCGCCCAGCAAATGCCGTTTCCGTTCGCGCCAATAACAGGGCGAACACAATCAAGCTCACAATGCCCGGAATGGTCCACCACCCCGATCGTCCAAGTCTTAACCAGGCCCAAAAGGCAAAACACCCACTAATTTCGGCCAGCGCAGCACCGGCATACCAATACACGGCATTCATACATTCTCCTTATTCGGTGAACACACAGGCCACGATTATCCTTTCTTCAAATGAAGGTATCCGGATAATGGACGACAAACCCGAGCAGAGCCATACTCGTCAATCCCGCCCCCACTCAGAAAGGTGGCTGACGGAACGAACCGGTCCCGGAGGAATCCCGTTAGCACACTCGCACAGAGAAGCGACACGCCGCTTACGAAACTGAAGAAACCGAAGGTGCTTCCGCAATGAGGGTGGGCAGGAGGCCTTGCGTGACGCCCATATGAATACCCCGATCGCGACCCCGACCAATACCATTCCGACATCGCCGGCAACAACAAGAACCACGTCAGCTTTAATCAAGACCAAACAACCGGTGATCAGGATTGGACGGCGACTGATCGTATCCGCAAGCCTGCCTGAAGGATAGGCCGACGCCGCATAGGTCACACTCATCACGACCATCACGATTGAAATAAATATCCTCGATAACCCGGCATGTTCTGCCCGTAAAACAAGGAACACTTCGCTAAACCCGGCAAGGGGTAACAACCCTCCAAACAAGACACCCCACCAATAGGCGGGCCCAGTCCGCTGCAGATCGCCCAGCCGAATACTCCTTCGAGGCCCTCCCTCAGGATGAGGGGCTGGAGGCTCCGGAACACCAACAACAAGAAGGACCACGGCTAGTATTGCGGGGATGACGGCAACCCACAATACAAAGTTGTTTAGCAAACCGCGGGAAGCATAGATTCCCGGGAAAGAATTCCCGTTGCATGGGGGAAACCATATTATAGGACAATGCGTGATCGGTAAAAACTCGGACCTCAGTTACCCCACGCAGCCCTCAGTTCATCATGGTCATGCCCTACCCGTACCTGAGCTTCAGAATAAAAATCCAGCCAGCTAGAAACAGCGTCACCATATTGGCGATGACTAATGGCCAATCTTGATTGATTGATCAATCCATACACGCTCCAGAGTATCAAGCCCGAGGTCAACATTGAATACATACTCAGGAAAAGAGCTTTGGTATGTGTCGTTTTTACGATTTGAATCGCCTGAGGAAGAAACAATGAGGTCGTGCATACCACCGCGACATACCCCATCAGGTTACCGAATGCATGGAGCCTCCTATGTGATTTCCCAATGAGCCAGTGCGGTTGTTTCCGTGAATCACCCCTGCTCAAATTTCTGCACATGCCGTTCGCTTTACCCCTCGTCAGATAGGACGAACGGGATTATAGGTTTTTGATTGGCAAAACCATTGAACCGAAAGAAGCGTCACATGTTTTCCGGATCATACACCCAGTTGAGTCCCGGAAAGAAAATGACGTATGTTGGATGGCGATCATTCACGAATGTCCAAAAGAAAGGATTCTCAGGACAATGACATTACACGCTCATGCGGAAGCACTGTATGCAGGCATTCGATCATTACTGGGGCAGCATGATGCGAACCAGGTGCAAGCTAAACTGGAACGTGACCTGCGCCACGTGGTTCCAACGTGGAATCATACAACACCTGACTGTCCCGGATGGTATTGGTTTAAGGCGCCGGGCGTGAGTGAACCCCGACTATTGTATGTTGGCCATGGCAGGATTGACACCAAACTCATGGCTGATTTGGGTCCGCCAAATAATCTTGTGGATGTGCAGCGGGTTAAAGGTCAATGGGCGGGGCCCCTTCTTCCTCCAACCTAAATGAGAGTGTTAAAAAAGCATGCCCTGAGTCGGCCCGAAGGGTCCACCAGCGGCGTTCTCGCCGCGTTGCCATGCTCACATACTTGCGTGTACGCTCCGCGTGCCAACTGGCTGAAGCCTTGCTGGACGGGCTTTTTGAACACTCTCCGCATTGCTCTCGATTGCTCAGCAATGAAATGGTTAGGGGTGAAACTGATGGGAATTTAGAATTATTCAACAGTCTTTAAGTCTGCCTTGTTTCTTCAGCCACTCCTAGTGGTCAAATCGTCCAACTCCCGTTCCTCATTTCAAATTTGATTGAAGTCCAAATATTTGTGGACAACGCTCACCACATCCCGCAGCTTCTTCATCTCCGGCGAATTATCGTAAATGAGCCAGAGCCGGTCTTGAAGCGTGCCAATCAGTTTTACGGTTGGTTTATGGTGAATGGACCCGACAGCCCACACGACTTCCGTGAGCACAGGGAAGTCGATATCCGAGGAAGACCGAATCTCTAACACGGCACGGGACAGATAATCCTGCAGCATCGTCATCACCTCAGGATCTCCATCGGCTCGCAAAATTCTTCCCAATCCCTTGGCAGCGGCGGCTCGAATCAAGACCGGTTGGTCCTGACATTCAAACAGGTGTTGCAGATGCGGAACCACCTCATGCCCCAGCCCGGACAGAGCGGCAATGGCTTCATCAGGAGAATGCCCCTGTTCAATTCGTTTCAGAAGATAAGGAAGGGCTTCCCGGTCAGGGAACTGACGGAGCAAATCAAGAATGACCAATTGACGGGTTTGAGGTGTCTCAGGATCGGTGAGCAAGGCCACCAGTCGATGCGTCTGTCCCCATTCACTCAGTAGCATAATCGGAAAATCAAGCACTTCAAGTTCCCGGGAGAGTTGTTCAAAAACAGAAGCCCCGGGGTCTAAGGCCTGAGCCTCTCGCGGGACGAGGGAACCCTGCTCAATTGAGGCGCGAACTTCTTTGTGCCAACCAAGGTCCTTCCTCTCCAGGCGATAAGATAACTGGCAGGCCGGGCCATGCCAGAGGCGGTCCGGCGCATGGGGCAGCTCCGCATCTCCGCCATAGCGTGCGACGCGTTGTTGGTGTTTACGCTCTTCACAGATAACGTGGAATTCCACATCATGCGGTTGGTTGGCATCCGTGACCACCAGAAATCCGAGCTCTTCGAATCGCCGCTGGACCACGTTGAGGATACCCTCGGACGACACAAAGCCATCTTCGGTCAGCGCCAGGGTGGAAACCCGAATAGTTTGAATACTGGAGAGCTGTGTTTTTTGTTCAGAAGTGAAAGAGGCGCGGCGGGCCACACTGTCCGCAGGCCATACCAACATTAGAAGGATAACGAGATGCACCACCATTCCCATCATGGCAATCTCCCTTATGGTCAAGATTACCAGAAATTGGTTAAATCGCAAACATTTTTTTTTGGAAAGAAGAGTGTTGCGGAAAAGGGCTAGACACCCTCCCCCACCGCGTATGATTTCACAAACAGCAGGGAAGCAGGAGCAGGTATTTTAAGCTGCATGACAGACCAATCCCGGCTGGCCCCATCATAAGCCATGCTGCCGGACACCACGATGGAATGAAGGATTCAGACCACGGACCAGGGAAATAGACGCATCGTCCTCTTTATGCAAACCGACTCACTTCCCAATAATTTCCTTTGAGAAGGGGAGATGAGACCGAACGACCACTGAGAAAAACGATTCTATTCAGGTCTGCCAGGTAACGAGGCCATATCGATGACGAAACGAAAACGTACGTCGCCCCGCATGACCCGTTCATAGGCTTCATTTATTTCTTGGATGGGAATGACTTCCACATCAGATGTGATGCCATGCTCCCCGCAAAAATTCAGCATGTCCTGCGTCTCGCGAATCCCGCCAACCAGGGAACCCACCAGACGTCGCCGCCGCATGATAAGCTGAAACGCTCCAAGGGCAATGGGCTCGCTCGGCGCACCGACAAGAATATACGTGCCATCGGTTTTCAGTAATTCGAGATGAGCATTGTAATCGTGCTGGCCCGAAACCGTATCAATGAGAAAATCAAACTGACCCGCCAAACGCCTAAACGTGCCCTCCTGCGAAGTCGCAGCAAAGGCTGTGGCCCCGAGACGCTCAGCCTCCGCCCGCTTTTGGTCGGTGCGGCTAAAAACAGTGACCTCCGCTCCAAAGGTCTTTCCAAATTTCACAGCCATATGGCCAAGCCCCCCAAGCCCCACGACCCCGAGTTTATGCCCTTTTCCCACACCCCATTGTCGCAGCGGAGAGTAGGTCGTAATTCCGGCACATAGCAGTGGGGCGACACCTTCCAACGAGAGAGTTTCAGGGATTTTCAGCACATACTGTTCATTGACAACGATGTGGTGGGAATACCCCCCATAGGTGGGGTGGCCGTGTTTATCCAGCCCGTTATAGGTCGGAATCATTCCCGGTTCACAATATTGTTCTACGCCCTGGGTGCATGCCGGACAGGTGCGACACGAGTCGACAAAACATCCCACTCCGACCGTCTCACCTTGACGAACCTTCCTGACGTCTGCCCCCACCATCGTAACGGTCCCGACAATCTCATGGCCCGGGACCATGGGAAAAATCGATCCGCCCCATTCGTCACGCGCCTGATGAATGTCGGAATGGCAGACTCCGCAATAGTCGATCTTGATCAGGACGTCATTCGATCCGACCGGTCGCCGGTCAAAGCTGAAGGGTTCGAGTGTGGCGCCGGCTTGCAACGCCGCATACCCTTTGGTGTTTCCCATGGATGCGCTCCTTTCTTTGGTCAAAGCAATCCTGCCAGAGGGGAGGAGCATTATGATGGCTGATTGAGAAATCTGGGTCGATCTCTGACGGAAATCATCCGCATCAGATCCCTCACGGACAAAATTCCCACAATCGCATGATTTTCCGTAATGGGCAGATGCCGAATATTTTTTTCGGCCATAAGATCGCTGGCATCATGCACAGTCCGGTTGATATCAATATCAATTAGCGCTTGCGTCATCACGGAACCCGCTCTGGCCTGAGTAAGATCCCGATTCTGAGCCAAACCTTTGTAGATCAGATCACGCTCCGTGACAATCCCCACCATCTCGCCGTCCTGCGTCACCATAAGAGCGCCGATCCGCTTGTCGGCCATACGCTGGGCGACAGTGATGAGCGCCGTTTCCCGATCGATCGTTTCAATGTCACGACGCATCAGCACGCTGAGGGGCCGGTACACATCATCAAGATCTCGAATCGGCCCCTTCTCAGCATACACAAAATGTTTCACCAGGTCGCGAACGGAAATCAGTCCGACAACCCCTTCCCCTTCTGTCACACAAAGATGCCGAATGCCATGTTTCTCCATAAAATGACTGGCATCCAGCATCGTTCCATCAGAGGGAATGGAGAGTAACGGGCTTTCCATAATCTGCCCCACATTCGTTCCGGCCGCAGTCAGATCTTTGGCTATGACCCGGCGAATAAGGTCGGTCTCTGAAATGAGCCCGATGATTGTTGTTCGCTGAGTATCCTGTCCTGCCGGATGGACAACGAGACTCCCAATCCGTCTGGCCGCCATAAGACTCACCGCATTTGCCACAGAGGTGTCTTCGCTCACACCTTCAAGATCTCGCTGCATATTATGCCCAATGGTTTCACGAATATCGACGCTCATAATCTTTCCTTCTTTATCATGGGGTAAATGCCGGCCGGACCTCTCATGCTGATTCGAATGTGGCCCCTGCTCTGAACATACCGATTACGTACGTTCCTGTTCTTGAATAAATTGCCTCGCATTGGTCAATTCATCATACAGGCATAGTTGATTCTTCACTAAGAGATGCTCAATCGCGGCAATCCGGAACATCACTTCAGGTAGCATGATATCCAGGCGTTCATTGAGAGACTCAATCGTTTTGGCCAGACCTCCCGGTGCCCGAGAAGAACGGGCGCGTTGAGGCTGTGGCGATTTCCTAGAGGCACCCACTTTCTTTCGAGTGGCTGTCCCTTTTTTGGAGGAAACTGTTTCTTTTTTGGAGGAGGCTGATCCTTTCTTGGGGGAAGCTGGTGTTTTTTTGCGAGAAGGCGTCTGTTTTTTGTTGGAAGAAGGAGTGCGTTTCTTAGATGCTTGACGGATCGACTTCTTTTTTACGGCCATACTACCCTCCAATTAACCAAAAATGAATCTCACAAAGAACAACGGGGCACAGAGACTTGCGTCCTTTTGTCCACGAATACGCTGAACGACTATACACCACCATGTCAGATTTTTTCGAGCAGCCTGGATTCCATCGTAATACGGACAGGGCCATGTCTGTTCTACCTGGTCACTTCAGGTTTTTCAACTCGTTCTCGATGTTGCCCTGACATTCGAGGCAAATCCCATGCGTCAAAGATGGCAAGACCCCAGTCCCAAGAGAATCAAGATAATTAACCGTCTCCTCCAACTCAACCCATCCCTGGTTCGGGAGACGGACTTTCATACACCAACTACAGATCGTCACAAAGGGCCCCCTTCGTTGCACATCAGGATCGAGGAACAAAACAGGGTCCCGTTGAACCTCACGAATGGGGTGAGTCGAGAACATCAGTTCGTCCTCCTGAAGAGGAGACACCATGAGTTGAAAAAACCGGCGACATACCGGGGAATCGCAGCGAAACCTGAAAACCGCTGCTTGTTGTTTCATTCTAACGGCTTTAAAAATATGGCGGTATATCTGACGGAGATCCTCCCCTTCGATGAACTCCCAGAGGGATTTTCCAATGACAGACGCCCGATTCAGGTGCCCTCCGTCATTTTGACAGGCGAACTGCAACCAGGCCTCATTGATAAACCGGATATGATCGGTGCTGTCGATGCTGTATTGAATCGACATGACCCTGCAGGACCTCCTGCCTGGATGGGGCTTCCACAACAATCATGAAGGATGGGGTCATCTTACGCCAAATAGTTAACCAGTTCAAAATCGGCCTAGAGAATGTCCTGGATATACAATGCCCCCAACACCACACCCATTCTGCCGTTCGAGGCTCCCTTCTTCTGGAAGAGGTTTCTTTGTTCTTGCTAGAGTGCGAAAGAGCTTTTCCACTGTTTCCTAAATCTATTAAGAGGAGTGGCTGAATGAAATATGTCCATCTTGGTCGATCCGGGTTGAAAGTCAGCCGGTTGTGTCTGGGCACGATGAATTTTGGGCCGGAAACCACAGAAGCCGAGAGCGGAAAAATCATGGATACGGCATTGGAACTCGGCATCAATTTTTTCGATACCGCAGACGTGTATGGTTGGGAGGTGGGGGAAGGCGTTACCGAACAGATTATCGGGCGTTGGTTTGCAAAAGGAGGCCATCGCCGGGAAAAAGTCGTCCTGGCCACCAAAGTGTTCGGGCGGATGGGAGACTGGCCCAACCAATCCCGTTTGTCCGCACTCCATATCAAGCGGGCCTGTGAAGCAAGTTTGCGGCGGCTCCAAACCGATTATATTGATCTCTATCAGATGCACCATGTGGACCGGCATGCTCCATGGGAGGAAATCTGGCAGGCCATGGAACAACTCATGCGCGAGGGAAAAGTCTTGTACATTGGGAGTAGTAATTTTGCCGGATGGCATCTGGCCCAAGCGCAGGAAATGGCCAGGCATCGGAATTTCCTGGGACTGGTGGCCGAGCAAAGTTTGTACAACTTAAATGACCGCATGATTGAGCTTGAGGTCATTCCGGCCTGTGAAGCTTACGGCATTGGCTTGATTCCCTGGAGTCCGGTCGCGCGCGGCCTGCTGGCCGGGGCGCTTGAACCGGCGACGAGCGGACGACGGGCCGATGAGGATCTTCGGAAGAAGGTGGAAAAATACCGTCCACGGTTGGAAGCCTACGAAACGCTTTGCCGGGAATTAGGCGAAGCGCCGGCACATGTCGCCCTGGCATGGCTCCTTCAGCAACCAGCCGTCACGGCACCCATCATTGGACCTCGAACCATGGACCAGTTAAAAGGCACCATGCGCACCACCGAACTCACGCTCTCCAAAGATGTGTTGAAAAAGCTCGATTCCATCTTCCCCGGACCTGGCGGCCCCGCCCCCGAAGCCTACGCCTGGTGATAGGCATCGGGGGGTGTCAAATATCTATAAATTGTGCCTAAATGGATAACCCATAGGCAAAATATTGACGAGTGCGTCCTGCCCTCCCCTGCCTCATCACCATCCTATTTCCTTTCAACTCAAGAGGTTGGTTTCCCTCGAAACCAAACGATTACTCACGGGTTCTTTGGCATAGCAGTTGCTCTAATCAAGGGATGAGATAACTCACACACAACAAGGTAATCGGGCCAAAGGCCTCAAGCAAGGAGGATGTCATGCGAACGACCATCCCCATTCAAGCATGCGCCATCGGATTAGCCTTTGTTCTCGTTGGAGGAGCAATAGCCGAAGCCGAAATGCCGCCACCCGAACCGGATGAGGCGTACCTGGTCGACGAAGATATTAATATTATGACCGGTCTCTACATCCGAGAATATTCCCTCCGTCAGAACGGAATCGTGGATTACAAAACCGCCCGTCAAATCCTCATCTCGGAATATAATGAACATTGGAATTCCGTCGTCGAAACCAAAGAATGGCCCTTATTTTACTGGCATGATGTAAATCGGGATGGTCATTGGACCATGTATGTGGACCGAAAGGTCGAAGGCTGCATCTGCGATATCGTTCCCTACGAAGTGAAGACTGAGGACACGATCGCGCAGAACGATCCTGATTAAATATCCATTCGCACTGGTCAATCATTACTCGACCCAACATAATCTCCCCCCCACAGGACCAGGCGTCACGCTCCCTCGCCTATGCCTGGGAATCACCCAGTTTCCTGCCTTCCTGCACACCACGGTTAGGAGCCTGCTTAACGTTGATCCTTTTCGCCTATGTGACTAGGTACACTCTTAGGCTATTTTTTGTTAATCTAGAATAAAATTATCCATACGGCTCGAATAATGAAAGGAGACATTCATGGCGCCCTCATTAGAAAAGCTTCAAAAAATAGCTGAGGACCTGAAGCGTCAGCGTGACGAACTTCAGGTGAAACTCCACCTGGCCAAAGCGGATGCGCGTGATGAATGGGCAAACCTCGAAACACGGTGGGAAGACGTCAAAACCAAGATGGAAGCAGTCCGCAAGGAAGCCGGTCACACAACCGAGTCCGTGTCTTCCGGACTGGGACTGGTGCTGGACGAACTAAAAAAAGGCTACGACAACATTCGCAAGACATTGTAATCTGTGCCCCCTGTCGATTCCTCTTCTTTGTCTGATCTGTGTACCGATGAGGAACAGTACAATCATAAAAATTAGATGAGGGTACACCCCAATTTCTCTCAACGCTCATCGGAACAGGCAGGATGACCCGCGACGAATTCACCAAAATCATTGACCATACTGCGTTAAAACCGGAAACCACAAAAGACGAGATACGACAGGTCTGCGAAGAGGCCGGTACGTTTGGCTTCGGGGCGGTCTGTATCGCACCGCTCTGGATCCCGCTGGCCACGCGGTGCCTGGCGGGATCTCCAGTCCGAATTGCCACGGTCCTTGGCTTTCCTCACGGCAACACGCTTCCGGACGTGAAAGCTTACGAGGCCAAACTCGCGATTGAAGCCGGAGCCCATGAATTGGATATGGTCATCCAGATTGGCCTGCTTCGAGCGGGTAATCATGGAGCCGTCCTGGACGATATACAGGGCGTCGTGAACGCCGCAAGCCGTGTCCACTCTTCAAAAATTCTGGTCAAGGTCATTCTCGAAACGTCGCTTCTAAATAAGGAAGAACAACAAATAGGCTGCCAACTAGTGGAGAAAGCCGGGGCCGACTTCGTGAAAACGTCAACAGGATTCACCGGCAGCGGAGCCACGATTGAAGGCGTGGGTTTTCTGCGAAGCATTGTCGGACAACGGTTAGGGGTCAAGGCTGCCGGCGGGATACGCGACCTGATCTCGGCCGTGGCCTTGGTCAATGCCGGAGCCTCTCGCCTGGGAAGTTCGTCGTCCGTGTCAATCATGAAGATGTGGCCCGGGTAAAACCAGCCTTCCATAAACATTCAAATCCGCTCACGATTTTGGATGATCAGCTATCCTTCTCCTTTCCTTTTCCCTTTTAAGGCATCATTCCCGCCGGTCGTAATCGAGACTCTATTTTTTTAGGTCGTCACTTCCATAAAAAGTACCCGATCTTCCCGAATGCCGGCCGGGCATGATATCGTCCCATCCTGCTGGAATGGTTGGCGACACTAGGAATAGCAAATGGAAACTGAAGCCACATCCGAAATGGGGAAAAATGCCCAACACCATCCCCTCCTCAATGAGGTGATGAAGCAGCTCACTGACCATCGCGAGGCCTTTCACGGCTTCCTGACCAGACGACTCGGCAATCCTGCCTTCGCCGAAGACCTCCTGCAACAATGCTTCATGAAAGCTTTGGCCCATTTCCATTCCATCAAGCAGATGGACCGGATCATCCCCTGGTTCTACCAAATTCTTCGACATGCGCTGATTGATTATTATCGAAGCAAAGAAACGGACAACAAACGGTTTCAAGCATTTCTTATCGAGACCGAGACACTGGGCACCCATCAGGTCCCTTCGCTGGATGAACTACAACCGACGATTTGTGCCTGTCTGGATCGCCTCGTCTTGACCCTCAAGCCCGAATATGCCGCCATCATTCGACGGATTGATTTGTCCGGAGAATCCCTGAAATCCGTCGCCAAGGATTTACACATCACCACGAATAACCTCACGGTCCGTTTGCATCGAGCGCGCCATGCCTTGCGCAAGTCCCTGGAAGATTCCTGCGGGATTTGCAGTAAGCATGGCTGCTTGAATTGCACCTGCGAATAACCCCCCCCCTTCTCCCTACATCTCCCACTCCCCATCTCATCTTTGTTTTTACTAGCATTTCCTCCTGTTTCAACAGGTAAATTGTCCCAAGGGAGTGTTCAAAAAGGTCCGTCCGGCAAGGCCGCAGCCACTTGGACGGGCGGAGCGTACGGAGGAGTACGTGAGCACGGCCAAGAGGCGAGAACGCCGCTGGCGGACTTTTTCAACACTCCACCCACTGTAAGAATCGAGGGAGGGCTCCGTCTATATAAACAAAAGGGCGTGCCGGACAAAGAACCTGACATGCACCACACACAAACATATTTCACCAAATGGAGGTTCCCATGGAAGATCTCACACTCGCGATTGAAGGCATGAGCTGCGGCCATTGTGTTCAAGGCATCACCAACATCCTATCCAACCTGCAGGGTGTGAAGGTGGATCAGGTCAAAATAGGCGAGGCCACCCTTGGCTTTTATCCTCACACCATCACACCAGAAAAAATTATTCACGCGATCGAGGAGGAGGGCTATAAAGCCCGGCTCAGTGTGGAGGCCGTATGAGCACCATCGAATGGATCGTCATCATCAGTGGACTGACCGCGATTGTCTGGGTCAATTGGTACTTCTTCATGGCCCAGGCCATGGCGGACAAGCGAATTCAGAACACCGAAGAAACCAGGCAATCATCCAAGCGGTGAACGAAATTGAATCCTCATCCTACCGATTTTTTCATCCTAAGCTCTGGCGAAGGACCTGTGCCCAGCTGATGACATTTAGGCTGAGCGAGGTCCTTCGTTCCACTCAGGATGACAGGGTTGCTCAAGGTGACAGCGGGATGAGGGGCCAACCGCGAAAGTGGCTATGGTTTAACTGCCTGAATATTCATATCAAAAACCTACCCATCAGCATCGAGCATACAGAATAGGGAAACAGACATGAACACCGTCATCGCAAAAACAGAGAGAACACAATCACATCCTCCCATGAGGAAACGAGACGAACCGCCTGACATGGCCCCAACCCAGAAAGTGAGTCTCGCGGTCGGCGGGATGACCTGCGCCGCCTGCCAAATCCGCGTGCAACGCGCGCTGGACAAGGAACCCGGCATCCTTCAGGCCTCGGTCAATCTCATGTTGAAATCGGCCGAGGTGACCTACGATCCCGGCACCACGACCGCGGATTCGGTCAGACAGGCCATAACACAGACCGGGTATGAAGCGGAGATCAATTCGCCGGACCACACGGACCAGGATGAGCAGGCCCAACAGGAACAGACGCAAGCTGAGGAATTTCGATCATTTCGCAATAAGGCGATTGTCAGCGGAATACTCGGGGTGGTTGCCATGGTGCTCTCCATGCCGCTCATGGGTTCCAGACCCCCACACGCGCACGGTGGGGTGACCGATCCGTTCATGCAATGGATCATGGGATGGATGACACCCGTTCTTACATCATTCGCACCCGGCCTCTATGAACTGGATAAGACCTGGCTCTCGGTATTCATGCTCGCCATGACCATCTTCGTCATGACCTGGGCAGGCAGACATTTTTATACACGGGCCTGGGCCGCCTTCCGACACCATTCCGCCGACATGAATACCCTCGTGGCGGTTGGCACCGGCGCAGCCTTTCTCTTCTCCCTTCTGGCCACCCTCGCGCCGGAGGTCTTTCTCAGCCGGGCCATGGCGCCGGAACTCTATTATGAGGCCGTCATCATGATCATTGCGTTAATCCTGACGGGAAATGCGCTTGAATCCAGAGCCAAACGCCAAACGTCGGCAGCCTTGCGAAAACTCATGACCCTTCAACCCCGAACCGCCCGGATCATCCGTGACGGCCGGGAACGACAGATTCCGGTGGAGGACATGCGAACCGGAGACATGGTGCTGGTCCGTCCCGGAGAACGCATCCCCGTGGATGGCACTTTGATTGCCGGAACCAGCGCAGTCGACGAATCGATGCTGACGGGAGAATCCATGCCCGTCGACAAAAGACCCGGCGATCGCCTGATCGGGGGAACCATGAATACCACCGGCGCGTTTCAATATTACGCCACGACCTTGGGCACAGACAGTGTCCTCTCCCGCATTGTACACCTCATGCGCGAGGCCCAAGGGTCCCGCGCACCCATCCAAAAACTGGCAGACCGTGTCAGCGGAATCTTTGTCCCCGTAGTCCTATCGTTGGCAATTGCCACATTTATGGTGTGGTTTGTCATGGTGGATACCGCCCCAGCCATACGCGCCCTGGTCGCCTCGGTGTCAGCCCTGATCATCGCCTGCCCCTGTGCGATGGGATTGGCGGTGCCCACAGCCGTCATGGTGGCCACCGGAAAAGGAGCCGAACTGGGCGTACTCATTAAAGGTGGAGAAGCGCTCCAACGGGCAAGCCAGGTCACGACCATCGTCATGGACAAAACCGGTACGCTCACTGAGGGACAACCGGCCGTCACCGAAATTCTCTCTGCCCCCGGCACCACACATTCCGCCAAAGAAATTCTTCGTCTGGTCGCCTCAGTGGAAAGTTCATCGGAACATCCGCTTGGCCAAGCCATCGTGCGACATGCCGCAACCAGGAAATACTCCTTATTTCCGGTGCACACATTTCAAGCGATGACCGGGCGAGGCGCCATAGGCATGGTTGAGGGACGAAAGGTGGCAGTAGGGAATCACGCACTCATGTCTGAGTTGGACATCCAGACCAACGCCATCCAACAGGATGTCGAGCGATTCGCCAGGGAAGGGAAAACACCCGTGTATGTGGCGATCGACGGAATTGTGGAGGCCTTAATCGCCATTGCCGACCCGCTGAAAGCCTCTTCCCTCGAAGTGGTGGCACGCCTGCACCGGATGGGGTATCAAGTCACGATGCTCACGGGCGATCACCAACGCACGGCAGAAGCGGTGGCAAGTATGGCCGGGATCACACGAGTGGTGGCGGGCGTCTTACCCGAAGGAAAGGTGGCGGAAATTACGCGGCTCCAATCGGCAGGAGAAGTCATCGCCATGGTGGGTGACGGAATGAACGACGCACCCGCCCTCGCCCAAGCAGATATTGGCATCGCCATGGGAGCAGGGTCCGATATTGCCATCGAGGCCAGCGATGTCACGCTCATGCGCAATGATCTGCGAGCGGTCGGGTCCGCCATCGGGTTGGCCCGGCAGACCATGAAGACCATGAAGCAAAATTTGTTCTGGGCCTTTATCTATAATATCGTGGGCATTCCGGTTGCAGCCGGCATACTCTTTCCCATCTGGGACATCATGCTCAGCCCCATTCTAGCCAGTGCGGCCATGGCCTTCAGCTCAGTCAGTGTCGTCACCAACAGCCTCCGGCTCCGCATGTGGTCCCCGGAGAACTGAGCATCGTCAGCCGACTTGATGGGCCCAGGTAGCCGGGAGGAAACGGACCACCCATTTCCTCCCGGCTTCTTCGGCGACAAGACCGTTATATGCTTATCATCCTAAATGGAACTGAGGACCGAGAGATCTGCTCACGCAATTCCCCTCCTCACACGGCCCGTCATCTGTCGCGTGTCTAACCTTTTCGTCTTTTTCTCCTCCCAAATTTTAATTATCCCCTTTTGGGGGAAGAGAAAGACCTTCGCCAACCTTGGAAAGGACGCCCATTTGATACAATCTTAAATTACCCCTGGACAGGACCAATATGACTTCTTTTGCACCTGAAACCGCATTGATCAAAATGACCCCTAACGGCCTGTACTGTCCACAGGGGAGGTTTTACATCGATCCGGTCCGGGGACCGGTCGAGCGGGCCGTCATCACCCACGGACACGCCGATCATGCCAGAAATGTCGCCGAGACCTATTTCACCACCTTCGGATCGTCACCAATTTTGCAGAAACGTTTATCCAACGACATTTCTTTGCATACGGTTTCCTATAGTGAACCGTTTACTCTTGGGGAAACCACAGTCAGTTTGCACCCAGCCGGTCATATTTTGGGTTCGGCTCAGGTCCGCGTGGAGCATCAAGGAGAGGTCTGGGTGGTGACCGGGGATTTCAAACGGGACCACGATCCAACCTGTCAGCCATTTGAGGTCGTTCCCTGCGATACGTTGATCAGCGAAGCCACCTTTGCCCTTCCTATTTATCGCTGGCCTCCGGCCGGGCAGGTGGCCCGGGATATCCTGGCGTGGTGGGACGAAAACATCGAACTCCACCAGGTCTCGGTTTTATTCTGTTACGCATTGGGGAAGGCACAGCGCGTGTTGGCTGAGCTCAAAAAACTCACCGACCGCAAAGTGTTGCTGCATGGTGCCATCTTACCCATCGTGGATATCTATCGAGAAGCGGGCATTCCCATGGTGCCGACGGAAAAAATCGACCTCCAACACAAGCGGGACTACGCCGGTGAAATGATCCTGGCTCCTCCCAGCGCGCTGGGCTCGCCCTGGATGCGGCGGTTTAAAGGCGCTCAGACCGGATTTTGTTCAGGCTGGATGAGGGTACGCGGCAATCGCCGTCGCCGCGGGTATGATCGGGGCTTTGTCCTGTCCGATCACGCAGACTGGCCATCGCTGCTGCAAACATTTGACGACAGCCAAGCGAGCCGTATCCAACTGCATCATGGGTATTCCGATATTTTGGTCCGATACCTCGAGGAGTTGGGCGTGGATGCGATCAGCCTGGGATCACCTTTTGCCGATCTGGAGACGGTATGAAACGGTTTGCCAATTTGTACCGGGCTTTGGATCAGACCACCTCGACGAACATCAAGCTCGCCGCGCTGCGGAGCTATTTTGAGTCAGTCCCACCGGCCGATGCGGGCTGGGCGCTGTATTTTCTGTCCGGCCGCCGGTTTAAGCGCATGGTGGGACCAGCCAATTTGAGGCAATGGATGATCGAAGCCTCGAATCTTCCGGCCTGGTTGGTGGAGGAGACCTACGCCAGTGTCGGGGACCTGGCTGAAACTGCGGCGCTGTTGACCGGTACCCAAGCGCCAACATCAATCAACCATTCCCTATCGGAATGGATGGAGAAAGAAATGCTGGTATTAGGCATGGAACCTCCTGACCAACAACGCCTGCGGATCCTACGTTGGTGGCAACATCTGGATTACGATACGTGCTATTTGGTGAATAAACTCCTGACCGGCTCGCTCCGGGTTGGCGTCTCCCATCTTCTCGTCGCCCGCGCATTAGCCGACAGCGCCAATTTACCCCGGCCGGTCATTCTGCACCGGCTGATGGGCCATTGGGAACCAACCCCTCAATTTTATAATCAATTGATCGCTCCGGATGACGGCTCCACCGATCATTCCCGCCCCTACCCGTTTTGTCTGGCCAGCCCCTTGGAGCAACAGAACACTCCTCAGGAGCTGAAGACACAATTGGGCGACCCGCGCGAGTGGTTGGTGGAATGGAAGTGGGATGGCATCCGGGCTCAACTCTTGCGACGGCCTGGGGCCTGTTACATCTGGACCCGCGGGGAAGAACTGGTTACCGATCGCTATCCTGAAGTGAGGGACGCCGCGTATGGGTTACCTGATGGCACCGTGCTCGACGGAGAAATTCTGGCCTGGTCGGAGGAGACAGGCGTGATGCCCTTTACGATCCTGCAACGCCGGCTCGGCCGCAAGACCATCGGCAAAAAACTGCTGCAAGACATTCCTATTTGTTTCATGGCCTATGATCTCATCGAGCATGAAGGCCAGGACATGCGTCAGCATACGACGACCGAACGGCGTGCCCTGCTGGACAGGCTCCTCAAACAAGCCGGACCGGTCTTGAAAATGTCACCGCTACTGTCCGTAACCAGTTGGGAAGAGGCCGCACAGCGGCAAATGGAATCGCGGGGGCGACTCGTGGAAGGATTGATGTTGAAACACCGGAACGCCCTGTACGAAGTCGGGCGCCGTCGCGGGCATTGGTGGAAATGGAAAATTACCCCTCACACCCTCGATACGGTCATGATGTATGCCCAACCGGGCCACGGGCGCCGCGCCAATTTATACACCGACTATACGTTCGGCGTGTGGCAGAATCAGGAATTGGTTCCGATTGCCAAAGCCTATTCCGGGCTGACCAATGAGGAAATTTATGAATTGGATACATGGATACGGCAACATACCATCAAACGATTCGGGCCCGTGCGCTCCGTAAAACCCGAACAAGTCTTCGAATTGGCCTTCGAGGCGATCAACCGGTCATCCCGCCACAAATCGGGTGTGGCCGTGCGTTTTCCCCGCATTGCCCGATGGCGACGGGACCTTGATCCCAAAGATGCCGACTCGCTTGCCGATGTTCATTCCCTGCCCGGGACGGGAACAGCATGAGTGCGGGCACACGAATCAACGCATACTTTAAGGCGAAAGGGTGGACCCGATTCCGCTTTCAACAGGAAGCCTGGCGGGCTTATCGACAAGGACAGTCGGGGTTGATCTATTCCCCGACCGGTAGCGGAAAAACTTTGGCCGCCTGGCTCGGGCCGGTTCGTCGCGCGCTCGAGACCCCTGCCGACAACAAAGGGTTGCAGGTAGTGTGGATTACTCCTCTGCGCGCGTTGGCCAACGACCTGGCCACGAATTTACGGGATTCGGCCGAGGCTCTGGATCTGCCCTGGCGAGTGGAGATCCGGACGGGCGATACCGGCTCTTCCGTCCGTTCGCGCCAACGGCAAAAGCCTCCGGACGCCCTCATCACCACCCCCGAAAGTTTGTCGTTACTGTTGAGCTACGCTGAAGGAGAGCAATGGTTTTCCCGGCTGCATACCGTGATCGTCGACGAATGGCATGAACTCATCGGAACCAAACGCGGAGTTCAGCTTGAATTGTGTCTGGCCCGACTCCGACGCTGGCGGCCGGACCTGCAGACCTGGGGCCTCTCGGCCACATTGGGGAATGTCGATGAGGCGATGGAGGCCTTGCTGGGTCCGCATAGTAAGGGAATAATGATTCAGGATTCCCAGCCCAAAACCACTCACATTGAGGCGGTCCTCCCTGTCTCAGCCGGAAGGTTTCCCTGGAGCGGCCACCTGGGTCTTCAGCTTCTTCCTCAGGTCATCGAACTGTTGGAAAACAGAAACACCACCCTGCTGTTTACCAATACGCGGGCGCAGGCCGAACAGTGGGCGGAAGCTCTTGGTAAAGCCCGGCCCGACTGGACGCCGGTTATCGATCTCCACCATGGATCGATCGATCAGTCTTTGCGTCACCGTATCGAAGAAAAATTGCGGGACGGGGCCTTGCGCTGCGTGGTGTGCACCTCATCTCTGGACCTTGGGGTGGATTTCAGCCCGGTGGACCAAGTCATTCAGGTGGGAAGTCCCAAAGGGATTGCCAGGCTTTTACAACGGGCCGGCCGAAGCGGTCATCAACCGGGCACGGAATCCCGGGTGGTGTGCGTCCCCACTCATGCGTTTGAACTCGTCGAGATCGCCGCTGCCCGGCGTGCGGCGAAAGCCGGCCTTTTGGAATCCCGACCTCCTCTCCGGTGGTGTCTGGATGTGCTCGCGCAGCACCTCATTACTATCGCCCTGGGCAGTGGATTTGAATCCGAGGCGATGCGAAAAGAAATCGAATCCACGATGGCGTTCGTCGGCCTTCAGGACATGCAATGGCAATGGGTGTTGGACTTTATTACCCGGGGAGGCCAAACGCTGCAGGGCTATCCCCAGTTCCATAAAGTCATCGAGAGACATGGTGTCTATCGGGTGGAGGATCGACGTCTTGCCGCCCATCATCGGATGAGTATCGGAACGATCACCAGCAACACGGCCATGCAAGTCCGGTGGCTGCGTGGAGGGCTCCTCGGTCATGTGGAAGAGGATTTTATCGCCAAGCTCAGAAAAAACGATCGCTTTCTCTTTGCCGGCCGACTGGTCAAATTGATGATGGTCCAGGACATGACCGCCTACGTGCAGCATGCGAAGAACGGAGCGCGAACGATCCCTCGATGGCAGGGCGGGCGCATGCCGCTCAGTAGTAAGTTGGCCGACAGCGTATTGGCTCTTCTCGGACAATCCCGAACGGGGGATGTTCCCGACCCCGAAATGCAGGCCATCAGGGATCTGCTTACCCTCCAAAGCCGCTGGTCTCGCATCCCCGATCCTTCCATCCTGTTATGTGAGACGGTGAAAGGACGGGACGGGGTCAGCGTGTTTTGCTACCCCTTCGGCGGGCGCCTGGTGCATGAGGGCCTGGCGACCCTCCTGGCCTACAGGCTGACCCGCCTCCGTCCGATGACTTTCAAACTTTCCGTCAACGACTACGGGTTCGAATTATTATCGAAAGAAGACCCCGACCTGGACGAAACGCTTCTTTCCCAAATGTTGTCGACGCAGAATTTGTTGGATGATCTCCACGGATGTGTGAATACAACGGAACTTGCCCGGCGCCAGTTTCGAGATATCGCGCGCATCGCCGGACTCGTCTTTCAGGGATATCCGGGAAAGAATAAAACCACCAAGCAAATTCAGGCCTCGAGCAGTCTCATCTACGATGTATTCACCGCCTATGATCCCCATAACCTTCTTCTGGATCAAGCGTGGCGCGAGGTCTTGGAGAACCAACTTCAATCGACCCGATTGGCCAGGATCCTCGAGTGCATAGAAACCCAAACCTTGGTTCTGACCCATCCGAAACGCCTGACGCCCCTGGCCTTTCCGCTTTGGGCCGAGCGAATACAAAGTCAAACGATTTCCAGCGAAACATGGAAGGAACGCGTGCTGAAAATGATTGCCACGCTGGAACAGGAATCCCAAGAGCGGCCAGGTGTCAGAAAGGCACGCGTGCTGACCGGTCATGGCAGATGAAATCCACGCGAACCGGCCATCATCAAGAACTAGGCATAAACTGCGCGGGGGAAACCCTCATTCTCCATAGTCAACGAGCCATCTATCGTCCCTCCACCCGCACATTGCTGGTGGCTGATATCCATCTGGGGAAAGAAGCGGTCTTCGGACGGGCCGGCCTGGCCATGCCGTACGGAATTCATCCCTCAAATCTTCTGCGTCTTTCACAGCTCATCTCCTGGTGTCGTCCGGATCAGCTCATCGTGCTCGGCGATTTGATGCATACGGCCCCCGGGCCGGACGAAACGTGGCCGAATGAATTTTTACGCTGGCTGAAAACTTATTCGTCGATGGACATCGCCGTCATCGCCGGCAACCATGATCGCATGAGGGGTCGGAAAATTTTCGGCTCGCAGGTCAGGTGGCTCCATGAACCCCATGTCGCGGCCCCCTTTGCCTATGCCCATGAACCCATGTCTTATAAGGGACTGTTTACACTCGCCGGACATCTTCATCCCACCTATGTACTTGCCAGCCGTGGAGACCGTCTCCGGAGCCCGGTCTTCTGGTTTCGGCCGGACTCGGCGGTCCTCCCGGCATTCGGCGCGTTCACCGGGGGATACAACATCTCACGCATTCCCGGCGACCGAATTTTTTTTATCGGCACCGAGGAGATCATTGAAATTCCACCATACTGAATACCAGATCAATCCGCTGTTGAAGGCCGTTCACATAGAAGAGGATGGGCGGAGATATATCGACTATGGTGGGGGGAACCTTTCTTCAGGTCTTCGAATACCCCTGAAGATGTAGAAGCTCGGCAACCACCAAATATGGCTGGCAAGGTGGCATGTCAAACAGAAAATTAGGAATTGGTGGATTCAAAATGATCGGGTCTCAAGACACTGGCATCGAGCACAAATAAACTTCCCGAATGCCGCTCGAGGAAGGGCTTCAGGGCAGAGAGGATGGGCTCGACCTTATCCTCAGGCACCACAGTCAGGACCATTTGCAAACTGCTCGTATCGTTGAACATGAGGTGACCCATATGGTATCCGCTGTGCCCTTTGCCTGAAACATCACTGAAGACGGTATATCCGCTGGCCTTGATTCGATCCAGCACATCGGTGACAAAACGGATATGTTCTCCTTCAAGAATGATTTTTATCTCTTTCATGGGGTATAGCCTGATGGTCATAACGTCGCACTCCTCTTTAAAAGGGAATTAAAGAATAATCCGCCACTCCTCCGGTGAATCATACAGAAAGAACTCCATGGTGACCGGGTCGAGGGCCACCAGATTGATCCACTGATTTCCGATTAAATTCTGCAAAAGTTGGTGCCTCGAAATGATGAGGGATATGCGTTCCAACGGCGCTTCAATGATGCCAAAGAGCCGCATCGGTTCGTGGTAAGGCTTGGGACCATCATACACCGTCTGCAAGGGCAGTCCTATGCGCAAGTCACTCTGGGAACCATACATCACCCCGATCCGGCCGACGACATTATGGTACACCTTACTCCCGGCTCCGTATACCTCGGGATCCACGGTGGAAAAATAATGTTCCATGTTGATCCAATTGCCCACAATCAACGGGGCCGTCATAATAATTTCTAGAAATTTTCCCGTGGGGTCCTGGAGGTAATCGTAGGAATGCAAAAATGCTCGTCCATCCAGATTCAAGCCCCGCGTCAATAACCGCCGGCCGATGATGAACGTCGAGTGCCTCGACAAGCCCCATTCAGGCCTCACCTGGGACCAATCCCAACTTCGTCGTTTGGCCAGGCTGAGACTTCTTGGCAACGACGGCGTACCGCTCTGGTCCGGTAAGCGGCTCAATCGTTCCTGACTGTTTTGGCGCCCCGCTTCCTCCAGATCGTGTTGGAGGCGCTGAAGGTCTTTCCGGTGAGTGGCGGGTACGTCCTCCAAATCGTCTAACTCCACTTCGTCGGTGGTGGTATTGTGTAGTCCCGGTAAAAAATGGGTGTCTGGCGGAATAAGGATGTCTTTCTGGGCAAGAAGCTGCCGGACAAGAGGCTTATTGGCCATGGCCGCAAAAGCCCGCGCGTTGGAGATGCCGTGGTTGCCGCCGCAAGCCCCGCAGTCCAGAGCCGACTCATAGGGATTGTTCTCCGATTCGCTCCCATGGGCACAGATCAAGACCAGCCTGGCAAAGCCTGTGGTAAACCCGATAATCCGCAAAGCGGTTTCCACATAATAGGCCTGTTCATTTGTCGTAAACCCTTTCTGGGTAATCCGGTGCATACGTCGGCTGACCGCCCGATGATGAATGCCGGAATCTTTTCGCAACTCTCCCAGAAACTGTTCATGGCTGCCGGCATTCCATCCTAACAACCGGTTTAGAGAGTCTTCCTCCGTGCTATCCATTTCAAGCTGATACAAGGCCTCCCTGCGAAGTCGATCCACTTGATCGTGCGGAACGGCCAAACCCAGACGACCGTAGCGTTCGATTAAGAGACGATAAATTGTCGCGCGATGTTCGGACGCCACTATTTCTTCAGCCTCCTCCCTGGACAATTTGTCCACGGTTAATGTGGTGGCAATCGGAATCGCAAACCATTCCTTCAACCAAGCGGTGAACGTCCGGTACCAGGCCGGAGCAATCGTCTGACCGAAGAGTCTGAACCCGAAAAACCAGCCGATCGCCTCGACCATCACATACGGGGTAATCACATTTTCTTTCAAATCATGAAGCAGGGCATGTCCGGTCTTGGCCAGAGTCTGACGTTCGAGAAATCGTTCAGCCGCTTTTCCCTGAGAGGCACGGGGAATTTCCCTGACCACATGTTTGGGTTTGAGCAGGACCGGACATTGATCCGTTTCCTGTTCACTGCCAAACCCCTGAAAACAGATGGGAAGGCCGAAAAATCCGGCGAATCCGAACGTTTCATTTCCCCCCGCTTCTTCAAGATGCCGTCGGAACCCCTCAGATCGCACATCAATACAAAACATCGCCTGGGCCGGCGGTCTGGAAAACTTGGGTTTGTCCTTCTTGGAATCACTTTCATGCACGATGGCCAAATTGGGAGAAAGGCCCTTGACGAAGCCTTTCACATAGCTCATCTCGAAAGCCTGGAGCCAGAGGGGCCCATGCGTGGAGTCGGGAAAATTGGTGGTCCAATCCAGCAGCGTATCCAGGACTTCAGGCGGACATTCCACCAGGTCATTCAGCGGAAGTTCCAGTGATCCGGCCAGATGACAAAGAAGCAACGTGTGTCCCTTGGCCGTTAAATCCAGTTGGACCGATTCCCATTTGGCGTCCGCTTCACGTCCCACGCCATCAAGCGTTTGCAAGGGAAGCGGAGTGGTGTTGAATAGAGTCTCGTCCAATGTGGGAAATATCTCCGGATCCAGTCTTCCGGCACGAAACATCCGGTAGAGACCGTAGCCAAAAGGGAAATGCTCCATGGAGGACACGATGGCCGTATAGGTGCCCGGAAGTCGGAGTCGATCCTGACACACCCGCTGCACCAACTCACGCTCATAAAAGAGACGAACCGCCAGATATTGAACCAGATCGATGGGAAAGGCCGTCTGCCATTCATGATCAACCTGGTCGGCACGCCACTTCAAAAACCCGGTCCACCCCGGCAGCTGGGCCAAGTGCAGGGTAAACACAGTGCTCCAGAGATCGTGAGGAACACCCATGGACTGGAGGCAGGCCAGGACGGCATCTTCCGGCCGGTCAGGAAGGTGTTGCAGATTGCTTGTCCAATCCGGAAGGCCCAGCAGGAACCCGGAGCCCTCCCGCTGAGCCAAAGCCTTCCAACTCCCATAAAAGGTCTTTTCCCGCATGGGCATCGGCCAGGGAGCGTGCCCTTGATCCAGGAATCCTGCACACCACTTGATGAGTTCCTGATTGATCTCTTCCTGAATAGACGTGTCACACATCCGGTCGCACCATGCGGCCAGCGTCTCCTGTGTCCCCAAATTCTTTCCGGCCTGATCTGTCTGATGGCGTAAGGACAGGTGAGCGTCCCCATGCGTGCCACGGGGCTGAAGCCGGAGAAACAATTCCTTCACACGGGGGTCTTCACACGCATTGAGAAACACGGCATCCCGGACATCATGGGGGACGGCGCCGGTCCCATGAATCAGGAGCATCCGCAAGATTTCGAGGTGGGAAATGTTCCGCGTGCCGATCGTGACAAAATGATTGCCGGCAAACGGTGCGACGGCATCGGTAATCGCGTCCTCCAAAATCCGGCCCTGCCGATAGAGGTCGCGGTATTCCTGATTGGGTAAATATCCCCGTCCTCCCAAAAACGTTCCGGCCTCCGCAATCGCCCGGTGGATGGGTAAGTGTTCCAGGCCATGAAGTGGATTGTGGTGAATGAAGGTCTGCATGGGCCAGAACTGGGAAATCGCTTCACTCGCCAAATGAATCAGCGACCTGACCTCGATGCGCTCGATTTCTTTAAATGACTCGACTTCCTGTGCCGTGGAATCTGTCATCGTCTCCATCCCTTGGTGTGTTGCATCAGACATTCAACCGTATTAAGCCATCATTCCGCACA
>BQIZ01000041.1 GCA_021604365.1 Nitrospirales bacterium
TATGATATCACCTCCGAATTTGATGTCATCGTCTCCGCGTCGACACTTTTTCTGAATAGCTCCTTCGGGACCGGAGCGGAACTTGGAGCTGGTGGAAGAAACAACCTGTCCACCTTTCCTGCGACCTCTCTGGGAATCAGGGCGCAAGCCATCCTCACCGATTCCTTCATGGTTCGCGCCGTGGTTGCCGATGGCGTACCGGGAGATCCCAATGATGCTCGCGGCACTCACGTTCGCCTAAGAAAAGATGATGGCCTGTTCGGTTCCATGGAATTGGCCTATTACAAATACAGCACAGCTGATTTAACACAAACAAAGAAAAAAACAGTGGAAGAGCTCCCTCGTCGCCTGACCTTCCGCCGGATTGGAAGATCTGCCCCCCTTGTGTATGAAGCAAAAGTCGCTCTCGGATTCTGGGGATACACCACTTCTGTGGATCAACTCAACAAGGTCAATAGTTCGGGAAAACCTGCGACGCAAGATGGCACCTTCGGCATATATGGGTTAGCGGAATATGATGTGTTTCATGAAAAGGACGAACCGGATCAGGGACTGACTCTTTTTGGTCGAGCCGGAATGGCTGACCCCAATGTGAACCGCATTTCCCAGTATTATGGCGGCGGGTTCGTCTATAAAGGATTACTTCCCGAGCGAGAAATTGATCGAACCGCGATTGGATTGGCCGCTGCAGTGAATAGCCATGATTATAAACAGTCTCAACGGCGGGCAGGACAACCGGTTGAGAATACGGAGATCACGCTGGAATTGACTCATTCCATCTTTGTAAATCAAAACCTTGTCATTCAACCGGATTTTCAATACGTCATTAATCCCGGGACGGTTCCTGGCAGAAATAACGCCGTCGTGTTGGGCGTGCGGCTTGAAGTTAATCTCAACAATTAATGTGTCCCTCGCAAGCATCTCGGGAGGGTGTCAAAATGAGTGGATTTCAAAAACACACTAAAGGTTTGAATGGATGAAGACAGGGACATCGTAAAGGGTAGACCCATTCTCTGTAACCATTCGCTCAAAATTTGCGATCAGATTCCACAAGATTCACCATGAACCTCCGCTCCCCCAGCATCGTATTCTCCCTATCGGGGCCTAAACCAGAAAGTTTATTGCATGCCTTGCAGAATTTCCCAGATACGCATAAGAATCCAGAGGATCCCTACCACCGTGCCTGCGATCACCAAAGTCACGCCTAACAATAACCCTATAACGAAAACCCAATCCCCTGCAGTGGAGCTTGGACGGTCCCCAACAGCATATCGCTCCAGCAGCTCAACATTTTTCACATTACTTTTGAACCAGACAGAGAACAGATCGCCGAGAATGGGAATGGCACCGACCACGCTATTAATCGCGATATTAAGACTCATACGGATGAGGACGATTCTAGGAAGTTGGGATTGAGCCGCCACGACAAGAATAACTGATCCAGCCAGACCTGCGAGGGCATCGCCCACACCTGGAATCAGCCCAAGGATCGGATCCAACCCGATACGAATTGAGGTTCCGGGAATCGTAAAACGCCGGTCCAATATTTCCGCCAGGTGTTTGGCAAGTTCAAATTTTCGGGAGTGTCTCACCAGAGGGGTATCGTTCCTTTTACTCCTGCAAGATATTAAATCCAATAATCCTATCAGGAAAATTTCAATTAACTTTCATTTCAACAGATCTGACGTAGAAATGTAATAGACGGATGAGTTGCCAGAATGAAAAAAATATCTAGGCATTGAGCGGTTTCTGCAGAAAACAGGTGGTGTTGCCGCCTCTGGAAAGATGAGTCATTTTGTATTTCCCCATACTCATTCCCACCGTTTTGCGATGAACAGTCTGTTTCCCGGGATAGGAAGGTCTTTTATTGTTCGACGAAGGAAGGGGGTTGGTCTTTGCCAAAACCAGCCCCCTGTGATCTTCCACAGCTTTCTACTATTCAGGTAGAGATTCCTCTTCCCCCGCCCCAGTCATTTCAGAAAACTCTTCTCCCCAGTCCTTGGCCAGTCCTGTAACTCTGTTTGAATTTTGGGAAAAAGGCCAAATGCATTTCTATTGAATCTCCCAGCTCGGAGAGGTGGTCCCTGGTGAACCTGTTGAGCCAACAGTGACCCCATTCATCAGCCACACCTCGACCTCACCCGTATCGGTGTTGAACCAGGTCAAATCTACTTTCCCGCTACCGTCCCGATCACTGACCTGGGCAATGTCCCACTCCAAGGCCTTGCCCGCCAAGGCACCCGTGCTGCCAAGAGTGAGCCCATTCATCAGCCAGAACGCTACCGCACCGCTTCCAGTATTGCGCCAGATTACATCAGCGGTCCCATTCCCATCCACATCGCCTACTCCAGCCACCTCAAAAACCAAGCTGGCACTCCCTGGGACTCCGATCGACAGGACCGAGAGGCCGTTCATTAACCATACGGCTACTGCCCCACTGTTGCTATTCCGCCAGATGATATCGGCTTTTCGATCGGCATTGACATCGCCCATTCCGACAATCTTCCACTCACCAGGGACACCGCCGAGGGATTTGGAGGAAGCAATGGTCGCGCCATTCATCAGCCAGGCGACGACCACCTTGCTATTGATATTTTGCCAAATGAGGTCTGCCGTGCCATTCCCATCCACATCGCCAATTTGCTCAAGCACCCAACCAGCGGGGACAGTACCCGGAAACCCTACCGATGTGATGGTAGGGCCATTCATTACCCACACGGCCACCGTGCCACTGGTGTTATTGCGCCAAATGACATCCGCCTTGCCATCGGCATTCACATCGCCGATACCGACAACCTCCCAAACCGCAGGGACGCCTCCCGGAAAACCTGGGGAGGCAATTGCCGTCCCATTCATCAACCAAATGGCCGTCGCCCCGTTACTTGTATTGCGCCACAGGATGTCAGCCTTGCCATCTCCATCCAAATCAAAGTTCGCCGTGCGATTATGAATAAAAATATCCCGGATTCCATTCGTATCACCCGGAACAAGATTGGTTGAATCCGAGAAAAATCCGACAATCCGGCCATCCTGACTGATTGCAGGATTACAACTAAAATCATTGCCTTGCACTCCACCAGTCGTCACACTCATCCTGGTGGTCGTGTTGGTCTGACGATCATGCACAAACACATCACCCTCTCCATTCGTATCGCCCGGAACGAGATTGGTAGCAAAAGAAAGAAATGCCACAAATCGTCCGTCCCCGCTGATAGTCCCCTCCGAACTCTCTTCTCCTCCTTGGAGACCACCACTTGCCACACTCACGCGCGTGGTGGTGTTCGTTTGACGGTCATGGACAAACACATCACCCACTCCATTGGTATCGCCAGTGACGAGATTCGTCGCATCCGATTGAAATGTGACATAGCGACCATCCGCACTTAATTCGGCATCCACACTCTCACCATTGACCTGCCCTCCGCCCGTGGCCACACTCACACGCGTCGTCACTCCTGTTTGCCGATCATGAATGAACAGATCTCGCACACCATTGGTATCACCCGGAACCAGGTTGGTCGCATCGGATTCAAACGCAACCAAACCACCATTTGCACTGAGAAACCCCGCTCGACTGGTATTATTCCCCTGGATTGCGCCTGTGGCCACACTCACGCGCGTCGTCGCCCCTGTTTGTCGATCATGAACGAACACATCTAACACTCCATTGGTGTCGCCCGGCACCAGATTGTTCGCAAAGGAGTGGAACGCCACAAATCTGCCGTCAGCACTCAGAGCTGGAGTAAAACTATTGTTATTGGACTGTACCCCACCCGTCGCGACACTGACCCGGCTCGTGATGCCTGTCTGCCGATCATGGACGAACACATCAATGGCCCCATTGGTATCCCCCGGAACCAGGTTCGTGGCAGCCGACCGAAATGCCACATAACGCCCATTGGCGCTTATGGCGGGCTCAAAGCTCTCGCCATTGGCCTGGCCTCCGCCCGTCGCCACGCTCACGCGCGTCGTTTGTTGGGTTTGCCGATCGTACACGAAAATATCTCGCACCCCGTTGGTATCACCGGGCACCAGATTGGTCGACAAGGAATAGTAGGTCACAAACCTGCCATTTTCATTAAGGTCCGGAAGAAAACTATTATTATTGCCCTGCAGATTTCCAGTGCTGACACTGACTCTGGCCGTCTCCGCCCCATAGGTAATGGGTGCAAGGAATACGAGCATGAGTACGATTGTGCCCGCAGGGACCATTTGGTTGAAATGTTTCATGTGTGTTCCTCCCGAACCCTGAATAAGTTTTAGAAATAAAGCCATGTATGAAATCATTGCTGCTGTGCCTTACCAAGTGGAGAACACGTCATGTGTAGAATATTTTTCCCGGTGATGCGAACCCGGATTCGCATATAAAGAAAGTCTACGGCCTGCTCAAATTCCTGCGCCATTTCATCCTTTTGACGCAATGCTTCTTTCTATCAGAGCGACGCCCGGTCAGATTCGCAAAAAAGCCTAACTCAACCGACGAATAACTTCCACACATTCTTCAATTTCCCCATTCGCTCATCAGGCTTCACGCCCAACAACATCCTGAAATCTAGTAAAATTTAGGTATGACTTTCCTGCAGCAACCAAAATCAATTGAACCCCCTTCCCCAATGAAATCATGCATGATGCGCAATCTGGGGTGCCGAAATCTGAGTACGCGGCATTAAAAATGTCCCCCGGGTATGGCTTTAGTGACAGAGAGAGGCCAGCTATTCAAGAGAGGGACGAGCAGAGACAAATGACGGGAAAACTGCTGCCGGGACTCCCCAATATTTTTCGAGAAAAATGAGGTGCCGGGCCTTTTGACTTTTCGGTCACTCGCGACGTACAAGAGTTAATCATCATTTGCCTTCACTTAGAACAGGAGTCGCATATGCAGTGTCCGTGTCAGAGCGGAAAAACCTTCAACCAATGCTGTGAGCCCATCATCACCGGAGTGAAACAGGCAGAGACTGCCGAACAACTCATGCGGGCCAGATATTCGGCCTATACGCAAGTCCAGATGGATTTCATCGAAAAGACCCATGACCCGAAAACCAAACACGACATTGACCTTGAGGCCAATCGCAAGTGGGCAGAAACCACCAAGTGGACGGGGTTAGAAATTCTGGCGACGAAACAGGGCGGAATAGAGGACGAAGGGGGCCTCGTCGAATTCAAGGCCACGTTTGAGACCGAAGAAGGCCCTCAAATCCATCATGAGCTAAGCGAGTTTCGGAAACATAAGGGGACCTGGTATTTCACCGACGGCAAAAGTCCTGGAGTTCAGACCGTCGTGCGTAGCGAAGCCAAGATTGGACGGAACGATCCGTGCCCCTGCGGCAGCGGGAAAAAGTATAAAAAATGCTGTGGAAACGCCTGAACCAGCATGGGATTCCATATCGCGTCCGTTTCACGCACTCCTGTCCCGGCATGACACCATCCTCTGTAAACACGCGCCAAACTGACCGACGCCTTGCCAGATGGGTGACGGAGATCTTTCTCTGTCGAAAAGCTTATGCGGTCTTCGCCGCCCCCTGCCATAGCATATCGTAGCCGAGTTCTTTCGTCTCAGAACACATGGTGGCCAAAGCAGCGAATGTCTTATTGAACAATTCATCGGCATGAGATTTTTCGTGATCCTCAAATGAACTCCAATAGGTCACAATCGCGTAATGGTCATCTGTGGTTTTTGATTCACTGAGGGACCCTTCCTCAGAAACGAACCCGGAAAACTTGAACACCTGCCCGGCGATGAAGCCCCCTTTGTCACCGCCATAGTTTTCCTTGACGACCATGCACATTTCTCCCACGGCCAACTCCACCTGATCGAAGCTAATGCCGGGCTTCAGCTTAACCGTGTTGAACAACATTTTCGCCCCAAAGGGAAGAGTAATAGGACCAAACATGACACCCTCCTGGTGAGAGCACCTGTCTCAAAGCAGGTGCCTGTAAAAGGAATGATCAGACGAACCTTCTCCGTAGAACTCATCATAATAGCACCAAACTCACAGGACTCGCAGACCTCACCCCCACGATTCCTCCCCCAAGCATCTCGAAGGCCTCATTCAACGATTGTCAACACATCAGCCAGGCCCAACCCGGTCTCCTTTCAAATTGCATTGACAAAGACCAGGAAAACTTTGAGAATCTTGACATTGGATTTACGCGGCTATTCATCGCTGGCGACAGATCATCCACGCCATCAATTGAAAGGACGCACATCATGGGGAATGCCTACCGGGGTCGGAATAAACTGCGACGACTTCAAAAGCCCGCAGTCGACAAACCCATTGACGAACTTCTCAAAGGACTGCGACCCAAGCCTTCAGCCTCGAGCAACAGCTCCTATCGGGAACAGTCACTCAAGATTCACGGGCTCATTTGTGCCAAATGTGCCAGAGAATTCGACCTCAAGACCAGACACCTCCTCACGGTGCACCACAAAGACGGCAATCACCATAACAATCCCCCGGACGGATCGAATTGGGAAAATCTCTGCGTCTACTGCCACGATGATGAACACAGCCGGGGAATCCTTGGTGATTATTTGCGGAAGGGGAAAGAGGACAAGCCTTAATGAATCAGTCTACAATCCCTTAGCACACGAAGAGCACATGCTAATGGCTTAACGAATTGACGGAGAGGTTGATAATTCTATGCTGAGGAAAGAATCACTAAAGGGGATGCACGGCATCTATGTGGTCGTCGAGGACTTGGGACCGGAACTGAGAGGCGTATTAAACCGAAGTGAGGTGCGAAAACGAGTGGAGACACAACTTCAAACTGCGGGTATTCGCCTTGTCAAAGAACTGGAAGCCGCCAAACTGCCCGGAGAGCCCTATTTATATGTCAATATGGCAGCCCTTCCCTTGGGTCCCAGGCGCTATGCCTGTCGAATCGATCTTGAAGTTCACCAACTGGTGGCCCTTGTTCATAACTCTTCTACGGGACATGCGATCACCTGGGAACAAGGCGTCGTGACGGCGGGTGGGGTCAAAACCATTTTCAACAATTTTGACGAATTGGTTTTGGATTTCATTTGTGATTATCTGGCGATGAATCCCGACAACTAATCTATCTACTCAATCATTGCCTATCGTTCTTTCATATCCCGTGCTCTTCTGCCAAGGCCCTTTCCCCGGCCTTCAGTCTCACACGTTGACCGGGCTCCGTCCATCCGCCCCATTCCTGATTACCCGCACCTTCGCTCTTCTACCAAACGCTTCATGATCGGAAGATTTCACTGATTGCACTGGTAGGTTCTCATGAAATTTGACCTCGACTGGTCAATCATGGGAAAAAGGCTATTGTTCAAATTTTTAGCCTAAAAGGAGAATGCTCATGGCAAAAGCGCGTGCCCGTCACATTTTGGTTTCAACAGAAGAAGCATGCAATAACATAAAAACGCAAATTGAGAATGGAGGAGATTTTGCCGCCGCCGCCAAGGAACATTCCACCTGTCCATCAGGCAAGCAAGGTGGAGACTTGGGCGAGTTTGGCCCCGGCCAAATGGTCAAAGAATTTGATACGGTCGTATTCAGCGGCGAACTCGGCAAGGTCCACGGCCCTGTCAAAACCCAGTTCGGCTATCATCTTCTTGAGATCACCAGCCGCACCCCATAAATCTTTCATTATTCATAGGACAAGGGCATGGTCTCGTGGCTATGCCCTTATCTTATGGCTCCATCACCTTCAATCACTGTCATAATTTTTGGGCTCAATCATTACTGCCCACACGTTCATCCAACAGATGCCAAGGCCAAACGTATTCACGGTTTCCTTCAGACAGGGAAAGGTTTGGCATCAAGATTCTCCTTGATGTAGACTCCAGTACCTCATTGAACAACCTGAAACTCTGTCACATTGACTGATTATGCCACGCGAACACCAACCTTCAAAATCCACGAAATTCAAAAAGCTCCTCTTGTCTCCCCACCTTGAGTTTATCTGTGAAGCCCACAATGGGCTCAGCGCCAAGGTCGTGGAAGAAGCAGGATTCCATGGTATCTGGGCTAGTGGTCTCTCCATTTCAGCTCAATTCGGCGTGCGGGATAATAACGAGGCGAGTTGGACTCAAGTCCTGGACAATCTGGAATTTATGTCTGACGCGGCTCGCATTCCGATTCTCCTTGATGGAGATACAGGCTACGGCAACTTTAATAATATGCAGCGTCTCATTCGTAAATTGGAACAACGGCATATCGCGGCCGTGTGCATTGAAGACAAGTTGTTTCCAAAGACCAATAGCTTTCTCAAAGGTGACACGCAGCCCATGGCCGACATGGAAGAATTTTGCGGAAAAATTAAAGCCGGAAAAGATGCGCAATCAGATCCGGATTTCTGTATCATCGCCCGGGTTGAAGCGTTCATCTGCGGATGGGGACTGGCTGAAGCCTTGCGGCGGGCAGAGGCCTATCGCCAGGCCGGGGCTGATGGCATCCTGATTCACAGTGCACTGGCGGTGCCTGAGGAGATTCTGGCATTTAAACGGGAATGGAGCCATCGATCACCCGTGGTGATTGTGCCGACAAAATACTACTCAACTCCAACCGATGTGTTCCGGCAGCATGGCTTTTCCATGGTCATTTGGGCAAACCACATGCTCCGCGCCGCCGTCGCCACCATGCAAACGACGGCCCGCGTCCTCAAGGAACAAGAAAATCTTTTATCAATTGAGGATAACATTGTGCCGGTCTCAGAAATTTTTCGTCTGCAAGGTGCCGCTGAACTCATGGAAGCCGAGCAACGCTACCTTCCAAAAAGCGCCGACCGGGCTTCAGCCATCGTCCTGGCCGCGTCCCGTGGAGATGAGCTGGGGGAACTGACGGAAGACAAACCAAAAACCATGGTGAACATTCGCGGGGTCCCGATCTTATCACACATTGTGGACGCCTATAACACGGTAGGAATCAAAAACATTGCCGTTGTCCGGGGATATAAAAAAGAAGCCGTGAATCTGGCAAATTTGACCTACGTGGATAACAATGACTTTGCCACAACCGGCGAATTAAACTCGCTCTTCAAAGCGCTTCAAGTAAAAGGCAATCACGATCAGGACATCATTATTTCCTATGGGGATGTCCTATTCAATTCCTATATACCGCAAGCGCTCCTTCAGGAAAAAGATGACTTTGTGATTTTTGTGGACAGTGACTGGCGAGGCAAAACAAGCTATACCAGGCTTGGTGGATTTGCCGAATGCACCGCTCCAAACTCCCGAAAAGCCTTTAACGCCAAGATTCATCTCAAACAATTAGGCAGGACAGTTCCTTCGAATATGATTCATGGCGTATGGATGGGATTTTTTAAAGTTTCGGCTCAGGGTCTGGCTCAATTAGATGAGATCCTTACCGGACTTCTCGCCGACCCGATCCACCGGAAAGCAGGAATGGCAACCCTGTTCCAGGAATTATTACAAAGAAATTATTCGATAAGAGTTCTCTATACCGTCGGACATTGGCTGGACATCAACAGCCTCGATGATGTTGTTGAGGCCGGAAGCTTTTAATGAGGATTGGAGAATCTTTCTCTATTCTCTTGAACAATAACATGCTCGTTTATTCCCAAAAAGGAAGCCCTGACGATGAAACTTTCAGATCTCTCTCAGAAGGAATTTAAAGAACTGGTGAATAGCATGGTGGATGACCGGTTATGTGAACTACTGGGCAATCCCGACCTGGGCCTGGCCCTGGACGAGAAGGTTCGCGCAGAGATGAAGCAAGTGTTGGAGTCCAGGGAGCGGGTGACAGGAGACACCGTCGCGGAACGACTGGGTCTCAAGTGGTGACATAACATGGCCTGGTATCGCGTCGCCTATCAGCCTTCAATCCTGGACGACCTTCAAGCAACCGACCGGAGCATGGCTCAGCGTCTGTTGGATAAGACCAAGTGGTTGGCCTCCAATGTTGCCAATCTTCGGCATGAACCTATGCACGACGACCTCCCCGGTCTCATCCAATACGCTGTGGGAGACTGGCGCATTCTCTACTCCATCGACCCGGAGGAGCATGTCGTTCACATCCATCGAATTGCGACCGGGCGAGAACTCTATGCCAATCGCACCGCACTTCAGGATTCATGAGTCGGTCTGAACAGATCGAACAGGAACTCATCAAGGCGGCCAGGGCACTCCAGGATGGGAACGATGGTTTGGCCAGAGTGTGCGCACGACGAGCCGTGGCACTGGCCTCGCAGCATTGGGCAGAGGAACGAAATCTGCCAACCTGGAAGGGAGATGCCATACATCACCTTCGTCAGATCCAAGGAGAAAACACATTTCCTGTATCTGTGAGAGCTGCCGCGCAACGACTCCTGACTAAAGTGACCGAACAAACTCAGTTGCCCATGACCACGGACCCCATCACCGACGCGCGCATCATTCTTGACCATCTGAATGCACAGACTTGAACCCAGGTCATCGGAAAACCATCCAGGTTCGCAAGCTTTCCTCACTCCCTTCGTCGAGCCCCTGTGTGGTGATACCATTCAACACAGTTTGCATAAGTCCCATAGTTTCATGAGGAGATTTGGACTTCAGCTCCTGCTCCTGACGATCATTGCCATGATAGCCAACCCCCGGCTACTCATGGGAGCGGCTTCCCCCCAATTCATCATGGAAGCCCCGGAATCGTTGGAACCATTAGCTGCCCAACTGAAAGAAATCAATCCACAGTCCCTTCAGCGCATGATGGACTTTATGGGACTCCAACACCCCGGACCACCGATTCGAGTCATATTGGCGCCAAACGGATCGCCCCTTGCACAGGAAGCGCCAGCATGGATGTCGGGTTACGCAGTGAGTGAGGCCTCCACCATTGTGCTCCTCACTGACCGGAGTTTGACTTACCCGAATAATTCACTCAATGATGTCTTCTTACATGAAATCGGCCATATCCTGGCCCACCGGGCAGCCGGAGAACATCCCCTGCCCCGGTGGTTTGATGAAGGATTGGCGATGATGACCGCACGAAGGTGGGATTTAGAAGATCGAGCACGATTAGTCTGGGCGATGGTTTCAGGCACGCAAATTTCTCTGAATGATCTCAATACCCTCTTCGTCAAAGACGAGGCCTCCGTCCGACGGGCCTATGTCCTGGCCTACGCCTTTACGTTAGACCTTCTGGAACACACAGGCCAGGATACCCCCAAACGGATTCTGGCAAAAGTCCGACAAGGCATACCCTTTTCTGAAGCCTTTGCTCAAACCACCTTTATGACACTCAGACAGGCAAAAGAACAGTTCTGGAGCCGGCAGACGCTCTGGAGTCGCTGGATCCCTGTGGCCACTAGTTCCGGAATGGTCTGGCTCTCGATCACCCTCCTGGCCTTTTGGGCGTTTACCAGACAGCGGAAGAGGGCCGCAGCCATTAAGAAACAATGGAGAGAAGATGACTTTGATCTATGATAGGCTTAATCACGACAATTACATCAGACCTTTTCACCAATTCGGCTTCAATTGAGAGGTGAGAATGCAATTCTATAGGCATTTCCCTTTCCTTCCGACTTGTGCCTAGGGAAAATAACCATATTCTCAAGCACATTACATTAACGGGATTTTTTTGAATTCATGATTGTTGCCGCGTTTCGGCCAGGCAGCCGAGGTCCTTTTGTTTCGGCAAAAGGACCCAAAACCATTGACGCCCCGTCCGGCCTCATAAGAGGGGACGGACGCAAACTTGGGGAGGGCGGACCAACTGGCCGGGCTCAAACAAGGTCCGCCGGTTCATGAGAGCGTCCTCCCTTTGGCCAGCCGGCAGGCGTCACCGCAGCGGCGAGGGAGACACTAACAAGCATTAAAGATAGCCCGTTTTGAAATCTTCAATACACTTTGAAAGGAAAATTCAAATGGCTCAAAGACTTAAAGGCAAAGTGGCCGTCATTACCGGGGGCAATAGTGGTATTGGTTTGGCCACAGCCAAATTATTTCAAGCTGAGGGGGCCAGGGTGATCATTACGGGAAGAAGGAAAGAGGCGGTGGAAGCGGCAGTGCAAGAGATCGGAGGAGCGAGTGCCGCTTTCGTCTCGGATACCGGGAATCTCAATGACATCGCGGATTTATATCAACAGATACAGAAGACTGCGGGACGGATCGATGTCCTCTTCCTCAATGCCGGCATTGCGATCTTTGGCCCATTTGACACAGTGGACGAAGCCACATTCGATACGATGATCAATGTCAATTTCAAAGGCCTCTTTTTCAATATTCAAAAAGCCACGCCGCTTCTGAATGAAGGAGCGTCGGTCATTATCAATTCATCCATCGCGGACCAGAAAGGGTTTCCCAATTCCAGTGTCTATGGCGCAACCAAAGCCGCCGTTCGGAGTCTGGCCAGAACCCTGTCGACTGAATTTCTCGAGAGAAAAATCCGGGTCAACGCTCTGGCCCCTGGACCAATTGATACACCTATTTTTGAGAAAGTCGGCGTGCCTACAGAAGAAGTTCCAGGCATGAAAGCAAGCTTTGGTGACCAAAACCCCATGAAACGAATGGGTACCTCAGATGAAGTCGCCAAAGCCGCATTGTTTCTGGCATCAGATGATTCATCCTATATCACGGGAATTGACCTCACCGTGGATGGGGGCGCCACACAACTATAGTTTTTCCAAGGATGATGGCGACCAACCAGGGAATCGATCGATTTTTTTGCCCTGACAGGGAGCATCTCTTTCAAGGAAGGGCGGGAAAGGATTTTTCAATCAGAGAGATAGAGACTGCCGTGGCTCAGCAAATCGAGGAGTAAGGAATCATGTCCTTCGGACGAGACGTATTGATCCGAACCGATTTGCCGTTCGGCGCACAAGGTTTTCACCAGATCCGACATAAGCGCACTGCAGGTGAACTGACGTCCATCAACAAATAACCAGAGATTTTTTCCACGTTCATGGAACGCAAAGCGTGAGCCTTCATTTCTGACAAGCTTGCCTCCCTCCGCCAGATGGGTACGAACATCTTCCAGTCGGTACTCATCGGGTGTCGCCTCCTCATGCTGATATTTCGGAGAGGTCATATAACAACCAAACCATTGAGCCAGCTTGTTATCATCTTCGACATACTGACTAAATACCTTCCTCACTTTTTTAACGGCATCGAAAGTAATCTGGCCGGGATTGGCTTGAGGAACCAGATCCGGATCCGCATAGCGAACCTCTTCGCTCAGCTCTTCTCCAGCCGACTCGGAATAGTCGAGCAAGATATCCCGATGAGACGGCGCGCGAAATCCCACCGAACAGGTCATGCAATCCTCACACACGGCTATTCCATTATGTCCGACACGCGGGGGTACATACAGGAGATCGCCCGGCTCTAATATCCACCGTTGCTCCGGCTTCCATTCCGACAAGATCTTGACCGGAACACCAGAACGACGAGGAGAGGTTTCATCATAGATGCCACCCACTTCCCATTGACGACGGCCACTCACCTGCACCAGAAACACATCATAATTATCATAATGCGGCCCGACACCACCCTTGTCGGCGGAATAGCTGATCATCAAATCATCAACACGCCAACTGGGAATAAAGTAAAACTGCGCAAGAAATTCAGCGGCGGCCGGCACCCAATGATCCACAGCCTGGACTAACAAGGTCCAATGCGTGTTTGGGAGGGCGGAAAATGTCGCATCGGTAAACGGCCCATGAGTCAGTTCCCATTGATCGCTCGGGAGATCTTGAATAATCAGCCTCGATTCGACTTCTTCTTCGCAAGCAAGACCGGCCAATTCATCAGCCGCAATCGGCGGCTTGATCCCGGGCAAGGCCTGCCGAATGAGCAACGGCTTCTTCTGCCAATAATCCTTGAGAAACGTCTCAAGTGAAAGATCGCCCAGAGGGAGATTTTTCATATTTTCGCATCTTTCACCATTTCAACATGAGGAATGCCATCTTCGAGGTAGCCATCTGATACCTGGATAAACCCATACTGCGCATAAAATCTGTGTAGGTACGTTTGTGCGGACATTTTTATAGGCATCTCAGGCCACCAACCGGCTATTTCCTGCAAGGCTGTTTGTATCAGTTGATGCCCAATCCCCTGCTGACGGAAATCAGCCCTCACCACAAACCGCCCCAAATTCACCTCAGGATGACAGAGTCCAGGGGGGAGAATCCGTGCATAAGCAATCAGTTCTCCACCCTCATTGCGGCCAGAAATGTGCCTGGTCTCCGGGTGTCGGTCATACTCATCCAATTCCCGATAGGCACATTGTTGCTCCACCACAAACACATCCACCCGCAATTGTAGAATTTCAAACAATTGTTCGACAGTCAAATGCTGAAAGGTTTTCACTTTCCACTGAACACTGTTTTTATTGTTGGTCAAAATTTTAGGGTCCCTAATCTGTATCAAACGAATCTGTTTTCTAATAAATGAGCCATGTAGAGAATTTATAGAAGGTCTTTCGTCTTCTGCTATAACTTGCTCAATTTGTCTTTTTTGGGTAATTAGCTTTTAATACTACCCTTCACAAGGAGGTACCTATGAAGAAGCTTTCTAAGCTTCTGATGTGGACTTCCCTTCATGGCGCACCGGCTGGAACCGGAGGTTGCTAACCCAAAGGGGAGGCATAGGGCGTTAAAAAGCTAAACGGACTCTCTGCTCTTACGGGTAGACCCTTCCATCCTTTTTCCAGAATTGGGTGGACTCGAAGTTGAGATACGCTTGGAGGTGCGGGTTAGGTTTGCTCTTCCCCCAGTTCTCTCGGTGAGATGAGCTGGCTATGAGTGAATGCTTGTGGCACCTCCAATGCCCGTCTTTCCCCACTAAGCCTTACAACCAGATGGCCTCAAGTCATGAGGATGGAGACTCCATACTGCTCCATTCGAGTATCATGTGTGATAATCGTTAATTGTTCAGTTTGGGCTTGAGCAATGAGCATGCGATCAAACGGGCCATCATGATGACGGGGTAGGTTTCCGGCAACAAGTCCATGCCGGATTGAGATTGGAAGCTGTTGAAAACTATTAGACTCCAGGACTTCTTCCAGTTCTTCTGGGGCCTGGAGCTTACCCAGTGCCCGCTTGATGGAAATTTCCCATGCGGTGACGGCACTTACAAATATCGTGTTTTCTCCATCTTTGATCGCCACAGCAGCTTTGGTAGCGAGTGATTTATGATCACTCAGCCACCAGAGCAAGACATGGGTATCCAATAAGAATTTCACCCGGCCTCACCTCTGAAGGCCCGGGAGAGATCCTCGGGAAGTTCATCAAAATCCTTGGAGATTTTGACTTTGCCCTTCCAGCATCCCGGCTTCCTCGGCTGGTGTTTAACTTGATAGGGAATGAGCTTAGCCATTGGTCTTCCAGCTCGAGCAATAATCACTTCTTCCCCAGAGGCCGCTAAATCGAGCAGTTGCGAAAGGTGAGTCTTGGCTTCATAGACATTAACCGTTTTCATGAGAGTCCTCCACGCCTTGGTCTAGTTTGACCAACTCATCATACACCGGCCGACTTCACCATACAAGAGTGCCATTTTTCTTTAGTCGCGTAACATGTGGATGAAGAGGCCGTCACGGAGTTTTGGTTCAAACCACGTGCTTTTGGGAGGCATAACTCGATCCGCATCCGCCACCGCCATCAGCTCCTCAACCGTTGTCGGATACAACCAGAAGGCGACAGCCCAATCCCCACTGTCCACCAACGCCGCAAGTTGTTGGGTTCCGCGAATGCCGCCCACAAAATCTATCCGTGGATCTGACCGTTGGTCTTTGATGCCTAACAGCGGATCCAACACCCGCTCCGTCAATTCCGACACGGCTAGCGCACGCACCGGGTCCTGCTGACTGTTCAACGACGGATCCTGTTTGGGTTGAGCCCGATGCCACTGCCCTTCCAAATACATATCGAAACCAGCGGCAGGTGGCTTCCCTGGTTGGACGGTCACCTGCAATTCAAAGTGCGGAGCTAACTTCGCGAGCAACTCTTTTGGAGTGAGTCCATTCAAATCCCGAACAACTCGATTGTAGGGAAGGATTTGTAGTTGGTCATGTGGAAAGATGACTGCCAAAAATCCTTCTTCAGGCCTTCCAGCAGGTTGTGCGCCGGCCTGACCATGGGACGCACATACCCGACTTGCCGCAGCCGATCGATGATGCCCATCGGCGATATATAATGCTGGAAGATCTTGAAAGTTCTTCAAGACTTCTTGAATGGCGGATGGATCTCGCACACTCCAGACCGTGTGCTCAATTTTGTCCTCGGCAACAAAATGCACATCCGGCTTCGTACTTGTCACCCCTTTTAACCATTGATCAATTTTGGCCGTCTGACGAAAGAAAAGCAGAACCGGACCCGATTGGGATTCATGGGTTTCGATAACCCGCACCCGATCGGCTTCCTTGACCGGCCGGGTATATTCGTGCTTCTTGATGATACCCCGGTCGTATTCGTCGACGGACGCCAAGGCCACAATGCCGGTTTGCTCATGCTGCCCCCACTTTTGTTGATAGATCCCCAAAAGTGGTTGTGATTCTTGAGCCAACACGCCATCGTTGATGAGCTTGCGGAAATTGTCAGCCCCTCGTTGATAGACCTCGGCGGAATACGGGTCGATTCCATCACCAAGCTCAAGTTCTGCCCGGCCAATGCGAAGAAAACAATGGGGATTTCCCTTCGCCAAGTCGCGCGCCTCTTGCAAAGAAACTACATCATAGGGAGGAGCCGCCACTTGACTCGCGAATTCAGATTTTGGCCTCACGGCACGAAACGGGGCGATTGTCGCCATACGATCATTCTCCTTATTTAAATGGATTCATTTAAACCTTTCAGATGAGACTGCATCATTCTCTTGAAAACGGGTCCTCCCTTTCTCTGGACAAGGGTAAACGATACTATTGTGGACGAGCAACGTTTTTACGCCCATTGGCGGGAGAGACTGACAGCGAAAAACAGGAAAAGAACAGGAACTATTGACCGATGTACCATCCAATACCCGAGCGTTCCAAATAGCTCGTCAGGAGAAAGAATGAATTGGTATAGAGGAGACCGCCGACTGCACCAGTAGCAATCCACTCATGATGGAGAGCGGTCTCATATAGTTCCGGATCTGCCGGAAGTGGGTTAAGAACCGATCGAGCCATACAGCGGTGACAAGCAGGGAAAGCCCAAGTGAGTAGAACACGAGGAGGGCCAATCCATCGACAGCGGTATCGGTGTGCCGGCATATAATAAGATAGACGTGAGTATAGGACCCACGCAGGGAGTCCAACCGACGGCGAAGGTGACCCCGATGAGAAAAGAACCCGGATAGCCCACAGGGCGGCACTGAAAATGGAGACGCCTTTCTTGAGACAAGCAACCGAAATTGAACAGCCCCAACACATACAGACCAAACAGGACAATCAGGCCTCCTCCGATCTTTCGCAGATAGTCCTGATAGTTAAACAGCCATTGGCCAAACAAACTAGCCGAGAGGCCGAACGCGATGAAGACGACTGAAAATCCCCCGATGAATAACAGGGAATTGACAATGATTGTCTTCCGAACGTGAAGCCGACCCGTGGGAGCTCTGAGTTGGTCAATGGAAAATCCCGTGATATATGAGACGTAGGACGGCACCAGAGGAAGCACGCAAGGGGAAACGAATGACAAGAGCCCGGCTCCAAATGCTGTCATCAAGGTGATCTGAGAAATATGTGTGACAGATTCCATCATGAGCGTTCTGTCCGTGAAAAACTAAATGGCCCTCTAACGGGGTGTCGGGTTATTACTTCAAACCGTTGAGAAACTCCTGGTATTGGGGATTCCGGTTGATCCCTGCACCACGATGGGCAAGGATCATTTCCCCTTGTGCGTCCATCACCACGAATGTCGGGGTGGCATTCACACCGAATGTTTGCGCCACGACATTATCCCGATCATAGGCCGTGGGATAGACAAAGGTATCAGGGTTGGATGTGACATATTCTTCCACATGGGCCAGACTGTCTGAAAAGGCAATGGTCAAAACCTGGAGCTGATCCGGTTTGTTGCCTTGATAAAATTTCGCGAGTATCGGTAATTCCATCTGGCAATACCGACACCATGGCGCCCAAAAAACAATAAGGGTGGGGCGACCCTTTAAAGAAGCCTTGCTGTAGGTGTGCCCGTCAAACGCCTGAAGTTGAAAATCCGGAGCCGGCACTGATGGAGCGGCGGTAGCGGCCAATGCTCCGGAGAGCAGACTCAGGGTGACCATCATGATTCCGGCCACCCCACGTCTGATTACCGTGAGCCATTGTCCACAGTGGGAGCCTGGGAGGCTCCCACTGGAGGCGGTATTTTCTTCTTTCATCGAGATACAGAATCTCATCCGCATATTATCTCCTTACGGTTTGATGTACACATAGCCTGCGCGTTGAAGATCGGCGATCCGCTTCACGGCAACCGGATGCTCGGTAGGTGTGAATCCGGCCACCAATTTTTCAAGCGGTGTCCCGTACAGTTTCATCGAGACCTGACACATTTCAGCCTTGATACCTTTGTCAATCACCACCTTCAATTTGTCCTTCAGCTCCTGATCGACTGTGTCGCTTTCAAACAACTTCAAGGCCGGTCCATGCACGACCAGCACCAGGTCGATTTTGTCCGGTCCGCCTTCCGCCTCGATGTGTTTATTGATCAGAGCCATCGCATACTTGGCAAGAGCCGGGTCGTTACTATCCAGGTGATACAACACTTTCACTTTGTCCTGGCTCGGCGTCTTATCTGCCAGAACCACCCCGGGACTCAAAATAAGTCCATACACACAAGCAAACACGAACGCCGAGAGCATCAGGAATGGCTTAGGAATGAAATTCGGCATGACGGCCTCCTTGGATTGAATAGTGGATGAGAACAGGCTCCGTTTGGGAGTCTTCATCGTCTGAGCCTATTGTGTCTGAATTGAGATGAAAGCGGTAGGTGGGAACACCAGGAATCGGGTGACTAGTTTTCCCGTATCCGAATAGGGGTAAATGCCCCTAATGGGGAGTGTTGAAAAATGCGGCCAGCGTCGTTTTCGCCGCCTGGCCGTGCTCACGTACTCCTCCGTACGCTCCGCCCGCCCAATCGGCTGCAGCCTTCCCTTCGAGAAGTCTCAGGACAGGACTGGACGAACATTCTTGAACACTCCCTCAATTTTCCCGGTGTGAGTTTCGGTCATTCATATGCTGTGTTCAGTGGTCCTTTGAAGGGACACAATTCCCATGGAAATGGCGGCCAATCCGCCGACCGTTTCCAATGTGGAATGAAGGGGCTCATGGGACCACCGCCACCCCGGCCAGACACCCGGAAGGAGAATGCCCATCGCCAAAGCAGCGATACCGCCCCCACCAATCATACGATATGGGGTGAAAGGTTTCATGTATTGGTTCCGCAATACTTCCGCAATATCTTCTTAGGTGCTCCAACCATTCCGAATGTGCGGCCAATGAGCGAGATCAAGCCAAATCAGGAAATGGGGGTGAGTCTTTACCACTATGCCTCACCTCTGTTCTATTCACCAAAGACGTTCACCCTCCCTTCACTATCCCCATTTTTTTGATGCGGGCCACGAGCGTGGTGGGTTTAATTCCGAGTCGTTCGGCTGCCCCGCCTTTCCCATAAATCTTCCAATCCGCTTCCTGAAGAGCCGCCAGGATATTGTCCCGTTCCCGACGCCGCATTTCTTGTTCGGGCACCACGCTCAAGACTCTGGCCGAAGCCTTGGGCTCCCGGTGCTGTGAGGAGGATCGCCCTTCTCCCGATTGAGGAATATCAAACGACAATCCCTGCTGTCCGGAAAGGATCAGACCTCGTTCAATGACGTTCTGTAACTCTCGAACATTTCCCGGCCAGTTATATCGTTGTAATTGCCCCACCAATGCTTCCGTCAGTCTTGGTTGCACACAGTGTAGCTTTTTGGATGTCACTCCGAGAAGATACTCGGCTAAGAGCGGAATATCTTCCTTTCGTTCGCGGAGGGGAGCCATTTCAAGAGGGAAGACATTGAGCCGAAAATACAGGTCCTGCCGGAATCCACCGGTCTCCACCTCCTGCTTTAAATTCTTGTTGGTCGCGGCAATCACTCTGACATCGACATGTCTGGTGCGTTCCTCTCCCACACGTTCATACTGTTGCTCCTGCAAGACCCTCAGAAATTTTCCTTGAAGATCCAAGGGTATCTCTCCAACCTCGTCGAGGAACAAGGTGCCCCCATCTGCGGCTCCAAATCGCCCGGCCCGATCTTTGACCGCTCCGGTGAAGGCTCCCTTCACGTGGCCGAAAAATTCACTTTCAAACAGCTCCCGAGGAATTGAGGCACAATTCACTCGGATTAACGGTTGGTCTTTCCGTTGACTCCGTTTGTGAATTTCCCTGGCAACCAATTCCTTACCGGTTCCGGATTCACCGAGAATCAACACGGTGGCCTCCGTGGGTGCCACAAGATCTATTTGACGGATCACATTGTGCAGGGCCGGGCTTTGTCCCACGAGATCCCCGAAGGCCCCGGCTTCGAGCACTTCTTCCTGCAAGTACCGGTTTTCTGCTTGCAACCGGTTTTGCCGTTCCAGAAGTTCTTCTGCCTGTTTTCGTCCGCTGATATCCACCAGAAATCCCTGGTACCACTGCACAGCTCCTTCCGCATTGCGGATCACCCTGGCATTTTCTGAAATCCAGATTGTCGTCCCGTCCGCCCGATAGACCTGCGACTCAAAATCCGTGATGACATCCTTTTGCTCCAGCAACCGGCAAAATTCCTCCCGTTTCCTTGGCTCCACATATAGTTGGCGACCAATATCTTTGACGGCTTCCATTAATATTTGGGGGGAGTCGTATCCCAACAAATGGCTCAGAGCGGCATTGGCATTGAGGAAGACACCGGCAGGCGTCGCCTGGTAGATCCCTTCTACCGCTTGATTAAAAATGGCACGATATTTTTCTTCCGATTGCTGAAGGGCTTCTTCGGCTTCTTTTCGCTGAGAGATATCTCGAATGATTCCGCTGAAAAAAAGCCGACTTTTTTCTTCCCAGGCGGAAAGCGTGAGCTCGAGGGGGAATTCCTCTCCGGTTCTGCGCAGACCACTCAGTTCCACAGTCTCTCCAAGGATTCGCGTCTCCCCTCTCGTGCTGTACCGCTCAAGCCCGGCTTGATGCGCCCGCCGGTATCGATCTGGCATAAGCATGGTAAGAGGTTGGCCGACGGTCTCCTCACTTTCATAGCCGAAGATGTCTTTGGCCCCCTTGTTCCAGAACAGGATGGTCCCTGATTGATCCGCGATAATGATGGCATCGTGAGATGACTGGGCAACGGCCCGAAACCGCATTTCTGCTAGGTAATTGTCTTTTCCATTGTTCATTGACTCGTTGGCCCTTATCCGGTTTCAGGTCTCTTTTATCTATGACCGGGCTATTGAAATGTTGAAAGATAACGCAGCGATGGTCACATTAAACAACATTATTATGTTGTTGTTCAGCAAAATATTGCTATTCAACGAAATATTGTTGAATCAATCTTGAATTAAAATAAAATAAATGCTTACAAATCAATTGCTTATGATTGTATTATACCTGGCACATTATCTGCTTGTAGGCTATATTAGCTAGATGATGTTGCATCCGTAGGCATCGATAGTCAGTCATCACCTTTAATCATCATATTTATGTTTGTATGAAAGGATTGCAGAATGAAAAATCGACATTCAGGCCGGATAGGATTGGCCATCGCGCTTTTAGCCATGACCGGAAGTCTTTCCACCTTTGCCTCACAAGTCGAGGCCAAGAAAGTCACAGTGGAATTGACCGCAGTGGAAACGGAAGTCGTCATTGACGGAAAAGGCACCACCTATAAAGCGTGGACCTTTAACGGACAGGTTCCAGGTCCCGTCGTACGTGTGACCGAAGGTGACCAGGTGCATTTTATCCTTAAAAACCACAAAGATAATAGTCGCCCCCATTCCATGGACTTTCACGCAGCTGAAACGGATTTCCTCGCCAATTATCGCGATGTGAACCCTGGTGAGTCCCTGGAATATGTCTGGGAGGCCAAACGGCCGGGGGTCTTTGCCTACCACTGTGGGGCGTTTCCAATGATTCAACATATCGCCCGTGGCATGTTTGGCGCCGTCATTGTTGACCCAAAAGATACCGGTGCAATGCCCAAGGCTGACCGGGAATATGTGCTGGTGCAATCGGAGTTATTTACGAAAGATCCTGATGACGTCCAGGCAATGATGGACGCAAAAAATGACCATGTCGTGTTCAATGGCGGGATATTTAAGTATGACCCTGTTCATGCCGCAAAAGGAGGAGAATTCCTCACCGCCAAGCCGGGGGAGCGGGTACGGTTTTATTTTGTCAACATCGGCCCCAATAATTTTTCCTCACTTCATCCGATTGCAGAAATCTGGGACGATGTATGGGCCAGCGGAAATCCGGCCAACCGCATGCAAGGGGTCCAAACCCAAGTGATCGGGGCAGCAGATGCTGCCATTCTGGATGTGGTCGTGGAACAAAAAGGCGTCTATCCGATTGTGACCCACTCACTGAAAGATGCGCTCACCGGAGCCATAGCTCTTCTTGAAGTGAGTGATGAAGCCGAGAAGCTTCCTCTGATGCCTTCAGTGGGTCCTAAACCCATCGAAACAAGCGGCAAATAGTAGAATAGGACACCCTCTCTAACTGAACGCTCATTTCTTTGTGGGAGGCACCTTCATCGCCTCCCACGAAGAATCGGGCTTGTCCCCACCCTCAAGACACACAATCTCGTCTTTTCTGCCAAACAGTTTTTGCCCGGCTGGGGTACAATCGAAAAAACGTCCTCAATGACCTGAACGCTGTCTCCCAAGCAGCGCCGCTGCTCAAGCCTGGAAAGACAGGGATGCCTTTACACTCTCAGGTCTCCATCATTTCCAGCCGGGTATCAAACTCATGACCGCATTGGACACATCGGATACAATCCGATTCCACTAACGGTTCATCATCTCGAATCCCCATTCCCCCGCAATCGGGACATCGGGCTAAATGAACTTTTTGATCGTCCACCGTTTCGTATTGTGTTCCGTGAAGGCAAAACACCGGTTGTCCATCAAGAACCCATGGCTTTCCGGCCTTATCAATAACCGGCAGAGCAATGTAATGCTGTGCTGCATAGCTCTCTTGCTCCGTTCGTGTCGGAAGACCATCTTGGACCAGTTTGTCGGTTTTGACTTCGTAGAGTGCACCCGCTTTGGAAATGACTTTTGTCGGTCCCATCTTCACCTCCTTTAGATGTAAACGCACCGTTTTGAAATCATGTTGCAATTGGTGAACTCCTGGGTGTCTGGTGAATGCTCCTGATCCTCTTTGTTGCCAGACACTCACCCTCCTTTGGGCAGCTATCCCCTTCAATTTTTCATGGCTTGAGGCCGAAAATATCTTTATCCGGATACCTCGAAAGAAACCCCTCATCACCAGTAAGGCTCATTCGTATGCCAGTCTCGCCTGTCAGACTTAAGCTGCTGGTCGGAGGGTGGATCAGTCTTGGTCTGGGGCTTTTAGGAATATTTGTTCTACTCCTGCCCATCACTCCCCTTATCCTCCTTGCCGCTTGATACTTCTCCAAAAATTCTCCTCGCCTACATGCACAGCTGCTCAAACACCCCCTCTTGGGCCCACTGATTCAGAATTGGGAACAAGAAGGCAGCATCAGTTAGAATGCCAAGCTCATGGCCACAGCTTGCATGATTGCCCTGTTCAAGTGCTCTCTTCTTGTCTTCCCCTTTTCGATTCTCCCCACCATCTTTCTCGTCTGTATTGGCACTGGAGTCCTAATGTTTATCTGGACTCGCCCCGTGCCTTCAAGCCATCTTCATCAACTCAGCAATCGCACCACTGACACCGGCAAAAATTTGGTGAGGCTTGGCTGTGCCATACATATAGGCGGGCGTGGTGATAACCTTATTGCCATGATCCACGACATATTTTTCAACCGCGCAATTCTGATGTTTGGCACCGGTTTTTTCTAATTCGGATGCGGTTCCGGCATCTTCTCCGATGGTCACATTAATGCCTTTTTTCCCCAGAGCCAATGCCATGATGGCCGGCGCGATACAAATGGCCGCGATGGGCTTTTTGCTTTCACTAAATTCTTTCACGATCCTGGCCACCTGTGGATCAATTTGGCCCCCACTCCCCTTTGTTCCAAAATCACAGAGATGCAACGCGGCTCCGAAACCTCCCGGAAAGGCCAAGGCGTCAAAATTCTCTGCCTTGAGTTGTTCTAACGACTGAATCTCGCCACGAGCAATGCGGGCAGCCTCCTGCAACACATTTCGCTTCTGTCCGGTGGGCTTTTGAGTGAGGTGATTCGTTTCCTCAACATCTTTATTGGGGGCAAACACCGCATATTCAGCTCCATTTTGACCGATGGCAATGAGTGTACTAATGGCTTCCGTAATTTCAGCTCCATCCAAAAACCCACAACCGGAAAGAATCACTGCCACTTTTTTCATAATTTCCTCCTTTTCCTGGAATACACCGTAAAGGGACCGCAGCCCCAACCAGGACGGTCCCAGTATTTCGTGATAGGTGTTACGCTAGTATGACTTTGGGATGAAGGTCAATCTCTGGGTATTGCTGAATTCTCTTCCGAGTCCGGGCACTCCACTCCTTGGGATGCCCTCAAAGCGATTAACCCTTCACCTCAACTCGCAACCCACAACACAATCTTGCTCATTCACCAACCGGTCCTCCCATGGTAGGCTGTGAGGGAATTTGCCATTACATCTTTTGCATGAGGGAACGCATGAATCACCAGCGTTTTGATTTTCGCGGAACGGGTTTCAGTTGTTTATGGTTATTTGTCTGGACGTGGGTGTTGACGGTAATCACCTTTGGTTTATTTTTTCCATGGGCCTATTCCGCTCAACAGCGGTGGATATCGGA
>BQIZ01000042.1 GCA_021604365.1 Nitrospirales bacterium
CAAGCGTAACGGGTGAGGCTCCCTCAGAAGCGCATGAATCAGTCGATTGACCAACAATGTTGTTTTACCTGTCCCGGCTCCGGCCAGCACGACCACATTGCGATCAAACGTCGTTTCCGCCGTGACGCGCGCATCGGCATCGCGAAGGAGATTGAGATTACTCATCTGTGGCTCGCTGCTTTCGTAACTGTCGAAATACTTTTGCCAATGGGAGCCTGTAGGCTCTCTCCCGCGAAGGATAATGCTGGTAACGGCAGGCTACAGACCAATGGCAAGACGGGCAGTAGGTTTTTCCAGGTAAAATAAAGAACTGTCCGGCGCGTATGCTCTCGATCCAACGACGAATGGTCCCCAACAATTGGTCACCAGTCGGCGTATCCCAGATTGAACCGGGAAACGAGGAGAAGGCCAGAGGATCAGAATGTAATGGACGGATAAACCGGAACTCGACAGAATGAATCGCGGAATGCGGCAACACGGTGTCTTTCGAATTCACTCCGGAATGGCCAGCCGGGCTCAAGGAAGACATCAACGAATATAAAGGAGGTTGTAACCGTCGACCCTGCAGAGCCTCGTCGACGAGATCAGGATTGCCAGTTCGTGCCGTCAAGCCACCCGAAAACTTATAATCCACAATACGAGTTCTGGAGCCATCTGACTGCTGGTCCACCCGATCCACTCGTCCATGAATCTTCAGTAAGGACGAACTTTCCGGCATCTCGCCTAACATCACTCCCTCGGCGCCTACTTCAAAATCCACTGGAGCCATCGCCTGATCGGCATATTCCTGTTGATCATGTTCGATCATCGCGGACACCGCTGAACCTAATAGCGTTTTCATTCTCTCCCACAGAACCATATATCCTTTTCCATAGTGCTTCGCATATTCATCGGATGCCTGTTCAATGGTCGAGGCGATCAATGAAGAAAGATCGACAGTCTCTATGGGAGAGACCGGCCATCCATGATCGATGAGATGTTGATAAACATGCCGAAGTATGGCATGCCCCAACTCCCCCCAAACCCGACTTGGGATGTCCCGCGAAAGGGGCTCTCGAACATTCCTGGTACGCAGAACATGCTCCATCCAATACCGGAAGGGACATTGGGCGTACCGTTCCAACGCTGTCGGTGATAGACCCCGAGATAAAAGATCCTGCCAATGATCCCCCTCGACAGACATGATCCCATCAAATGAACCTCCACCAGAGGAAGTCCTTTCAAGAGCAGACACCGCCTTAAGTCCGTGGCGAAGCACATTCCACCAGAACGATGGTTCCAAGGAATCGGTTTGAATCGCGCGGCCCTGAAGCAGATGTCGCAGGCGGGTTTCCTGTCCGGTCTCTTCACCGGGAGAAAAGTAGGGAATCCTCCCGCGCTCGGCCACGCGCAACGGCACGCTGATCTCCGATTCAGAACAGTCCGGTCCATCTCTCATCAATTCCGATAAGAGAGAAGACGGCAACAGCGAACGCCCCTTGTGGTCCGCACGTTGATAGACGAGATACACCCGGTCACGAGCTGAGTGTCGAAGCAACGCAAACAACAGCGCCTCTTCATCAAACCCATGCATTTTTTCATCAATTTTATAGCCCAGACTTTCCGCCAACACTCTTCGATCACGATCACGTAAAAAGGCATCCTCCCGAACCACCCGGGGAAAGACCTGATCATTCATTCCGAGAATAAACAGGGTTCTAAAGGCGTGCCCTCGCGCCGCCATGGCATCGACCACCTGTACTCCGAGAGGGCTTTGTCCCGGGATAGCCATTTTCGTCGTTTCCAGGGCTCCTCGAAACACTTCCACCCATGCCCCCCACGTGACTTGTGTGCCGATCCGATCCAGTTGTTTTAATTGCGCCATAACCTCTTCAAATCCTTGTGCAAGACTTGTCAGATGGACCTGATCCCGCACTCCCATTTGAGACAATGTCTCTTCTTCAAGCAGGGAAAGATGCCTGTTCACGAGTGATTCAAACGCGAGAGTCAATTCGCCAATAGAGCCAAATTCCGGAAGAGCCTGGCAATCGGCGATCAGGCGGCCCACGACGTCAGCGCACTGTTGTAATGTGGCAGTCGCCTCCTCCAGTGGGACTCCGATCTTTCGCTGCCAGTCACCAATCGCTTCCGGATCATTCGCGACGACGGCAAGACGTTCCCAATCTTCCAGGCCTCGCACAAGACGCCAATGACGAATAGCCTGGCTCCAGATTTGTTTTTGTTCATGAGGGAAACGGCCGTTGACCGACAGTCTGCGATAATGTGGAGATGCCACGACATCCAGCAGTGCCTGCCACGGATACCGTTCCTCCCTCAGGCCGGCAAGCTGCCACCAAACTTTGGCAACAGGTTCTTCCAACAGGGGTAGGGTTGCTGTGGTGCAAAATGGGATTCGATGCTCCTCAAACACTCGACGCAGAAACGGCCCATACGGATCGAGAGTTCTGGCCACCACCCCAATCTCACGAAACGTATGCCCTGTCGTTTCCACCGCATGCAGAATGGCTTTGCAGGTAAAAACCAGCTCCCCTTGTCCCCCAATCACATTCACCACCTGGACTGACGGAGAAGATACGTCCTGATTCACGGATCCAAATGGTTCATGGCTCACCTGAAGGGGATAGTGCACCACTCCAGCTTTTAGCAGATGTCGATCAACAAATCGTTGGGCAAATTGATAGGCAGGATGATCAGTCAGGGGAAAGAATACCTTTACGGAACCGGTGATACGAGCCACTTCTTCCAAGAACGAAAGTTGTACTTGGGTGATGTCGTAAAAACCATAGTAGATGACCGTGGAAAATCTGACGAGAAACGGCGAGTTCGCCACCCAGGGGATCACTGCATTAGCCATATCTTCCGGCAATCCCACCCCTAACTGCCGACTCAAAAGTCCGAGAGCCTCTTGAATCCCCAGTAATCCCCGCAAGCGATTGACCGCGACCTCATCGAACAGCCCTTCTTCCACGGCTCGGAGGGCCATGCTTGGTTCCACTTGCGCTTCAAGTAAATCCCGCAGGCTCCGCCATACGGCCTGCCTAAGTCCCGAAGAGGCTTCGAGATCCGCAAAGGGTCCGACAGTTTGCCCACCCTTTTCCAAAAGCTCGGCTAGGAGATATTCATAGAAAAAATCGCCGACGAGTTCGAACGAGCCCCCCCCTGCCTCCGGCGAACTCAATGCCGCTCGCTCCGCATGAAGATGGAGAGCGAACTGATGGAATGTCAGAACATGCAGATCAAAGAGCGCACAGGAATGCTCCGCGCACAATAGCCACTTAAGCCTGCTTCGTATTGATTCGGAAGGCACAAGAATGGCTATCGCCGCACGGGAATCGGCAGACTTGATCTGCTGGACCATTTGGACAAGAGCTGATTCGAGGTGGGGTGAAAATGGGCCGCTGACGAGGGTAAACATGCGGACTTTTATGTTCGGTCGGATGGAAAGCTATGAGACCGATCTGCAGCTTGTTAGCCGGTTTCCGGTCCTATGAGTTCACCATTACAATCAGGGCAACTCCAATCCCCGTCAATCAGGGACATGGGATCACCACAGAAAGAACATTCCGGAGGAGGACCGGAAGAAACCATAGGAAAAACGGGCAATTCAATATCTAATTCTGGTTCATCTTCATCTTGATCGTGCATGGAATACCTCCCTTATTCCCCATCCGTATCGGGCAGGGGAACCTATCGTAAGAATGAAACCGTAAGGTTAATCATCCGCCTCATCCTTTTTAGGCTTTGGTTTGGCCTTCGCCTGCAATGCTTTTTCAGCACTCTCTCGCGGCGGAACACCGATAAAAATCAACCGTCCATTAATCAGCGTCGCGGGCGTCGCACGAATGGAATGCCGTTCCGCCAATTCTAGGCCGGCCTCCGATGAAATTTCAATTTCCCGGTAACTAAAGCTATATTTGACCCGCATACCTTTCCAGAGCGATTTCGCGCTGGGACAGGCTGCGCAGGACTTGGACACCAACAAGGTCACATTCGCCATTGTGTTCACTCCTCATTAAAAAACTCACTAATAGCTTCATGTTAGCACTGACGAAAATAGGCGGGCAAGGTAAAAACCAGAAACCGCAATCCACTCGCTATGGGAAGGCGCGACAGACATTCACCCATGCTTAAGATGCTTATATTTTCCGAGGCTCGAGTTCGATGATCCCTTTGCGAATGGCCAGGATGGCTGCTTGGGTTCGATCAAACACATGGAGTTTATGAAAGATATTGCGAACATGATTTTTGACGGTTTTTTCACTAAGATCCAGGACGTTGGCAATTTCCTTATTCGTTTTACCATCCGCCACTAATTGCAACACGGTAATCTCGCGATCCGTGAGATCATGCTCAAGAATTCCACGCTTCTTCCCCTTGCCTTCTGACAGCAAAGAAAACTCGACAAGAATCTTACTGGCGACCGAAGGATGAATGAGAGACTCTCCACGCGCAATGGTCCGAATGGCCGCCACAATTTGCGCCGAATCGCTATCTTTGAGTAAATACCCTGTGGCCCCGGCTCGCACGAGATCAAAAATGTATTGCTGTTCTTCGTACATCGTGAGGGCTACCACCCCGATATGGGGAAATTCCCGTTTAATAATACGCGTGGCTTCCACCCCGGTCATACCGGGCATACTGACATCCATGAGAATCACATCCGGCATGAGCAGTCGGGTTTGTTCGACCGCCTCTCCGCCATCTTTCGCTTCACCCACAACCTGGATATCGTCCTTAGTTTCCAGAATCGCACATAACCCTTCACGCACCACACGGTGATCATCAACAATGAGGACTTTAGTTGTTTTTGGCATAAGGCACCTTTTCCTTTAATACCAGAGGAATGAAAATTTCAACCTTCGTGCCGGTGCCGGATTTCGACACCCACTGCACGTTTCCGCCTAACATTCGTGCACGCTCCATCATACTCCTCACTCCGAAATGATCCCATTTTTCAGGATTCTGTCCCTCTGCCTTGACGTCAAAGCCCTGCCCATTATCGGAGACGAGCGCTTTCAAGACATCTTTCTTGAGCTCTACTTTCACAATAACCTTCGTGGCTCCGGCATGCTTGGCCACATTGCTTAAGGCTTCCTGGACCATGCGAAAGACAAAGACTTTTGCTTTCGGATCAAGTTGGGATTCATTCCCACTCCCTTCAAACTCCGTCCGTATCCGATGCTCCCTTTCATAGGCCTTCAGATAATTTGACAATGCTGGAATAAAGGCCAAATGATCATACTGCCCCGGGCGAAGATTATAGACCACCTCCCTGGCTTCCTGAATGGCATGCTTCAATTGCACGGTGGTCTGATTGAGCATCGTCAAACACTTGGGAGGATCCTCCGCCACCAGTTCACGGACACGCTCCATCTTCAGGCTTACTCCCACTAGAGTTTGCACCAGTCCGTCATGAATCTCACAGGCAATGCGGGTGCGCTCCTCATCCACAGCCCCTTCCGCTTCCTCCTTGACATACAAACGAAAAAGGGATTGATACCGGGTGAGGGTATTTTCAATTTCGGCAGAAGCGCGGATGCGCGCTTCAATCAATTGCCACATGAATTTGGCACTTGCACCACCCACCATTGCTATGTGAGGGGCATGTGACTCGAGCAAGGTCTTCTCCACATCGGGATCGCCCGTCACATCAATGACCAGATCCACATCTTTGATCTTGAGCAAATCTTGATAGCGACGCAGTACAGGTATTCCGATTTTTTTGGCGAGGCGGACTCCCATGGTGTGTGGACGAATTTCACTCAACCCTACCACCGTGACCAAAGGATCTTCCGCAAAAATTTCCATAAGCGCAGTACCACCATGCCCCCCACCAATAATCCCCACCCGGCTGGATGTCACTTTTGACTTTGATCGCCCTGTACTACTTTTGGTGATACGTGCGGAACGAGGAGAGGATTTGGGGGATGGCATAGGTACTCACTTTCATGATCGGGAACAGGTTGAAGATCATTCTTAAGAGAAGATTCCTACCCTTGTCGCATTATGATCCGAAGGAAACGGGGGGACTCACAATCGGCCACAGACAATGAAAACGCCTCAAGATAACCTGGTGTCTTGTGTTAGAGCCCTAATTGTATCCATAAATTGATCAATGTCTTTAAATTCACGGTACACCGAGGCAAACCGAACATACGCAACTGGATCCAATTCTTTTAAGGCCCGCATCACTTCTTCTCCGACGGTTCGGCTTGGGACTTCCGTTTCTCCAAGGTCCTGAATGCGTTTTTCAATCCGATCAACAGCCGCACCCAACGCTCCAATACTGACCGGCCGTTTTTCGCAGGCCTTTTTTAGGCCTGCTAAGATTTTCGCCCGGTCAAACGGCTCTCGCCGATTGTCTTTTTTGACCACCATTGGGAGGTTTTCTTCGATTCGTTCGTAGGTGGTGAATCGCCGTTTACAACCCAAACATTCGCGACGGCGTCTGATCACTTCTCCTTCACGTGCAGTACGCGAATCAATGACCTTATCTTCTAATTGGTCGCAAAAAGGACATTTCACGAATGAGCAGCCCTTACCTAAAGGATGGAAGGCAGTGGAGGAAGGTCAGTATGGATGAAAAATCGGAAATCGTGAGCACAGGTCCTTGACATCACGCAGAATCCGTTTATGAACGGACGCTTCTTGGGAATGCTGGATGACCTCATCCATCAAGGAAAGAATCTGCTCCATCTCGAGTTTCTGCATGCCACGAGTCGAAACCGTCGGCGTGCCAATTCGAATGCCACTTGCCACAGCCGGTGGTTTTTCATCAAACGGTACAGCATTTTTATTGACGACAATTCCAGAGGCATTTAATGCGGCTTCCGCCTCTTTCCCTGTCACGCCTTTGGGACTCAGATTCAAGAGAAACAAATGATTTTCTGTCCCACCAGACACGACCCGATATCCCCGCTTTAAAAAGCCCTCAGCCAGTTCCCTGGCATTCGTCAGCACTTGCTGCTGATAGGTTTTAAACCCAGGAGAAAGGGCTTCTTTAAAAGCGACCGCTTTGGCTGCAATGACATGCATGAGTGGACCACCCTGCGTTCCTGGGAACACCATTTTGTCGACGGCTTTGCCATGTTCTTCCCTGCACATAATCATGCCAGAACGAGGACCACGCAATGTTTTATGGGTCGTCGTGGTGACAAAGTCGGCATAGGGCACCGGACTAGGATGCAATCCGGCCGCAATCAAACCCGCAATATGGGCAATATCAACAAGGAGATAGGCGCCAATTGATTTCGCTATCGCCTGGAAACGAGGGAAGTCAATAATTTTGGAATACGCACTGGCGCCCACCACAATCATACGAGGGCGGACTTCCTGAGCCTGTCGCTCAACTACATCATAATTGATTTCCTCAGTTTCCCGATCTACTCCATAAGAAAACGCCTGGAACAGCTTTCCTGAAAAACTCACACGGCTGCCGTGGGTGAGATGTCCCCCATGGGCCAGATCCATTCCCAGAATCGTGTCTCCTGGTTTCAAGACTGAAAGATACGCCGCCATATTGGCTTGGGACCCAGAATGGGGCTGGACATTCACATGCTCACATCCAAAAATTTCCTTGGCTCTCGCAATGGCCAAATCCTCGACCGTGTCCACATGTTGGCATCCGCCGTAATATCGCCTGCCGGAATAACCCTCCGCGTACTTATTGGTCATCAGACAACCTTGGGCACCCAAGACTGCCGGACTCGCGTAATTTTCTGAAGCGATAAGAACCAGGTTTTCACGCTGTCTTTTTTCTTCAGCCCGGATAGCCGCATACACCTCATAATCGGTGTCACGGATCGCTTTAAGTGTGCCGACAGAATGTCTCATCGCTTACTCAGTACCTGCTTCATCGGCGGGATCTTGGGCTGTCTCTCCCTCAGGAACAGTTTCTTCTGCATCTTTTTTCACAAGCGTCACATTGATTTTCGGTACCACATCCCTATGAAGCTTGACGGCAACCGAAAAGGTCCCCAATTCCTTTAGAGGCTGTGGCAAGTGAATTTTCCTTCGGTCCACCTCCACACCCTGAGCAGCCAATCGTTCGGCCACATCCTTAGATGTCACAGATCCGAACAGCTTGTCGTCTTTTCCGGTTTGCACTTCAAACGTCAGGGATATTTTTGACAAATTCTTCCCTGACTCGCCCAAAGACTCCAATTCTTTTTTGGCCTTTTGGTCGATCTGCCGTTTGACGTGCTGCAACAGTTTAACCTGTCGCTCTTCAGCCAGGACAGCTTTTTTTCTTGGGAGTAAATAGTTGCGTGCATACCCTTTTGCTACCGTCAACACATCTCCCAAATACCCCAATCCTTCAACATTTTCCTGCAAAATAACCTTCATAAAACACGTCTCCTTAGCCTAGCGAATAAGGGGAGCATCTTAAGACTGGGTGTAGAAAAAGTCAATGTAATTGCTGAATAAATCATTCGATTGAGCTTCTTCTTCATATTGGTGGCTAGCATCCACCCTTGTTCATGGTAACCGGACATTTCCATAGATTATGTTGGAACTTCTTTGTTAAGAATATGCTATGCTCACGGATACTCATTACACGTTAACACTTAAGCATTAATTCAATAAAAAAAGACTTCGACCTAGAATCCATCGGCTCCACATGGCTATTGGTGAACAATCAGATCCTCCTTCAATCTGCCGGGTTCTGTGGCTCGAAAATCGTAAGATTATGAATTGCTTTAACCCACGCCGGCTAAACATCAAAAGTTTTTTCAATCTTCTTTCTTTCACCCTATTGGTCATGAGCCTTATAGCTCATCCTGGTTTAACCAGTGCAGAGTTAGGGCTGAAGGAAGAAGAAGGACCGGCACTCCAACCATTCTCGGACCTCAATCTTCGCTTTTCCAATCGTCCGCTCATCCCGCCTGACTCACTCATTATCCAAACCATTCCGCTTACCGGACTCTCCGTCGCCAAACCCTTTGTTGCTCCAAACCCACAAGCGGTGATTTTTGAAGATGATCACCGGCAACGGGTCGCCGTCCTCTCGACCGATAACTCCGGAGCACTCATACTCTATTTACTTGAAAATCTCCCTCTTGATCCCAAGCTACCCGCCCTGTTTGAATGTGCACGCAATCGGAACTGCGAGGGTGATCGAACACCTCTCACCGGAGGATTGGGTTGTCTCGCCCTCTGTATCAAGGATCTTTTGGAACTGGCCGCACTCAATCAATAACTCTCATGAAGCTCTACGACCTTCTCACTCTATCCACATCCCAACTTAACAAGGAACGGGAAGTCGCCATGAGCCTGGGGTTAGACTCGCCTCTGGTAATTTCCGAAGCCCGACACCTTCGCACCGTCGGCTCCCTTCACCTCTATAGCTGTGATGTTCTCCCCAGCCCCAGGTTCTTGCCAGACATCCCAGTGACATTGTTACCCGGCAATGACATGGAACCCACTGAAGGCTATCTCCTGGGATGGCAAAATGGGTCACTCCTACTCCAGACGTTCGATTACGTCGGCCAAACCCTCCACCAGTGCACCCTGATTCCCGACACATCGGGATTCCTCGAAACCGGGGCCGCACGGTTGTCCGACATGGCCAGCAAACCTGACTCCTTTACACTCGGACCTGCCGAACGGTTAGTGCCCTGGCTGGACCCTGCCCCCCTTTCAAATCAAACAGCAGCAAGAGACAGCATCCCAACCACCGTTCTGACAACTATCTGGGGAGAGACGCGACAAACACGATGGGTAAAGTTGACGACATTAATCGTCGACCAAGTCCGCAAAAACAAGCGAATCCTCTTGGTCGCTCCGGATCATCACACAGTCGATGAGTTAACAGGTGCAGTAGCCCACGCTTTAAAAATGGCGGCCCTGCCTTACCGAAGTTTGCTCTGCCGCTATGAACTACCCCTGATGAAAGATGCGGCAGGAATGCTTCTCCAGGAATTTGGATTTGAAGCACAGATGTCTTATTTTTTTTCCAAGGCCAACGCTAAAAAAATCTCGTTACGAAAAAAATATGACCGGTTCAGGGAACTGACTCCAATTCTGGCCTACAAACGCGACAAGCAAAAAGATCTAAACGAAGTGAAATTACTGGAATGGCGATTACTCACACAACTCAGTGACTGGCAGGGGAAAGTCAAAAATATCGACAAGATTCTGGGCGACTATGAGGCGCTTCCCATTTGGAAACGTATGGGTATGCAGGTGGCGGGTAAGAACATCGACACGTTGGCTGAATATCGGGTGATTTACAGAGGAAAAATTCTTGAACTCATGAAGGAAGTCGAAGTAGCCCAAAGACGAATTAAAGAATTGATTCCCGAAGCCACCGTTCCCAAAGACCTGCGACCGGAATACGATGAATTAAAGGAAGAAATCAAACGATTGGGCGGCACCAAAAAAATTCGGGAAATGTTGTCCGCTGGAGAAGGGACTAACCGACAAGCATTCGCACAAAACAAACGTATCTTGACCTGCACACCCGGCCGAATCCTCACCGACCCACTCTTTCGAAAAGTTCCCTATGACTTATTGATCATCGATGATGCCCCACGCATCCCCGCTTCTCTCTTACTTGCTGCCACCGGGACCATTCGTGAGCGAATCATTCTCAGTGGCGACACCTCTGACCTGATACCAGGAGAACCCGGAACGCCATCTTCTCCTTGCCGCTGGCCACAAGCCTTTTTGGAAACCCTTCTGGGCCCTTCGGCTCAACCCACCAGCGTGGGGTAACTTCACGGAAAATTTCCTGATACCTGGAAAGCCCATGTGTCATTCGGGAAGAATGTCTCCGGTAGGATGGTTACAAAAAACCGCAACAACCGAACAACGATAACTTGACCGCATTTCTCTAAAAGATGATAATCGCACTCACGTGCCGAAGTGGCGGAACTGGCAGACGCACTAGATTCAGGGTCTAGCGCCCTCCGGGGTGTGCGGGTTCAAATCCCGCCTTCGGCACCATCTTTCTTTATTTTTCATTTTTCCAAGCCTTTTAAACATAATTTTTCAACATCACGCTACCTGATACATGAAAATTCAGTAGCATGGGAATAGTAGCAGAAAAGCATTCACACAGGAGGGACAGCATGAAAGCGGGAATTCTTTTAACAGTCTTCTGGTTGATTCTTTTCTCCGGATTAGCACTTTCCCAGGGTGGTGAAAACATGGGACCGAAGTGTCAGAAATTAGCGCATGAATTTTCAGAAGATCCAAACTCCCTCAACGAAATGGAACTCACGCAACTACAGTTCTGTGTGACCCAAACCATTGAACAACGACAGAAAACCAATCCTCCAGACCTGCTTAGAGGGACTATTATTGAGCCCCCCATGTCTTCCAATGGCTCAGACCCGAAAACCCAGGCTTCCCCCCAACCTTCAGATGTCCAATAATTAAAAAAACGCCCCTAATTCTTCTCCACAAGGACTTAAGAAATTCCCTTATTAAAAAGGTAAAAATTCTACCTTCACCCCAACCACGGCATTTCTTCCTTTCGGGCTGTCAGTTGCATGAAATCATTCGTCATAGCTGAAGATCCTTCCCAGATGGGTGTCGTTATTCACCTGCATACACGGGAGCCAAGGAGAAACTTTTGATACGACTTTTGAGGAATGGAACACACCTCTTCGCCCGCCTAATCTGGCAGATCACAAACAATGAACCGGGAGGCGGTCATGTGGATAGACGAAATGGATACCATTCAAACTTGGGTAAATGGGGAAGAAGTCATTCTCAAAAAATCCGGCCGAGAGTATTCCTACCGGCCAGCTAACGAAACCGGCGATTGGTTAAAGGGCCTTCCGGAGGGGATGGTGTGGGCCGATGCTCAAACCCTCTTTGACGATTCTCTGTAATCCTTCTGCACTTGGTTCGGCCAGAGGCCTTCTTCCTATTTCCTCCGGAACAGTCGAGCCGTCCTACCATCTCACCCGACATCGCTCGACATTCGAAAACTCTGTTGCCCTTGAATCGAATCTCGAAGGGACAACTAGATCCTTAATTCATGTCCTTCGAAGCCCTCCCTGTGGAGTCGTCATTCATCCTTTTCTATTCCGCAGACGTCGCAGGTTCAGACTGACGAAATCCGACGCTAATCCAAATGGGAACTAAGAGGGTCCCCACCACCAAAAGTCCGGAAATCCAGGCTTCTCGCCAGGGCATCCATTCAGGTGCAGGACTTCCAACCAGCCATGTCCCGATACCGGTGAGCAAACAAAAAATGGACAATGCCGTGAGCCCCATCGCCAGTATCGCTCGCCAAAATCGCCGGACCCCATCTTGCTGCTCATACTGAACCCGACGTTCGATTGGCCCCCAAAATCCTGGAGGACGCGCGCGTCGATAAAAGTTCTCCAAGCGATCGGGATCTTCCGGCCCAGTCAACCAGGACACGGTTATCCCAATCACGGCTGCTCCAATACCCATAATTAACAACCGGAGTTCCTCCTGTTGTCCCGGAAAGGTCCACAACAACAGGGGCGCGATAAGAACAGACGCCGCAATACAGGCTAATTCGCCCCATGCCGTGATACGCCACCAGATCCATCGAAGCACCAACACCACGCCCATTCCCGCACCAAGCAACAAACTGATTTGCCAGGCAGTTTGAATAGATGACAACCACGGAAGAATGCAGAGTGCAATCAACAGAATCAATAAATTACTCGCACGTGCAACCCAGACCAGTGCACGTTGGGAAGGTGCGCGCTTGAGCCACCCTTCACAAATAAACCGGCGATAAATATCATTCGTCCAATAGGACGCTCCCCAATTTAAATGCGTATCGACCGTGGAGGCCAAGGCCGCCAACATTCCAACGACCATCAATCCTTTAATTCCTGGCGGTAACAGTTCATGAATGCCTTGCACGAAGGTAAATTCACGATCCGCAATGAATTGGGGTCCGATGATTTCCGTGGGTGGCGGAAACACCACAAGCAATCCCAAAGCCAAAGGCAACCAGATCAAACTCCGAAGCAGCACTTGAGCCACGGTAAACACCACGGCAGCGACGCGCGCATCGTGATCGCTGCGGCAAGCCATGGATCGTTGAGCCAAATACCCTGTCCCATCTGCGTTCATTTGTAAAAGCCATTGGAATCCATAGACCAACAGCACCAGCATGGTCGCATCCCTGGCACCGAAGGGGGTAAAAGCCAGAATCTCATTCCCGGTCAGGGGATACCCAGACGAAAACTGATTTTGAATGTGGTGAGTTAAGGACGCCCAGCCACCCACGTGGTCCACCACCACCCAGGCAAACACACCGCTGGCAACGATCCCGATTCCCAATTGCACCATATCGGTTGCAACCACACTCCGTAGACCACCGGTGGTGGAATACAACACCGTCACAGACACAATAGCCCCGATCGACAAAAGATTATTGGCGGAACGCACCCACACATTGTCCGCTTCCAACCCGCCTACGGTGAAGGGAACACCCCCCCATTTCACAATATCAACGAACACGTCAAACAGGCCACGGGGTAGCCACTGGTCCCAGAGAAGGAAGGGTTCCGCGAGGCGAGTGGCCGCCAACAGCACCATGGCTAACACCGTACAATTGACGATGGTGCCGAAATAAATTGCTTTGATGCCCCGAAGCGCCGATGCCGGACCGTGGCCATATCGGACTTCTGTCAGCTCGGCATCGGTGAGCACCCCTACCCGACGCCAACTCGGAGCCAGGAGAAACCCCATCAGGAGAAAGGCCAGGGCGAAAATCCACAAACGCCACAGCGCAAAAATGCCGGCCGTGGCCACCAACCCGGTGACGAGCAATGGCGTGTCAGCCGCAAATTGCGTAGCTGCCATGCTTAGGCCCGCTTTCCAGCCGGAAAGGCTGCGTCCTGCAAGAAAATATTCTTCTAGATTTTGGGATGCAACCGCCCGTTCTCGAAATCCCGCTTGCAGGGCATAGAGAATAAAAACTGCAAGAATCGCCCAATCCCATCCAGTCATAATTTTCGGCTCATCATGAGTGGGTGTTCTATCAGGAATGATGAATTCGGGCTATTGAACAAGGTTCCCGAATTTCCAGCCAACCACCGGCAACATTAATCCACACACCACGAGAACAAACCCAAGCCCCATTATACTCCATGCGACGAGCATAGCCCGCTCCCCTAGCATGATCGGCGTTTTAGCCCGGAATCCCATCCCCGCTGGAGGCCACTGCTGCGTCACTTGAATTCTTGATCCGATGTACATAACATACGCCCCCATTCCCACCGCCGGCATGCCCGCCAACATCGTCACAACCAGAACCCACATCCCGACCTGATGCCCCATCGCATTGATGGATGGGAATTCCGGCTTGGTTACCTGCGACAGATATTCCATTGTAAAATAGACCAGGGCCCCACCAAAAATGACCAGCGTAACAAGCATTACCAGCAGGACCGGGCTCTTGAAGAAGTTCTTCATCCCTGGGAGTTCTGCGAAGAATCTGTTAACTTCCACAATGTTTGCTTGCGGCTTTCCGGTAAACCCTCGGAAGTGATCGCTTCATAAAACACACGACAACGACTCACATATCCATCCAAGTGGACATTGCTAAACCAATCCATCTGCCACAGTTCTGAAGAAAGCAAATGTTGCTGTGCGACTGGTAAGACATAGGCATGAGCCCTTATTGTAAGGCCATCTGACCGATAGACCTCAACTAATTCCCTCCGATAGATCGGGTCTTCAAATCGATCCAAGAGCTCCCAGGTTTGGTGACTCACATTGGTATAGACACGACCCTGGGTCAGCGCCCCTTCTCGGGCAACCAATCCCGGATAAATACGGTCCGTAAAACGAAACTGCGCAAACCCCCGGGCTTCCGCCTTCACCCAAGACAACGCCAGTCCGACCACCGCTTCCATCACTTCGGGAAATTGCAACGTCCCATAAGTAAACAAGTCATCACTCATCGCATGGGTCCAATGGATTTATCTCTGATGGCCGATCGTAAAAAGAGGTGCTCTTTCTCACAGGGAAACATCAAACTTAATGACAATCTTCATTGTCGTCGAATCGCTTCGTGTCGTCGTCCAAGCCATATACCGATGGCGAGCCACAGACCCGCGACAGGCAGTGCGGCAAATGCCATGTATGACAAGCTCATCCCCCAGCCATGGAAAACTGAGACAATCCCTGTCCCGGTCATATCGGCTCCGCGATGGACGACCGTATCAATCACGTTTTTCGCCTGGTATTTTTCCTCCCGAGGGACGACGGTAAAAAGAGTTTCTCGTGTCGGTTTGGTGATGGAAAATTCCCCGGCTCGCCGCAGGACACCAAACCCAATCAAGACCGGCAGGACTGTGACCAAACCAAACACCCCAAATCCAACGAAGGATACCATGGGCATCACGCTCAACATGATCACGACACCAAACCGTGTCAATAACCATCCTGTTGCGAAAAATTGGAGGGTAAACGCTAGGACATTAATCCCTAGATCAACGGATGCGAACAATTGCATACGATCTTCGGAACTGGGCATCACTTGGGGAATTAATATGGTTTGTTGCGAATACAAAAATGTCGACAGAATGGAATAACACATGAGATAGAGGGCAATGCCCTTTAAATAGGGCGAGCGAATAATGCGCAAGACCCCTATCCACAAACCGGGAGGAGGGGCCTCAGCGTTCTTGATCGAAGAAAGATGTCTGTTGCCCAGATCAACGCCATGATGAGAGTGATACCATTTCAGCAATGCCAGCATGCATCCCACTGCGATCAATAAAAATATTGCCGACACCAATAATAATCCCGAAACTCCGACACCTTTTACCGCAATTGCCGTGATAAACGGGCCCGTCATGGCACCAAGGCTACCTCCTGCGGAAATACAGCCAAAGAGCCGACGGGCGGTGCCAGTGGGAAACACATCGGCCATAAAACTCCAAAACACCGACACAACGAATAAATTAAACACACTCAACCACACAAAAAAAATCGGCCCAAAGGCTTGCAACCCGATTCCACTCTGCAAAGCCACAAAAAACACCAAAAGATTTAGGATGAAAAAGGCATACACGGTGGGCAATAAACGACGAATGGTGAAATGTCCCGCAACCCACCCAAATATGGGAATCACGGCTAACATCGTGATAAACACAACTAAAAACAACCACGGCAGATTATGGGCCCCGGAGAGCACTCCCATTTCATCGCGAACCGGCCGCAGGATGTAGTAGGCCGCCAGCACACAAAAAAAATAGACAAAAGACCAGATGAGCGCAGGGAGTTCATCGCGTTCAACCGGCACCACCCGGCTGATGAACCGATGAAGAAACTGTTTTAAAGATTCCGTCATTGAGATTCGTATCGGACACTATAACTGAGGGGCATTGATGGGTACATCAGGACGAATGGGGTCCTTAGGGATTTTATATTTCGCACCTAAGGAAATGGGACTTAAAATGAAGAGGAACCGCAGAGGTTGCAATGATTGGGAGGTGAAATCCCTAGAGTTCGAAAAAACCAAAGATTAGAGTTGATGGGAAGGGGAGAAGGACAGGAGGTGAGTGATTTTAGGATGATCAAGAATGGCTTGCACATGCGCCAAAAGCTCCTCCTGGTCTTCGAGTCGATCAACTTGCCGATGAATGACGTATGCCACCGTATTCAACGCGGCGTGCAGCGTTTCAGATGATACCGGAGATGAAGAAGAACCGAGGTGTCCCAACGAGCCGAAGGCAGGCTCAGAATTGGTACTCGAACTGTCCGGCCATTCTTTCTGTGATGCCAGAAGGTAATGACGAGGGCGTTTTTGTAACTCAGCCAGCATGTGCTCAAGATCACTCAGGATAAGGTCAAGATCCTCTGCCTGGCATTCACCAGACAACCCATGAACATAGATATCCTCTCGGCTCCCGGAATCCAAATGAATGCGGTAGCGGCCCCTGCTAAAAGCCCCAACAGACTCATCAATGAAAGCAAACTGCTGACATAGGAAATCCCGTAAGGCGTTTGACTGTGATGAGTCCATCCCAACTGAGCCGTTGTGGGACAGGCCATGATTCCGACCGGACATTTCCTTATACTGGAGAACTCCCTGTCGAAACTCTTCGAGACGATCAATGAAGACACCTACCATCATTGACTCTCACTCCTTATTAACTATGCGATTTACATTCACATGTGGATATTCCGAGGGCAAAGCCCCACTTGAATCCACACCTTCGGACCATCTGCCAACCTAATGGGAAGCACTACTTAAACTAGAGGAAACATTCCGACAGGAACAACTAGAGCAGATCACTGAGGACGCACCATCTTCCTGTGACATTAAGATCATTAACATAGAAAACGCCAACGGCACAAGTCAACCAAGGTACATTTCCAAATCTTCAAAAATTGAAGCATCTCCTTTATTCACTCTCAATCTAATAGGAAATCGACAACGAATCGACTGCCTTTTCTGCCCAATTCATGAACCACAGGAACAACATTTTCCTCGCAACCTTCTCACTATTGAGTTCTCCCACTTTTCATAAGATAATGGGCTTTCCCGTCATGTGTACCATTTGTACCTGCACCCCAAGGGGAGAGTCCCACATGAATTCCCCGGTCAAGACCTCGCAAGGAAGGTTTGCATGAGCAAGCGGACCATTACCCTTATTCTTGTGGTGTACTTGATCACCATATGGGGGGCGGTCATATTTCGGATCGATTATTTTCCATTAACCTGGGTCCCCATGTACAGCGTGTACGAGCCCCGCGAAACCATTTCCGTCAAAGTATGGGACAAAGACCAATATCGAAAAGGCCTCAAAGTCACTTATCAGGACGGTTCAACCGGTTATGTATCCTATAAGGACCTAAATATTCCCAAACCGAATTTTCGACGATTATATTATTCGAGAATATTTGGCACTGCCCCTCCCAAACATAAACAGGGAAATATTGAATTGGGGACGATGAACCAATGGGTTCGCGGATTAGAGGAAGATGAGCCTCGGTTTGAGGTTGATTGGGAATGGCGAATGTTTTGGACTCTTAACAAAACGCTTCGACTTGAACCTGGCGACCCAAAATTCATCACCCGCATTAAGTCCTCCCATCAAAGACGAGTGTATAAAAAAGCGGACTTATTAAAGGGCGATACCCACAAGGTCGAGATTCAAACAAACACGGTCGTGATCGAATGGCATGACGAATGGCTGCCAAGGTGGGAACATGGCATTCTGTAACCTCATCAGCCGCGGCTGGAATCAATTTTTCTTTACAGGATTTTCGGGGGAAAGCCTTGGTCTGTTGCGGATGTATATTGGATGCGGACTACTGTTTTTCCACACCTATCAATTCGCCACAGTCCTGACTCTCAATCCGATCGGCTTCAGAAATTATTTCCTGGACCCCATTTGGTATTTTCATCTGCTCGGAATTCAATACCATATCCCTGCCCTGTCGTTTATCGTTTATGCACTCCTGATGAGCGCCACGGTCGGGATGATCATGGGGAAATGGACTCGGGCATCAATCCTTGTCGTTATCCTCTGTATTTTTTATTTGAAGGGGGTGAGAGATAGCTTTAGCGGCGACGTCCATCATCGCTATATCATTCCCATGCAAATGCTTTTCCTTTTTCTGCTCTCCAGGTGCGGAGATGTCCATTCTCGTGACTCACGCCATGACCCACACCCTCCCCTCCAGGAATGGGAGGCCAGTTGGCCCATTAAAATGATGCAACTCTATGTCGCTCTGTTTTATTTTTGGAGTGTCATTGCCAAAGTGCGGGTCAGCGGGTGGGAATGGTTTTCCGGCGAAGGCCGAATCCAGGAGGTGCTGATCAAACGCTCTGTCCGATGGGGCATGACAGGCGAAGGGGAACTTGTCAAAAATAGTTTAAGCTTCGAGCTGGCCCAACGCCCGGACCTTATTCAGATTTTCTCCCATCTGGTGCTCGCGTTCGAACTGGGGTTCCCATTGATCCTCTTCATTCAATCGGTCAAGCTGCGGGCCTTCTTTCTATCCGGCGTCATTATTTTCCACATTTCCTCCTTTGTCCTCATGGATGTCAATTTTTTGTTAATCCCGTTTGTCTACCTTATTTTTTTCGATCTTATCCCCATCCATCAATGGCTCCAAATCCATGCAGGGCGACTCTTTAAACGTCCGCGCTCCATGGCAAGTTAGACCCTTTCACCTTAGAATACCTGCATGACTTTCATGTACTATAAAGGGAAGGGATGATTTCCCACTGACTGACCGACACATTAAATCGCGACCAAAGAAAAGGGAATGTACGTGAAACAGGGATCCTCCTTCCAGTCTCATGACTGGGGCAACCACGAAAAGGTGATTGTCTTTGACGGGGTGTGTAATTTTTGCAATGCGTTTGTCAATTTTGTGCTTGAGCGGGATTCCCGAGGGTTATTTAAATTCGGAACTCTCCAATCCCAACCGGCCCAGGATATTCTCACTCAGCTTCATCTTTCGACACAGGATTATGAAACTTTTTTACTGCTGGAACACGGGAGGGTCTTCACAAAATCCACTGCAGCTCTCAAAATTTTTCGCAACCTCTCTGGAGCTTGGCCCTGTCTATATGCCTTCTCCATCGTTCCCCGGCCGCTTCGCGATATGGTGTACAGTTTCATCGCCCGGCATCGCTATCAGTGGATGGGCAAGTCCGATACGTGCCGCGTACCTACTCCAAAAGAACGGACCAGATTTATTTAGCGGGACCTGATGGCCTTCCGGAGGCATCAGGTTTTACCGATTGCGCCTCCTTCACCCTCATCGCCTTCTATCAACATTGATTGAGGAAACAGTTCCTCAAGGTCGAAGCTCTCTTGAATACACGGAGCACCATATTCGGCAGAACCTGTCAGAATTCGTAGATTTGGTCGAAGGTAAACGGTCCCCGCATGATGGGTATGGCCGCACAAGACGGTGATTTGACAATCTGGTCGTTCCAGTGATGCGTTTAGTAACACCTCGCCCACTGCCTGGCAGGCAAAATATGGAAGCCAGTCATCGTTCCCCATTTTCCTCTGATACCAGCAAGCTTCCTTAAACGGTGGGACATGCGTCAGGCAAATGACGCGCTGATAGGAGACCAAGGCTTCATCCAATCGCTCATGCAAATAGCAAGCTGCCTCATCCCCCAACGCACGGAGTTTGCCTAATATTGTTTCCCGATCTAAGCCCTGAAAATCCGCGATCAACTCCTGATCACTGAGCCTGACCGGCGACAGGTGATAGTTCCCATAGCGCCCGTCTCCCCACCCATCATGCCCGATTAACGCCGTCGTTGGAGTCAATTCGACCAACCCTGAAGTCGCAAGATAGGTAAGTCCCGGCTGAACCTGGCAGAAGTGCTTCAGACTGCTTCGAACTTGGGAAATCGAACCATAGTAAAAATCATGATTCCCCAGAACGAAATACAGCGGCACGTGAATGGCTTGACGCATTTCATGGAGCAGATGGGTCAGCGATGGAGCCTCGGCAATGTCTCCAGTCACAAACACGGCATCCGGCTGTTGAGCACGAATGGACGAAAAAAAAACGTCCCGTCCCTCTGCACCCAGAAAATTCAAGTGAATGTCCGTCACCCACACCACCCGCATGTACCCGGCTCCCCTCATGACAACTCAATCGTCTAATAGAATCATCCAAGCCTATAAAGTGGCGGGATAAAAAGTAAAGCGGAGAATTTCAGGGGAAAACGTCACTCTCGCCTCTCCACCTGTGCAACAAGCAGTGGCCCAAGAAAGCAGGGCGTGGTATAAACTCTGAACCCTTACAGTTGACCTCACAGCTTTAGTCATTTTCATGAGCAAGGAGTAACCCATGTCTGACCCGGCCATAGCTTCATCAACAGGGAAGGAACTCGCCACAGTGGGTGGCGGCTGCTTCTGGTGTCTCGAAGCGGTATTCGATCAGGTGAAGGGCGTCGAGTCCGTAGAATCCGGCTATATGGGTGGTGGTCGTCCTAATCCAACGTATGAGGCTGTCTGTGGCGGAAATACGGGACATGCCGAGGTGGTACAAATTACCTTTGATCCCGGCATCATTACCTATCGAGAACTCCTGGAAATCTTTTTCGGCACCCATGACCCCACCACCCTGAACCGACAGGGGAATGATGCGGGCACCCAGTATCGCTCCGCCATTTTCACCCATTCATCATCACAAGACGCGACCGCGCACGAGGTCATTCGCACGCTGACGGAAGCCAGGTTGTTCGATGATCCCATTGTGACCCAGGTGGAACCGGCTTCACCCTTTTACATGGCTGAAGACTATCACCAGAAGTATTTTGTGCAAAACCCGTCACAACCTTATTGCGCCTACCTCATCAATCCCAAAGTGGCGAAGTTCCGGCAACGCTTTTCCGACAAGCTCAAACCCTCCTGAGCGCCTGGAGAAAAACGGCGTTGGTGTCGTCCTGCTCAGCGACTGGAGGTAAACAGCAAAAGCGTGTCCCGCAGGCCACCCCACAGGTCCGGTTGTAAGGTCACCTGATGGGGATACACCATAACCGGTTTCCCCGGAACGCAAAAGGGTGGACCAGTCTTTTCAAGGCCAACCGGTTCCGCAATCATTGCCCTCTCTGAGGGAGGGCCCATTTGCTGCACCACTAATTGTACCCGTGGCTCAAGAACACACATCGCGGAATACGTTCCTATCTCCTCATCATTGGAAACCATTATCCGTACACGATGGCGATCCGTGGCGAACACCACGTCACCAACTTTGGCAGGCCCATCAGGGCCCATAGAATATAGAAATACCGGTACGATGAGAACAGCGAAAACCGCGAACCCTATCGACATGAGGGGTGTCCGGGAATTCCCTGAAGATGGTTCTTCAGATGAGGGATCTACATTCATCTCCACTCCGGAATCTCAGTACGGTGGCCTCGCTGTCCCTGATAAATCCAGGCATCATTCCATGGACCATGACATGCATCACATACCGGAGCCATTCCATCTTCCACTACGATTGCAAACACATACAGGGGCTGTTGAAAAAAGTCGCCAACGGCGTTCTCGTCATTTTTCCGTGCTCACATACTGGAAGTACGCTCTGCGCGCAAAAATGACTGTGGTCTTGCTAGACGAACATTTTTGAACCACCCCGAGGCCTCTAATATGCAACATGCCTGTGGGGCAATATGCCCTTGGAAATTATTATGATTCAACACTCCCATGCATGTCGGAGTGGAATGAGCACGTCAAGGAAGCGCTCCTATGACTTTTGAGGAATTACGAACCCGTTGGCCCTGGCGGCCCATTCGAAATTGTCCGGGGCGGCTTGTTCTCCCCAGGTTAGAATCTCCCGTTTCCTTCGAAATGCTACTCGGCATGCCATGTTCCCCTCAAGCCTTTTCCAGCCATCGGGCCAAAGATCAAGTACTCGTCTGGCCGCTACAAGATGGTGGCCTTATTACCTACGAACAGCCGGATGGGCGCTTAATCCATACCCTCAACACACCTGCCGGGTTTAGCCGGAAACTTGGCCAATTGGGGATTACCCTCTCCAAGACAAAAAATCTTTCCAAAAAATAAGCTCTGCAGCGGGAACACCCAATTAATGGGGATTTTTACGAATCCGGAATCTGTATAAAATCGGAGAAATAAACAGTTCGAACACCATAAACGCACCTGCAGTGCCCATTATGCCAATAGCCGATAACGACAGGGGTCCCCATAGCCCCAACAGGGGAAAAAGGCTCTCTGGAATTTGGTCCAAGCCCAAGGCCATCCCGCCTGAGGCAAAACCCAACCGTCGCTTGATAAAGCTGGAGAGACAATCGCCGGTCATCGCTAACCCCCCGGTCAGCAGGCCTATTTCCCATGGCATAGCCAGGACATCCGCCGCCAGAACCGTGCCCACCAATGAGAAAGCCACGCCTCGAAAGGTTTTCGAAGGTCCCAACAACGGCTGCCCATCGAAGAAGGTCGCTCCCCCATCAAGAGGAGCACTCCAACGCCCTTTCATAAGCAGCCGGCCAAAAATCGGGGCGGCATTGGCCGCCATAATTAACAAAAAAGCCTGGAGATAGACCATTATGATGCCCGGCAGAAACCGCACGCACAGGAGAGGCGAGGGAAAACACACCATGGAATGGGATCTGGCAGGTCGGTCATCATTCGCAGGAGGACCACCGTCAGGCCCATCTACGATTCGGGCTCGCGAAAAGTCTCAAAATCAAATAATCGCCGATCAAGGAGATGACTGGGTATGACCTTGGACAAAGCCGCAAACACACTGTCACCCGAACCGGGATACCGGGTATCCCATTCATGAAGCAAGGCCTTCACTTCTTTGCGTTTCAAATTTTCCTGTGAACCACACAGGTCGCAGGGAATAATGGGAAAGTTTCTCATTTCCGCATAGCGGGCCAGTTCGGATTCCTTCACGTATGCCAATGGGCGGATCACCACATGTTGTCCGTCATCAGATCTCAGTTTCGGCGGCATGCTTTTGAGAGTTCCGTTGAATAACATGTTCAACAACAAGGTCTCCATCATATCGTTGCGATGATGGCCAAGAGCAATCTTGGTCGCGCCCAATCGTTCCGCCAATCCGTACAGGATGCCGCGACGCAACCGTGAACAGAGCGAGCAGGTCGTCTCGCCTTCGGGAATCAACCGTTTCACTACCGAATAGGTATCGCGTTCTTCAATATGAAACGGCACACCAAGCCTCGTGAGATAATCCGGAAGCACATGTTCAGGAAATCCCGGTTGTTTTTGATCCAAATTCACGGCAATCAGTTCATAGGACACCGGAGCACGCGACTGCATGGACATCAACACGTCCAACATCGCATAACTATCCTTTCCCCCGGACAGGCACACCATGACCTTATCGCCTCCTTCAATCATGTTGAAATCGGCAACGGCCTGTCCCACCATTCGGCACAAACGGATATGAAGTTTCTCGCTAGATCCGGTCAGATGGGACAAGGGTTGGATGGGTTGAATATCCTGCAACATAGCGTCGTCTCTACTCCTCATTTCTGAAAAAAATTTATTCGTTATAATTCACGCGGACGTGCAACATCCCCTGCAATCGGCACGATTACACATTCTACCCTCCGAAACTGTAAAAGAGATAGACAGTCAGAGGCGGGACCAACCCAACGGAATGGCGGGAAAGAACAGATGTAGACGTTGTCAGGCACCAGATGGGGTGAAGACAAGGAAGTGGGAACGGCTGAAGAAGGGACCAGGCATCGTCAGATCTTTCGTTTTGTTTTCCTCACCTTGGACTGGTGGCCTGTTCCCCAAGCGGCAGTATCGACCAACGATAAGACTTGAGAGGCTAAACTGGCTTCACGACCATAAAAGCCCTTGGTATGAAAAGAGTCTTTCAGGCCTAAACAATCATAATCCAAATGATGACAAAGCTCATGAAGCAAGGTGCGCAGAAACGTGCGAAAAGCGACGACTTGATGCCGTTTGGCCGTGCGCATCCATACTTGGATTCTCGGAATCCGCCGTCCTTCCATGGGGTAATACAAACCATACAGTTCCATCCGGGGATTGGAAGGTCGGATATCCAACAATTCAAACCGAATGGGCCGAATATGAAGTTGGCTCGTTAATCTATTCAGAAGGCGTTGAGTCCATTTTTGGGTCCGCAAATGACTCTCGGCCTGTAAAGCCTCAAATATTTTTCGCACGACAGGCCGAACGACAGAAACATTGGGCAACTGAAAATCCGAGACCTTGTCGCTTGCCCGATAGATCCGCTTCGCCTTGGCGTTAAGCTGGTGGTAATAGCCGAATGGCATGTCTTGGTCTCCATTCTGTTTAATGAATTTCATCGAGCACCCCAAGAGTAGCACCCCTTGATCCTGGCAGAAAAG
>BQIZ01000043.1 GCA_021604365.1 Nitrospirales bacterium
CAAGCCTCGTTTGCCATGCCCGATGCTCACTGGGGCTATGGGTTTCCGATAGGCGGAGTCGCTGCCTTCGACCCTCAACAGGGCGGGGTGGTGTCCGCCGGCGGTGTCGGGTTTGATATTTCCTGCGGCGTACGGGCTCTCTATACGGGATTACGTGCGGACGATATCACGCCCGTGAAAGAAAAACTGGCGGACCTCTTATTTGCACAGGTGCCCGCTGGCGTGGGGAGTACCGGTCGACTGCATCTGAAACCCAAGGAAATGGATGACATGCTTGCCGGAGGCGCCCAATGGGCGGTCCAACAGGGCTATGGGACCGTGAAAGATTTATCGCACATTGAAGAGCACGGCTGCATGACCGGGGCAACACCCGCGTCCGTATCTGATCACGCCAAAAAGCGCCAGCAGGACGAAATGGGCACGTTAGGATCAGGGAATCATTATTTGGAAATTCAGGAGGTCGTGGAAACCTATCACGATCCCTTGTCGGAAAAACTCGGTATCCATTCCGGGGATATCCTGGTCAGCATCCATTGCGGCTCTCGAGGGCTTGGGCATCAAATCGGCACCGAATACCTCAAGAAAATGGTGGTGGCGGCAAGCCAGTATGGCATTAGGTTGCCGGACCGCGAATTGGCCTGTGCCCCGATCGACTCCCCCCTTGGGCAGGAATATCTAGGAGCGATGCGGGCGGCGATGAATTGCGCCTTAGCCAACCGGGAAATCGTCACCCACTTAGTGCGTCAAGCCTTTTCAGAGATCTTTCCTCAGACGTCCCTCCCGCTGCTTTACGATGTGTCACACAACACCTGCAAAATGGAGGAGCATCAGATCGGCGGCCGGAGTCGGCGCGTCTTTGTCCATCGGAAAGGTGCCACCCGTGCATTTGGTCCGGGACATGCGGCCATCCCTGCTGACCTCCAAGCCTTCGGTCAACCCGTCCTTATCGGTGGAACCATGGGAACAGCCTCCTATCTTCTGGTCGGAACGAAAGAGGGCATGGATCTGGCCTATGGATCCGCCTGCCATGGAGCAGGACGCAGCATGAGTCGGCATCAAGCCACCCGACAATGGAAAGGTCAGAGGGTGATTCAAGAATTAGGGGCTCAGGGAATCCTGATCAGAAGTCCATCCGCACGGGGGGTCGCCGAAGAAGCGCCGGGTGCCTATAAAGACGTCACCGCCGTGGTCGATGCGGCTGAACAGGCGCACTTGGCCCGAAAGGTAGCGAAAATGCGCCCGTTAATCTGTATTAAAGGATAAGGGCTCGACCATCTCAAACGACTACAACCAGGACGTCGCTTTGGCATCATTCATTAACACAAGGGGAATTTGTTATGGATCACGCAAAACGAGAACAGAGTCTTCTCCAGGTCTTGGAAGCCTTCACGAAAGGGTTGACGACCCTAAAAGAGGCTATCGCCCTCGTCCATTCGGCAAATGATCAATTACCGGCAGGCGAACCACGAAAAGCCATTCAACAAAAGATTGAAGAAGCGGAACGGACGATCCAGGTTGGTCATGCGGCCATGGGTCAATCCCTGGGATTTCAACTCTGTCACTGCACGTGGCCACCTCAAGTGATGGCCAGCAGTCACTATTCGAACGAAACGAAGGTTGAACAATTCACCTGTCCCAATTGCGGAAAAACACTTTCGCTTCATGGTCGACAAGCACCGGGGGCGGCTATGACTGCCTTTGACCCTTATGATGTGTATTAAGGGGCAACGCCTTTTAACCGGTTTTGAAAAGTAAAGAAGGAGAATCTTCGCGATGAAGCCAGTTACCGCAACACCTGAATCCTTCATCCTCTGGTTTGAAGAAATTGGCTTGCAGGATATCAGTCGAGTGGGAGGCAAAAATGCCTCTCTTGGCGAAATGTACCGGCAGCTCACCCCCCAGGGGGTCAAGATTCCCAACGGTTTTGCCATCACGGCTGAGGCCTATCGCTATATGCTGCGTGAGGCCGGACTCGACATCAAAATCCAACAGATCCTGAGCGACCTGGATACCGGGGATATGTCCAACCTCCGTCAACGAGGGCGACACATCCGACAAGCGATCATTGGAGCCACCCTGCCTCCAGCTCTGGTCCAGGCCATTGAGGAGGCCTATGACCGACTGAGTGCCCAATCAACCGAAGGAGCCGACGTCGCCGTACGAAGCAGTGCGACAGCGGAGGATTTACCGGATGCCAGTTTTGCCGGACAACAGGAAACCTATCTGAATGTTCAGGGCCATCAGGCACTCCTTGAAACCTGCAAGCGGTGTTTTGCGTCGTTGTTCACCGACCGGGCCATTTCCTATCGAGTCGACAAAGGGTTCGACCATCTCCAAATCGCGCTGTCTATCGGGGTGCAACAAATGGTGCGTTCCGATCTGGCCTCGGCAGGCGTGCTCTTCACGATTGATACCGAAACCGGATTCCCCGATGTCGTGCTCATTAACGCTTCCTACGGGCTTGGGGAAAATGTCGTGCAAGGCGCCGTCAATCCTGATGAGTATTATGTTTTCAAGCCAACCCTCAAGCAGGGCTTTCAGCCGATTCTTCATAAAATTTCGGGAAGCAAGGAATTCAAACTGATTTATGATATCGGGGGGAGCAAGATGGTCAAAAACGTGCCGGTCTCCCCTGATGATCGAAACCGCTTTGCCATGAACGATGTGGAAATTCTGACGTTGGCCCGATGGGGTTGCCTCATTGAAGACCATTACAGCGAGAAAAAAGGCCGGGCCTGTCCCATGGACATCGAATGGGCCAAAGACGGACAGACGGGGGAACTGTTTATTGTCCAAGCCCGGCCCGAAACGGTTCAGTCCAGAAAAGATCCCGATGTGATGGAAACCTATCACCTGACCAAGCGGGGACAGGCTCTCATTCAAGGCCGGAGCGTGGGAGAGAAAATCGGTCAGGGCCCGGTCCGGGTGATCACCCATGTCCAGAACCTTCAGGACTTTCGAGAAGGAGACGTGTTGGTCACCGACAAAACCGATCCGGACTGGGAACCGATCATGAAAAAAGCCTCGGCCATCGTCACCAATCGAGGAGGACGAACCTGCCATGCGGCCATCGTCAGTCGGGAGCTCGGTCTTCCGGCCATCGTCGGCACAGAGCGGGCGACCGACGCCCTCAAGAACGAGCAATCGGTGACAGTCTCCTGTGCGGAAGGTGATACCGGCTTCGTCTATGAAGGCCGGCTCCCGTTTGAAGTCGAACGGGTTTCTCTGAAAAAATTGGGTCACCCCCGCACCAAAGTCATGATGAATATCGGAAATCCTGAAGAAGCCTTTTCGCTTTCCGGCATTCCCAATGACGGCGTCGGGTTAGCCCGCGAAGAATTTATTATCAGCACGTTTATTAAAATCCATCCCTTGGCATTGCTGGAGTATGATGGCCTGAAGGATGCCGGCGTGAAAGCTGAGATTGATCGTCTCACCACTGCCTATCGCGACAAAAGGCAATACTTCATCGACAAACTCGCTCAAGGGGTCGGCATGATCGGGGCAGCCTTCTACCCCAAAGATGTCATTGTCCGCATGAGCGACTTCAAGTCAAACGAATACGCGAATCTACTTGGCGGCAGGGCTTATGAACCGACAGAAGAGAATCCCATGCTCGGATTTCGGGGCGCGTCCCGCTACTACGATCCCCGCTACCGGGACGGCTTTGCCCTGGAATGTCGGGCCATGAAAAAAGTCAGGGAGGAGATGGGGCTCACGAACGTGAAACTCATGATTCCATTTTGCCGGACCGTTGAGGAAGGCAAAAGGGTTCTCGAGGAGATGGCCAAGCACGGACTGAGACGTGGCGACAAGGGCCTGGAAGTCTATGTGATGTGCGAAATTCCGAGTAACGTTATCCTGGCGGAAGAATTTGCCGAGATCTTCGATGGGTTTTCCATCGGCTCAAATGATTTGACACAGTTGGTGCTGGGCGTGGATCGGGATTCAGAAATCGTGGCCCATGTCTTTGATGAGCGCAACCCCGCAGTCAAAACGTTCATCGCTCACGTCATAAAAGCCGCCAAGGCCAAAGGGCGAAAGATCGGCATCTGCGGCCAGGCCCCCAGTGACTATCCCGAGTTTGCAGAGTTCCTCGTGGAGCAGAGCATCGACAGCATCTCCCTGAATCCCGATGCTATCCTCAAAACCACGGTCAAGATACTGGAAATGGAAGGGACCTTGGGTCAGTAAATTCAACATCCCGATGTCCCGGACGGTTCCCCTGCCCCTACCAAACGGATTCCTTGAGGAATCCCGTGAACCGGCTTTGGGCATTGTCGTTCATTCTCATTTTTTCCTCATTCAAGGTGTGTTGGTCTCATACAAAGATACTCGTTTCATGTACCGGTTTGGCCTCCAGACTCTCTAGTCGGTGCATCCGTGCTTGCAAATGTCATGGAGTTGATAATAGACGATAGACCAAATCTCCTCATCAGAAAGCAAGTGCTTAAAAGGCATATGAGAGGTCCCCGGCACCCCCAATTTAATAATAGAAAAAAGTTCTTGTTTGTTTAGAGGTCGTCGCACAGCGGTCTGACCATGACAATGCATACACCTGGCAAGCCCCTCATATAAGGCTTTACCCTGTTGAAGTCCTTCTACCGAGGGTGGCAGGGTGTCGGGTTGATCACCCTTCTGCATGGTGCCGGGGTGACCGGGTTCAACCACTGAGAAGGCCATAATCATGACATAAGCTAGAATTCCTCCATAAGGGTTTTGCTTCCTCCCTCCATTTTTAATCAATCTCATCAGATTATTTCCTATCTGAATCATACAACATCAGGATCGTCACACCGCCCTCAGAGATTGAAGTTGGCCACCTTGGTCTGCTCTTCCTTCCAGAGACCGGCCAGCACATTCATCTGATTGGTCCGTCAACATTCCGGGAACATAAGGGACATTTGTCATGTAAGCGGTTCAAAACTAACCTTCCCGGTTACATTTCCCTCTCAATGGTGAAGTTTCCCCGCGCAGCAGGAAGGAAACCAGTTGGCATTCGAAGATTTTTTCAAGCAAATCATTAGTTACTTTACAGAATCTACTTTACTTTAGTAACTAGTTACTTATCTTAACTAATGAAACAGACAAAGACAAAAATGGTTATAATCTTAAGGAAGGTGCCACAATGGGAGAATGCAAACGCTGCAGAGGATTCATGGTGAGAGACAGTATTTTTAACGTGGACGGACAATTTTTAGAAATTGAAATGGGGAGATGCCTCAATTGCGGTCATGTCGTCGATCTCGGTCTTCTGAAAACCCGTCAAATACCAAATAGTAGAATTCCAGCAAAGCAAGAAGGGGTGCTTGTCTGAGCGCCACATCTTTGTTATTCCAAGTGGATTGCGTGAAGAACGCGAAAAGGAGTTGCCAATGACAGAAATCATCGGAGGGAGTGTCTACCAGTATGTATGGTCGGGCATGATCATGGCAGGTTCTCTGTGGGGATTGTTCTCTACCCCCAGATTGATCCCGCTATTCACACGGCGCCTGACGCGACATCTTGGTAATGTACCCGGCGCGAAGGGTCTTCCCAACCAACGCGCTTCATGAATTCAAACGGAAAAGCATCTCGGTTTCCTCGGGGAAATCAAATATTTCAAGAGTCTGTACGATACCAGGGAGGTAATGATGAACATGATTCGTCCGACGATCCAACATAGGATCCACAAGCTTGCCGGAATGATTGCTCACGTTGGCCGGGGTGCGATTGTGAGCATAATCCTGGCTTTTTCGTTGGGGACCCCCGTTCTGCTTCAGGCCGAACCGGCTTCCCAGGCTATGACCAAGGAACAGGCCATAAAGCTGGGAGAAGACTTCGGCATCATCGTCGGAGAAGTGGACGAAGAGATACGGGATTTCCTGGGCTTAGAGCGCGCAAAAGGGGTGGTAGTCTTTGAGGTGATCGGGGGAAAACCTGCGGCCCTTGCTGGAATAAAACCCCGGGCCCTCATCAAGGAAATCAATTCCGTCGAGGTAACTACCCTGTTGGATTTCGGACTGGCTCTCCAGGACGCGTTGCCCACAGAAAATTTTTCCGTGGCAACGTATGAGCCATCGGACCCAGACAACCAGGGCATCAGCGGCGGAATTAACTTTCACTTTGTTCGAGTTGAAAAAAGCTGACTCAGCTACCGGTCCTTTTTGAAATCGGGAGCGGAATGCACGGATGTTAACTGGACTTCCAAGAAAGGAGAAACACATTCCTTTTCGAATTCATGAATTTATCCACCTCTCGACCTAATCAGATATAGTCCTTTCCCCCAGGAAACTACTCAGCTCGGATTAAATTTCAGCAAAAGCCGTTCAGGCTACGCCCGACATAGATGTCCTTCTACCCGTGTTGAATCCCCTTCTCAGGACAGGTAAAGCCTGCCGACGATAAATACGCTTTCTGGGAGTGTTTGGTCGAGGAAAATTTCCCAGCGGGTGACTTTCAGGACCGATTGAAAGAGGGAATGTCTCACATCCCTCCATGTCCAGGGAATATACAATCCAACTAATCTTTGGCAGTGGCAACGATCCCCTAATTTTTACGTGTAGTTCTTCCCTCTTTCAGAGGAGGCATCACGGAATCGTTAGATCCCCCCTTTCTCCTTTTTGTTACTTGCACTTGAACACTGGAGTTCGCCGTCTTTGTCTCCTCATCCTGCCATCGGTCAGCCAATGTATTGATTTGATCCAGAATGTTGGTGAGTTCACGACCTTCCGTCGTGAGTCCATAGGTCACCTGGAGGGGAATTGTCGGTGCTTGATGACGGAAGATAATTTCAACCTTCTCCAACGATCGCAATCGCTCCGTCAACATTTTCGATGAAATGCCGGGCATTTGACGCTTGAGCTGGCCAAAACGGGTTTCTCCATTGGTATGGAGACGGCAAAGAATGTAAATCGTCCACGGCCCGGCAAGAATGCGAAGGAGAGAGTCCAACGGACAACCGAAAGAACTTGGTGGCAACTTCATGGTTACTTAACAGTACCTACTTTACTTTTGTAACTGGTTACGTATTTTAACCAGCAGGAAATCTCAAGTTCAAGTCCACGCATCCAAAATGAGGAAATATATTCATGACGACTGATCAGATGCGTGCAGAGAGGACGATGAAATGCCACCGGTGCGCAAGACTGTTAGTGCGGGATAGCATTTATAATCTCTATGGTCAGTTTCACCATCTTGAGGTGTTAGATTTCTCAATTGCGGAGAAACGGTAGATCCCACCATTCCAAAAGCACGCGGAATGTAAAAATGGGCAGCGAGGAAGAATGGAACTCCCGTTTTCCTCAGGGCACGTTAATTGAATAAAATGTTCGACAGGAAAGGGGTGGAGCACAGCATTAAAGCCCAGCAGACAAAGAGACCGGAATTAGAGGGATTAAGGATACCTGCGGGTGAAGATGAGTGGGTTTGAAGGAAAGAAGGAGGTTGCTCAATGCACCATGAAAGGTGCGGTTGCGGTTGATTGTCCTGCCCAAGAGAAAGAGAGAACACCCTGGCATTAAGTGAATTGCCAAACCAATCGTTTTATCGGTCAACTAAGGGCAAATTGGTCATGAAAATTCATTTAGTTCAACTGTATGGGCTTACGCATTTACCCATCGCCTCCCTGAAATCCTGAGCCTCATTTCATTTCTGTTGCTCCTCGACTGAGGAAAGGAGCCGAAAGACGGGAATGAGATGACAGGTTCCCTCAGACGACAGCATCCCACCTCATTCATTGGACAAAAATCAGTTACCACATCTCTTGGAGAAGGCCTCATACTCTACCTATTCGCCTGTGCCTCACAAACATGGGTGGCAGGTGCGGTGATTTTATTATTACCGGCCGGTCTCGGCATTTCCTTTCACGTGCCGGACGAGAAAAGCGATTCACTCATCCCTCTCTTCTCGATCTTTTACCGACTCTCCCAATTAAAAACCTTCGTAGTGGGAAGGATTCGGTAAACCTGAAATTAACACCACCCGGGTCCAATGCCATGATCAATGTGACTTGAAAAGATGAGCTGCTCAGCATTGTGAGAGCTTGATAAGGAGAATTCTGTTTAGGACTTTATTCAGCAATTCAGTTTAGCTGGCTCCCTCATACGGGAAGGATCATCACATTTGGATCACAGGAAATTTCCTCACACAGGACCTATGGCTAATGGACTGAGATAAGATTCAACTCGACCCTTGACGTTGTCCATTTAGGATCTCACTAAAGATGGGGGAAGGTTTATAGAACACTCAATCATTCTTTCCCACATTTGATTTTTAATGATTCGATATTGTCAGACATATCTAATCCTGCTAAATCACTGTTTCGTTGATTTGCGACAAACACGACTTCGGTTCCGGAAAAATCCGGATCCTTATAGGCGTAAACCATGGCATTGGGTCCTACAATCAGACTCTCGATTTCATTATTCCAATCCTGACCAGCCACATCCTCTAACGTGGCTGACTGAAAAGGTCCCGCTACACGGACATGGGGATCGTCAACATCAAAATCAGTATCCTCAAATAACTCCACCCAACAATTCTTATCGACAACTTGCATTTCCATATCACTCGCACCGGCGGCCAGGTTTTCTTGACCGTAGGACACTCCCGCGAATAAGGTCAGAGCCAACGCCCCGTTAAGCATGTTTGTAAATTTCATTTGACACCTCCGTATTAAATTATAAGTTCAATTTAGAAAATGAAGTGACGCCTGCCGACCGACCCAATTGCTTTGGTGAATATAACCCCCACTGAGATTTCTTCTCCTTTCAATTTCTCGAACACTCGACCTCCTTTCCATAATCTGACAATCCTAAAGGATGTTAAAGCTCATACTACCCTTCACATATATTCCCCCACATTGGATTTTAACGACTTGAGAAGGTCGGAGATGTCTAATTCACTGAAATCAAAATTCCGGCGACTCAATCACTCCATAGACATGCCATCGCTTGAGTCTGGCCAAAAAAGGTAGGATAAGGCAAAAGGATACCGAATAATGCTGACACAAACACGATTACACCATTTTCTCTCTGCGCTGGTGATTTATCTGTCTGTCTTCCTGGCGGTCGGCGTAAGCCAGGCCGTCACGCCGAAGCCTATCGTATTTGTGGCTCCCATTGAGGGGGTCATCGATTTAGGCCTCGCGCCATTTGTGCAGCGGGTAATAGACGAAGCCACCGCCGCCGGAGCCAAAGCCGTCATATTGGAGATTAATACCTTTGGCGGTCGGGTCGATGCCGCCGTGCTGATTCGGGATGCTCTCCTGGAATCCAAAATTCCCACCGTCGCCTTCATCAACAAACGAGCCATCTCCGCCGGCGCGCTCATTAGCCTGGCCACGGGAAAAATCGTCATGGCAGAAGGCAGTACGATCGGTGCCGCCACGCCGGTACAGATCGGTCTTCCCGGCACCCCGGCGCAACCGGTCGCAGAAAAGACCGTGTCCTATATGCGGAAGGAATTTCGGGCTACCGCTGAACAACGAAATCGCCCACCGCTCATCGCCGAAGCCATGGTGGATGCGGATGTTGAAATTCCCGACCTCATTGAAAAAAGTAAATTACTGACTCTCACCACTAAAGAAGCGTTACAGGTCAACATCGCGGACTTTCAAGCCAATTCGCTGGAGGCTGTGCTACAGTCACTAAGCCTCGCTGATGCCGAGATTTCATACGCATCGGAAACGTGGGCGGAGTCCCTGGTGCGGTTCCTCACCCATCCCGTGGTCAGCTCGTTGTTGATGACGGTCGGCATTCTCGGAATTATGTTGGAAATGCGGGTACCCGGTTTCGGGGTACCTGGCGCCCTCGGACTTATGTGCCTTGCCCTGTTTTTTTGGGGGCATGGGCTTGTTCAATTAGCTGGGCTGGAAGAATTTCTATTAGTCGGGCTTGGGCTGATTTTGGTCGGGCTGGAAATTTTTATCATTCCCGGCTTTGGAATAGCAGGGATTCTAGGAATTTTGGCACTTATGGGAGGACTTGGACTGAGCCTTATCGGGACCGGAGCCTCGTGGGATTCCATGCTGTCCGCGCTTGGGCAAGTGGCCCTCTCAATCCTGGTGGCTATCATCGCCACCCTCATTTTGGTCCGTTATTTTCCACGCCTTCCATTCGGGAAACGCCTGATCCTTGAAACCAACCTTCAGGCTCAAGAAGGCTACGAATCGAGTCCGGCAGAAGATCATCGTTGGCTGGGAAAACAGGGGTTAGCTATTTCAGATCTTCACCCTTCCGGTATTGCCCGCTTTGATGGAGAACGTGTGGATGTGGTTTCCGATGGAACATTTATTGATGCCGGCCAACAACTGGAAGTTGTACGAATCGATGGGAATCGGGTGGTGGTTCGACTGGCACCACTCCCATCAGGAAAGGACCACGCATAATGGAAATTGAAACCCAGGCATTCGGTTCCCTTGGGCTCCTCGTCATGGTCCTGGCGCTCTTGTTTGGCCTTCTCTATGTCATTCCAATCCCTCTTTGGATCGCCGCCTGGGCTTCCAACGCCTACGTTGGACTCTTTACACTTATTGGCATGCGATTGCGCCGGGTTCCTCCGGTCACCGTGATCAATGCCAGAATCAGCGGGGTAAAGGCCGGACTCGATATTCCCGTGAACGATTTGGAAGCCCATTTTCTGGCAGGGGGGAATGTCGTTAAAGTGGTCAATGCCATGATCTCGGCTGACAAGGCCAATATTCCCATGACGTTCAAACGCGCCGCCGCCATCGACCTTGCCGGTCGTGACGTGCTGGAGGCCGTCAAAATGTCGGTCCTTCCCAAAGTCATCGAAACACCTCGGGTAACGGCTGTCGCCAAAGATGGCATCCAGCTCATTGCGGTGTCCCGAGTGACCGTTCGGGCCAATATCGACCGCTTGGTCGGCGGAGCGGGTGAAGAGACGATCATTGCCCGCGTGGGAGAAGGCATGGTGAGCACCATTGGCTCATCTGCCTCTCATAAGGATGTTCTGGAAAACCCGGATTATATTTCCAAAAATATCTTAGGGAAGGGACTCGATGCCGGCACAGCATTCGAAATTTTGTCCATTGATATTGCGGATGTCGATGTCGGTGAAAATATTGGAGCAAAACTGCAAATCGATCAGGCCAATGCGGACAAACAAATTGCCCAGGCCAAAGCGGAAGAACGACGGGCAATGGCGGTCGCCTTGGAACAGGAAATGCGGGCCCGTGTCGTTGAAGCCGAGGCAGAGGTTCCCAGGGCCATGGCCGAAGCATTTCGTCAGGGAAATTTAGGCATTATGGATTATTACCGGATGAAAAATGTGCAAGCCGATACGGCCATGAGGGACGCCATTGCCGACACGGATGAAGAATCTTCAGGCCCAACGAGAAAGTGAGAGGATGATGAGCATTGAATCATTGGTGTTTTTCGCTGTCCTGCTTTTTTTATCCGGACTCGCCCTGGCCATTCGATGGTTGAATGAGCGAATACGACGAGATATCGCCTTCAAGAATCTTAAGGATCTTTTTCTTCCATCCAATAATGCACATGACCAGGGTGCCCCTGAGGCGGCTGACAACACGAAAACGTCCCAGACAAAACCCCAACAGCCCGTACTACCTTTCAGACCAACTACCTCTCCAAAACGGCGGACCGCCAGCCAACTCCGTTTACGCAATCGAGCGGACCTCCGACAGGGAATTGTCATCATGACCGTTCTTGGCCCCTGCCGGGCGCTGCAACACCCCGATGATTAGAGCAATGCTATTGCTTTGAAAGTTATGTCCTGGCTGAAGCGGAATGGGCTGACATCGGCGTTCTTACCCATCGGCCCTCATCCCGCCAACCTGTCTATCGAACTAGAGGATTGCATCCTTCAACGATGACTCTTGAAGGGTCGCTTGCCCCTTTTGGGACAAGGGTACCCGCGAGGGAAATCATGAAGAGGAAGTTACCGTACGATATTCGGGCACAAGGAACGGCGTTCTCTGTGAATGCAACCCGCCGGCACAAACAGGTTGGGACATTCTTATTCAGATTGTGTTAGAAATTCCATTCACCCATCCTAGGATCAGTTCATGGGTGAGTTGAGCACATAAGGCAAGGCAATGGAGGGCCTTTGAGGAATATGTAAGCCTCAAAGGCCCTTTTTTCGTTCTATTTCAACAAGGGAGGAATTCCACGTTTTTATCCATGCATCACCCACGAATGAACCGGATCTGGTTTCTACACTACATCCAGCAGCCGGAGCGAGAGCTGAAAGGCCAAGGAGAACAACCGTCAATCACAGTTAACTAAGTCAACATGCTTCAGGAGTGGTCTGGGCATGGCTCTTACAATTACACCTACGGAGGACCCAATGAGGAACTTTTCACAACACAGGAATGTCTTTGGAATAGCGCTGTTAATTGGAGGTCTGGCGGGCGGCTTTCTAACCGGGGAGAAATCTGAGGCGCAAAAGCTCCCATTTTTCGATCGGAATGTTGTTCTTTTGGATTGCGTCGAGAGCGCAACCAATACTTTTGTGGTTGAAAATATGTCCTCGACCGTCGATGTGGAAATCAATAGAGGACTGGATTGTGCAGCAGCGGTACAAAAGCTATTCGTCAAAGGGTATGTCTTGGGGCCTGGAGCCGGAGGTGTAACCTCGGGTGAGGCAAACTCCCTGGACCATTTTTTAATGCTATTTTTCCTGAACCCCAATGATTTGCTTGAACGAAGGATCGACACTTCGACTTTAAACCCCTCACGAGATTGTATTGTTGGACAGAACTCACAGGGATGCACCACGAATATTGAAAGACGCGACACACTCAGTCCGACCGTGAATAGACAGGAGCCCCTCAGCCCGATATTACAAAGCCCTCGAAACCCGATAATACAAAGGCGGACCCCTTAAGCCGCACAGGACAAATAAGCACCCAAAGCCCGACGATTCAACTTGGCGTCGGGCTTTGGTGTCGTCCAGCCATCTAAGGGCTGCTTCGACCCGGGACAATTCGTTCACTCGTCGTGAGCATGCGGGCCCCTCATTCGAAGTCCTCAGACAGATAGCCCTTCCAAGGGGGTTTTATGGTCGGGATGGACTGACTTCCTTGCGAAGGAATGCGAATTGGGGGTGACATCTGGGTTGCGGAGATTACCGGCAGGTGATCCGGTTTGGTCCATACCTGTCCAAATAACGTCGCTTTAAACAAGAGGCCGCCCCGTGGACCCGACCATAGCAATTGAAGAACAGGGCCCAGGGTTGGCACTTGAACGGCATGGCCGGGTTGGACAGATCCAGAACTATCACCTATTTGGGGAAAGCCCGCATACATGTGATCACCTGAACTGCCGAAATCGGGCGTTCAGAGACCAAGGTTCTCCACATCTCCAGGCCGGGTCGTTTTCTTTGCCAAACATTCCTCTGCATAATTTGCGGGATGCCCAACAAGATCAGGCCGAACGTGCACGGATATCATTCAATCCTTCAATGTGCAAAAATCTACGAAACCATTTCCATGGGGCAGAAATTCCATCACCTGCCAAATACCCGGGATCCGTTCCTCAGAGGAAACCATTCTGAGGGAATGCCTGTCTTTTTCAATCAAGCCTCGTCAGGAAAACGCAGCCTTTTCGACGGCACCCGGTAGTGTGGGAAGCGGATTGACCGTGGTGGCCTGGGGACCCTTCTCCCCGTCCTCCACATTAAACAAGACCTCCACCCCGTCCTCAAGTTCCTCAAATTTCATTCCGTGTACCGCATTCTTGTGAAAATAGACCTCGCCTCCGCCGTCCTGGACAAGAAAGCCGTACCCTTCCTGGGGAAATAATTTGGTAATCACTCCGCGTAACGGAATAGGGGGGACCCGAATTTCTTTGGAGGCCCGTTTGTCTCGAAACTTCTTCACTTCAATCTCCACGGCAAAGAACGCCGCACGGATAGCCTCTTCGAACGTTTTTTCCTCTTTTCTGGCTGTCAGGGTATGACGACCGGGCATTGTGACGACCACCAGGGCTTCCGCCACATTTTCGGATTTTTTGTGATGGGCATTTTTTGTAAGGGTCACCCGCCCGTGGATCAAATCCTCATGGCCTACCTGCAGATCGGCCATCCGGGTTTCAATCTCCGTTTTCCATCGTGGGGTCATCGTCACATTCCGACTGTCAATCTGAAGATCCATAGTATTTTCTTCCCTCTCAATTTGAGTAATAGAAACAACAGACACACATCATCACAACGTACACGTTAAGTATACTCATAGAAGTCCCAGAGAAAAACATGGGAAAATTCCCTTAACACATGGCCACTCGACGAAGTACGGTCATTGGCCCACACGTTTTCAACCGATCAAGCTGCGACTGATCCCTTACCAACAAGCCTCCGGCAAATCCCAAGGCATTCACGGAAATCCCTTCAAAGCACTCCCTGGACCGTGGAACCAATAACATCCATTGTCGTGTGACAAGAAAATTATACGGACCAGGACTGGTAGTTTCGCCTCCTGCTTCGCCACCCGACAATCCGACAGTGCGCAACATATACAGATACTGCTCCAGCAACTCTTGTGCCCCTTCTACCGGAAAAACGATCCATTCGGGATTCATCCGTTCCAGCACGTGGGAAAAAGGAAGACCGGGAATCCGCCCAATCTGCTCCTCAAACCTGGCCGCATTCAATAGGGGTTCAATGGGAAGATGAGACACTTCAGCCGTCAAAGGAAGAGGAACCATTTGCACATGCTTATGGCGTTGACTGGCCCCGGCAGCTTCCCCCGCGTTATAGAAGGCCAACCCTTCGAATTCGGCCAGACACAGCAACACGGCCTCGATATCACTCCGCGTGAGGAAGGAATCCTGTTCCTGAAAGGAACGCGTCACCATGAGTATATGATGATTCAGGACGTTAAATTTATTTAACAAACACACATGGGTATCGGAAATGTCCGCCACGAAGAGGTCTTGTTCGTAAGGCAGAAAGGGGTCCTGCTTTATGTTGACTGCCATGGAGGGTGATCGTTGCTCAGCGTTGGACTGAACCTTGCTGGCCAGGCTGGAGACAATTCGAATAAGAAAATTCACCCCGCCTTGTTCCACCAACTCGAAGCATGTGGGAATCGTATGAATCACCCCTCGCTGAATGGCATGAGCGGTTCTGGCTTGCACCCTTGTTTGCAAGGTCCCGGGTTCGAATCGCTGAATGACAACCGACATGATTATTCCCTCATCTCAAAAGAATGCCATCACTTAAAAAGCTGACACCTCGCTCATCCGGGCATCATCTTGATAGAGTAACCTCCGTTTTCTCAATGGGTAAAGGTTTTCAATCAGAACTTCTCTATTCTGCCAGATTTGATCCATTCTTAAAACACCAGAACCATGCCTTACATGATTAGGTCAGGAATGATAGGGGTGGCCCTGCTGAATGCCTTTTTGTATAGTCATCGTTGGCATCCGATCCGTTCCAAAATGGCAGAGAAAAGATGGTGAAATAAAGAAAAGTGAGAAGAATCTGAAAAACCAACGGCCCTATGCTTTGCTGGAACCACTGTGCGAGATTTAATATACACGTCCACACCGTCCCAAAAAGGGATTGCCCCCAAAGGGAATTTTTTATCAGGAGGTTTCATGGCTACACCAAATCTGCAGATGAAAGCGCGTGATCTCATGCAAACCCGCATGGTCGCGGTGACTCGTCAGTATAGTGCTCGTGATCTCTCGATCCTGATCCATTCCGGTACGTTTAGCGGAGTGCCTGTTATTGAACCAGGCAATCATCTGGTAGGAATGGTCACGGAATTTGATGTCTTGAAAGCCCTGGTCGACGGGAAAGATTTGCACACACTAAAGGCGGAAGACGTCATGACCCCGAACCCGGTGACAGTTGACGAAGCCGCAACAGCAGAGGACCTTGTCAACAACATGATCAAACATCAGATTATCCGGATTCCCGTCGTGCGTGAAGGCAAGCTACTGGGAATGATCTCCCGCACCGACTTATTGAATCAATTGATTGATAACCACTTGATTAACGTCTACGGAGCTTAACCGGCAGGGTAGTTGATTCTGAATGCCCCCAAGAGACCATATCCCCCAACATAGGTCGCATAGACGGTGCTTCTGGGAGTGTTGAACAATAAAGATTTTCAAGGGCAAATTTGTCCAGGATTAGATTACACATCAGAGGCTCCGGGTCGGTTCAAAAAAGTCCGTCCAGCAAGGCCGCAGCCGTTTTTACGCGCGGAGCGTACGCTTAGTACGTGAGCACGGAAAAATGACGAGAACGCCGCTGGCGGCTTTTTTCAACAGACCCCTTCTCATTGAGGGCATCGTCTTTCTCGCATTCTGATCCACCTGCCCTCTTTTACCTCAAGGAAAAGACCCGAAAGACAGAGAGGACGTTATCAACAGATGGAACAGACAGCCATCTCTCCACTCATGCGAAAACAGAACAATTCAAAAGACATTTAGACCTTCAGAAGTAGTAGGCCACCTCAAGCATATGGAAGTCCACACCACGACTGTCTCCATACATCGTGGCATCAGACATATGGTGGAATCGCCAGCCCACAACCATGTTCCCTGGGAGCTGAACACCCAGGCCAACGTGGGCAATAAATTGAAAGGGACCACCGATATCTTGTCGGCCGAACTCCCACTTGCTGATAAGTGCTCCTCCGACTCCGCCATCAATAATCAAATGCCAACTCGGGAGTTTCAAAGCTAATCCAGGGGTAAGAGTTGTAATAAAACCAAGATCCCCGGCTCCTCTCAACGCACCAGCGGAACCCCAGACTTGCGAACGCACCTCCCACCCGGACGTCCCTTCCCACTTCCAGGGAAGTCCCATAATGCCAAAGACATCAAATTGTTCAAAATCCTCCTTTTCGCCAGGCTGCAAGCCCGCATCCTTAAAATTCATCCCGCCTCTTACCCCAAGGGCGACCAATTCAATATCTTTTGCCCATCCGGTTCCCGAACATCCCAGGATAAAAACGAACACCATTAACGCCCTCATTGAGTTACCACTCCTTTTAAAGAATTTCATGATGCATTTCACGCTGACTTGATTCCACACCAACAGACCCCGATACCCCAGCCGGATGTCCGGCATGAATAATCGTCATTGAAGGAGAAGGAGTATTACAAATCCCGGAAAAATTACTCAAAAAAATCCCTGTGTGCAATCCTCTCAGATCCCCGGAGTGGGGCCAAGCGCTACACTCCTCCTCCACTAAATTGAGGTTCTTTGCACCATTTCCTCGTGGCTGAAATCTTTGTTCCTGATAAATCAAAGACATCTATCTTTGGCAGTTTGGCACAGGTTTTGATGGGTATAGATTGTACATTATTTCAAATACGGATATCTCTTGTATGTTACTCATTGCGACCATCGACCCTATCTTACGAGAAAATTTACAACAGGCCTTAACAAAAAAAGGCGACCCATTCCTTTTACTGGATAAGGAAGAAAATATTATCGAATCCGTATTACGGCATAACCCCTCCCTGGTCGTGGTTGATTTATATCTGGTCCATCCGAGCGGTTTGGAAATATTGCGTCAACTCCGCGAAAAAGGATTCTCAGGAAAGGTGGTGATATTGGGAGGGCAATCTAACCAAAGCCTCGCTCCGGAAGCCAGTCACCTGGGTGCAGTTCAAATTATCGGACGCCCTTTCAATGCCAACCAGGTACTGGGCGCAGTTCGGGTTGCCAGTGGCGACCTGGACTAAATGGCTGAATACCTTATCCTCACCATCAAAAGAGGTGTGATATGAAAAAGTATCGTAACATCGGACACCATGAACGGGTGATTCGGGTCGGTGTAGGGTTTATCCTTCTTGCCTTATCGGGATTTTCACTGTTACCGGGGTGGGGAGATCTTGTCCTCCTGATTGTCGGCCTCATCGCCTTGTTAACGGGAATTATTGGATACTGTCCGGCGTGGCAAGTTTTGGGAATCAATACGTGCCCACTTCACAAACCGGAGCATGCGCCCTCCCATACCCATCCATCAGCTCACGAACACCAGGATCCCTCGTCTCACAGATCGTAAAGAGACAGGTTTCATTTTGGTGTGATATCACTAAATTCGAGGACGGGTGAAGACACCAACCGCATCATTAAAATCCAAAACCATTTTAATTCCTGTGGATAATTCCTCACAGTCGGAGGAGGCCGTTCGAAGCGTACAGGCTTTGTCTCCTCCAGAACGCGTGCTGCTGCTTCACACCATTTCCATTCCCCAACTCGCCTATCCAGGAACAGGAATGAGTGTCGGGCACAATTTTTCCGAGGCCGCAGAAAAGACGTTGCGGGAAGAAGGCGTTCGAATCCTCAAAAAGGCGTCTCCCTTTTACCACGGGAGTGCAAGGAGGTCTCCCAACGCCTTGATATTGGAATTCCCGCCTCGGTCATTCTATCAATGGCACAGCACGAATCGGTGGACCTCATCATTATGGGTTCGCGTGGGTTGGGAACCATTAAGGAACACCTGATCGGGAGCGTCTCGCACAGGGTCGCGACCCATGCATCGTGTCACGGACTTCTCGTCAAGGCTCCCTTCATATTACGGTGCTGCATGTCATCTCCTTTGCCCAGCCTATTCTCCCGATTGGCGAACTTTTACCGGACTCCAGGAAGAAGGAGCTTCAGGCTGGAGGCGCCAGTCTAATGAAAGACGTCACCGACCAACTCTCAAGCCTGGGATACTCCGTAAAGAGTAATTTCGAACCAGGGTCTCCTTCCTCGCTCATTCAAGCCCAGATCTCACGTCTTCAACCACAATTGATCCTCATGACTACCCACAGTCGTCCACCGCTTCAACGACTGGCACACGGGAGTGTGTCTCATGCGACCATTCACCACTCCCCCTGTTCCGTGCTGTTGATTCGTGAACCACCTCCGCAAGCTAGGACTTGATTACTCGCACGCCCTCTTTCTATTATGGTCTCCTTTAATTTTTAACGCGTGAAACGACACTATGGATTCCCCATCATGAAATTCGCCATTTTGGTCGGAGGCGGACCGGCCCCCGGCATCAATAGCGTCATTGAAGCCGCCACAATTCGAAGTCGTCTCTGTGGGACGGAGGTACTTGGGATTGAAGACGGATTTCAATGGTTAATGAAAGGGGACCTTTCCCATACTCAACCTCTCACCCGTGAAACGGTCAGCCACTTGCACTTTCGTGGTGGCTCCTTATTGCGCACATCTCGTGCCAATCCGACTAAACGTCCTCAAGATTTATCAACCACCTTGACATCCCTTCAAAAATTGAATGTGACCGGCCTCATCACCATTGGCGGGGATGATACCGCTTTTTCGGCGTTAAAACTGGCGGAACTGGCCAGCGGGCGATTGCATGTTGTACATGTGCCAAAAACGATTGATAACGATTTGTGCCTTCCTCATGGCATGCCAACCTTTGGGTTTCAAACAGCCCGACACATGGGAGTCGAACTGGTCAAAAATCTCATGATTGACGCCCATACCACATCCCGATGGTATTTCGTGGTCACCATGGGACGTAAGGCCGGGCACCTGGCTCTAGGCATTGGTAAAGCAGCGGGAGCAACCCTCACCCTTATTCCTGAGGAATTCAAGGGGTCCACGCTCAAGCTTGGCCACTTAACCAATATTCTCGTGGGAGCCATAACCAAACGTCTGGCCCAGGGGCGCTCGGATGGCGTGGCGGTGTTGGCTGAAGGACTTTCTGAGTTTTTGGATCAGGACGACCTCGCCCTCTTAGGCGGGGTTGAACGAGATGAACATGGCAATATCCGACTGGCGGAACTGGATATCGGAAAGGTGCTAAAGGAAACCGTCACTCAAAAACTGAAACACTCCGGCATCAGGATCACCATAGTATTCAAAAACATCGGCTATGAACTTCGCTGCGCCGACCCCATTCCGTTCGACATGGAATACACCAGGGACTTGGGGTATTGTGCCGCCCAATTCCTCTTGGATGGAGGAAATGGGGCGATGGTGTCAATCGTAAACGGACGTTTTACCCCGCTCCCGTTTCAAGACATTGTGGACTCCGCCACGGGCAGGACCCGTGTGCGTATGGTCGATATTGAATCGGAATCCTACAAGATTGCCCGCGCCTATATGGCCCGATTAGAACCGGGAGATTTGGCAAACATGGAAACCGTATCGGAATATGCAGCAATGGTAAACATGACACCCGACCAATTCCGTAGTACGTTTGCTGTGCTCGCTCATCCCTCCTGAACATTCACGACATTTTCTTCCTGCTGACTCTTTTCGAAATGGCCATTCTCTCGCTAAAGGGCAGAAACTCGCACCCTTGCAAATCCTTTCATAGACCATGGATTGGCCATAGGAGACTGAACGATTAAACAAAAAGAAGGTAGAAGGCGAGCCTTGGCAGGGAATAAACCAAGGAGGTGTTGTTATTGATGCGTTTCGTGTTTATAGAGGGATTCCGACACATCCATCGAAAATCCGCCCTCATCCCTGAGCACCAACCCTCCATCCTGATCCAGTCTAAATCTCATCGAATCCAAGAGAGCCGTCACCGGCAATTGATACACAATAAGGGTCCCTGAGACAATCGACATGACCTTGGTGCGTAGATCTGACTTCTTTTGCATGTTTCCGCTAAACATATCTTTGACAAACGTATACCCTTTCACCTTGACAATCCCGGCTTCATAGATCAGCACCTCTCCCACAAAAAACCGGGGCGTATCTTTTTCAAATAGTCGGCGATGGACGATTAACAGTTTCTCGCCTTGGTTTAGCATGCGTTTCCTCCTTCAACTCGGCACAAGGATAAGAGAGGAAATGTCCGCTTCCTCACCGTTGGGCTAAGTACCCCTTTCTCTTATACCCATCGGTCAAAGTCAGGATGGGCGACCAGGGCACGCAGAATATCACTTCTGGTAATCATGCCCACTACGCCCACGGATTCAGCCACAATCGGCAATGCGCCAATGTGTTCCTCCAACAACACTCTCGCCAGTGCGCAAAGCTCGGCTTCCGGGGACGCAACCAAGACCGGGCGACTGACCAGACCTTGGATAGAACCCCCGGCTTGTGCATGAGACTCCGTTGTCCCTGAAAGAACCGACTCTATGGTTCCCCGGAACAGATCCCGATCGGACAACATTCCGACCACGACGTCCTCAGCGCCGAGAACAGGAATGTGTCGAAAACGCCTGGAATGAACCACAGCCCAGGCTTGGGCAAGTGAGGACGTCACAGGAAGCGTAACGACAGGGGAGGACATGATGTCCCTGGCAAAAACCTTTGCTCGAGAAGATTGTGTGAACGAGTCAACCTGTTGATACAAGCGGGCCTGCAAGGAAGATGGGCCTGCATTCCTCTGGGAACCCGAGGGAGGATTTTCCTGTCCAACCTTCACCTGGCCGGTTGGAGAGGCCTTGGAAATTTTCTCGACATTTCTCTGCCGGAACGAACCCGGCACATAGGGAACCCGCATGCCTCCCGGCTCAAATAGGGTGAACATTCCGACACTCCGTGGTTGGTTGCATGGATTCACACTCTATCCTTGTGAATAAAATATTGCGCAAGTTCGTTGGCCCCCCCTTCACCTTTTTGTGAGGTCCAAATTTCCGTGCTCAGCGAAGGCATGGAGATGGTCCCAGCAATCCTTCCGGCAACCGGGTTCGCGCATCGACACAAGCCTGATTCAGTTGTGCCTGGTTTAATCCTTGGGCATACCGAATGGCCACACCCTCCAAACGGGTGCCCTGAAAAGAGGCTTTTTCGAGATTCGCTCCCCGAAGATCGGCCCCGTACAACCTCGCCCCATCCAATTTTGCCTCTTGCAGATTGGTACGGAACAACACGGCAAATTCCAAATTGCTCTGCGAAAGATCTGCTTCAACCAGGTTCGCCCACGAGACATCGGCGCCTTCCAGATTTGCCCCCTGCAAATTTGCCTTCGCGAGATAGGCTTCATCCAATGTGGCCCGCAAGAGATTGCTGGTCGCTAAATTCGCCTCAAGCAAGTCGGCATTTTGAAAACTAGCCCCGGCGCAATTGGCTCCTTCGAGATTGGCCTGAAACAGGACGGCCCTGTCCAAATTCGCTTCGCGGAGATTGGCCTGCGTCAGCACAGTCTCATTCAAATTGGCTAATCCCAAATCCGCCCCGGACAAATCGGCCGAGCGAAGATCGGCTTCTTGCAAGTTGCTTCGGTTTAAATCCGCATCCAAAAGTTTGACATTGGCGAGTAGGGCTCGGTGAAAATTGGCTTCTCGACCATCGGCTCGAATAAGAGACGCCTCGGCCAAATTGGCCATTTCGAAATCCGCCCTGACCAGATAGGCCTCCCCCAAATCAGCGCCTCGTAAAACACCCAGGCGGAAACGGGACTCTGCGAGATTCGCCTCTCGCAGGTCGGCCCCTGTGAAATTGGCCTGGGTCAAATCGGCTTTTCGAAAATCCGCCAACCGGGCCCTGGCACCTGAGACGTTGGCTCCGCGCATATCAACCGAGTAAAAAGACGCTTCGGTGAGATTAGCTTTTTGAAAGTTCGCATGGACTAACTTGGCCGTGGTGAACACGGCACGCGTCAGGTTGGCCTCTTGAAAGTTGGCACCGCTCAAATCTTCTTCGCGAAAATCGACCCCGGCCAGATCCGCCCCGCAAAAATCGGCCTGCACGCCTTTCGGGTCTTGATGATCGGCAAGCCATCGGGCATGTGCGGCAAACATCCGGGCCAGCGTTTCTCCCGGAACCTGTTTTCCGAGGAATGCCCCATGACAGTCCGAGGAGGTGGCTGTGCGGCCATCGGCCACATCCAGATGCTCCCCATAGGCTCCGGTGGCCATCAGCAATCCGATGAAAAGGAATCCCAGCAGACCTCCGATCCACGATCCTCTTGGTTTCCCCGAGCTCACATGCGAATAACCTGTCTTTCTTATGTTCAACACTATCCCTCCTTTATTTCCTTTATGTCGTGTAAGGTCCGAGCTTCATCTGATGGTCATCAATGAAGGCAGACAAAACATTCAGCATTCCTGCGATGGTGGTTAATGCCGGACGACCAGCACGGACGAAGGCGCATAGGCGCTCACCCATTCCGAGACACTTCCCATGGTAAACCGTTCAACACCCGTTAGACCCTTGGATCCCATGACCACCAATTGAGCGTGACAGGCTGAAACCGACTCGACGATTTTCTCCCGTGGATTCCCCTGAAGACGTTTTCCCACCACTTGAAACCCCTCCTTGAGAAACAATTCTCGATATTGCTCAAGGTATTCCTGAGCATCCTTCCGAAGAGGAGCCACCAAGGCCTTCAGCCGTGATTTCGGGAGTATCTTCTTGGACGCATCCGTCAGAATATCGGGCACAACCGACACCAGGTGAAGGGTCACCTCTTCAGGAGACAGCCATTCTTTCACCCGGTTCGCCGCAAACTTTGATGGCTTGGACCCATCCAGGGCGAGTAAGACGGAAGCCGGCTCATCGAGTGGACTCTTGACCGTCAAGACCGAGCAGGGAGCGTGGGTCAGAACCGTTCTCGAAATACTCCCAAGCAAATATCCCGGAAGATCGTTCATTCCGCGTGATCCCACAACCACCAAATCAGGTCGCGTTCGCTCGGCATAGGAAATTATGGAATCAGCCGCATGGCCTTTCACCAAGGCCGTCTTAATTGCCGCAAACGGCTTGGTGGTGGCCTGACTTAACACCATTTCCATCCGGTGTGCGCAATCCTTCAGGACCTTCTGACCGGCCGCCTCAAGTTTTTGGGAAAGATCTTTGGTGCCTGGCTCATCCTTTTTGGGTCGTTTCCCCCCTCCACCTCTCAATATCCGTGGATCAACCGCATGCCACAGGACCAATTCTTTTACCGAATGGCGAAACAACTTTCCCACACATTCCAGGGCCCAGAGAGAAAACTCCGACCCATCAACCGCACACAGGATTTTCATCGTCTGATTTCCTCAATCTCGGTCACAGGACACTTCACACACAACCTTTTTCATGCCGGTACGTTCTGATACTCGCAGGAATCCTGCCAAGTTGAATATTTTTCGGAAAAAAATTTTTTGTCCATGATTTTGAATTTTCATGTAAAAAACATAAACCCGTTAAACTCCATCTCCCCACATGCCCTTTTTTGGGACTACTTTCCTTCAGCATACTGTTGCCTTTTTCCTCTTTCTTCGAGAGAAAAATATTTCAAATATTGTCTTTTCAGCATCCTGACTTCTCCATGACTTGGTCCGGCTAGGATCTCAGAGAACCAACATGAACTGGCATTTTCTTTGCTGAGTTCTCATCTATTATCGTGAATTCTCACGCTATGACAAACACATCATGAGGTCAACAACATGAAGGACGGTCTGTTCCAAAAAATTCTGGTACCCGTCGATTTTGCTCCCAGCTCACGAGAAGCGTTCCTGGTTGGCCTTCGTCTCGCCAGAAATTTTCAATCACAGGTTATTCTCCTTCATGTCATCGACACCAAATCCCTGGATGCGCTGAACGCTCTCGGGCTCGCCCTGCCTTCTGAGGAGAAAGCCCAGAAAAAACGATTGCACCACCAGGCCCGCCTTCTCGCACG